>JBKQOA010000029.1:0-16498 GCA_052145735.1 Limisphaerales bacterium
AGGTTAAGGTATTTGATGCCTCGGAAGAAATTCGCGATATTGGCTGGTTGCCGGGTAGACCTTATCTTGAACATGACCAAATATTTCTGATTTTCCATCGCAAATCAGACGCAATCGTCAAACCTCCGGGTTAAACAATTATAGCTTTATCTTCGCCACGACCGGCCGCTGGTGATGATTGTGAATTCCGACCTTTGGCTGTAGTGGATTGACGACCGAACCTAGATTCCTCCATCCGCCCCGCCGCCCCCGCCCCCGCCCGCGCCCCAACCCCCTCCAACCGCAATGATGATCGGCAGGAACATCGCAATCACGATGCTGCCCACGACGACGGCGAGAAAGACAATCATAATTGGTTCCAGCAACGACGTCATGGCACTGACGGAGTTGTCCACCTCCTCGTCGCAGGTGTCGGCAATTTTCATGAGCATGTCCGGCAGCGCGCCGGCTTGTTCGCCCACATCCACCATGCCGGAAACCATGGCCGGGAAAACCCGCGATTCCTTCAGCGGCCCGGCCACGGTCCCGCCTTCCTTCACGCTGTCATGGATTTTGGAAATCACGTCGCCCACGATGACGTTGCCGGCCGTTTCCTTCACGATGGTCAACGCCTGCAGGATGGGCACGCCGCTGCCCAGCAGGGTCCCGAGGGTCCGGGAAAATCGTGAGAGCACCACCTTCCGGACAATCCTGCCGGCAACGGGCGCACCCAGTTTGAAGCGGTCAAACAGCCGCCGCCCGCGCCGGGTGTGAATGACCATTTGCAGCGCCACCGCCAGCGCCAGCACCGCCGTTCCGGCCGCCAGAAAATGGCTGCGGAACATTTCACTGAGGTTCAAAACCGCCACGGTAAACGCCGGCATCGGCCGGCCGTTGAGCAATCCTTCAAAGACCGCCTGGAACCGCGGAATGATGAAAACCATCATCAGGGTGAGGATGCCCGCCGCTGCCACCATCACGGCGACGGGATAAAACATGGCGGCCTTGATTTTGCCTTTGATTTTCATCGCCTTCTCCATGAACTCCGCCTGGCGGCGGAGCGCCACCTCGAGGACGCCGCCGATTTCGCCCGCCTTGACCATGCTCACAAAGAGGGGGCTGAAAACCCGGGGATGCGCCACCAAAGCCTCGGACAAGGTACAGCCGCCTTCGATGGCCACGGCAATGTCGGTGATGACTCCCTTAAGCGCGCGGTTCTCCGCCTGCTCCTGCAGGAGACGCAACCCGCGCAGGAGCGGCATTCCCACATCAACCAGTGTCGCCAACTGGCGGGTGAACACGGTGAGCGCGGCCGCCCTGATTCTCCCGCGCGGCATCCGCAGGGCCGGGATCCTGAATGTTTGGCGGCCGGCCACGGCCCGGCGCGACCGGCGCCGGAAGGGCATGGCTTGCGCGACCTTGGTCGGGAACAACCCCATCTCCTTGATCCGCTTCAACGCCTCGTTTTGATCGGTCACCTCCAGGGAGCCTTGGACCTTCAGCCCGCCGGCATCCACAGCTTCATAGCAATAACTCGACATAACAGCCTCATTTCCGGCCCTGCCCCGGCGGCAGGAGTGTTCAACGGTTTGGACAGGGCTCGGACTCCTTTATCACGAAGCCAATATGTTTGCAGTCATGGGGCGCAAGGGTATGATGGAGACACAATCATTTTATGAGCACCGAAAACATGTGGGGTGAGATCGTTGAACCGGTCGGTGAGCGGACGCCAACCTCGATTTTACGCGAGCAGGCCTTGGTTTTAAGCCAGCTCACCAAGGGCGTCCTGATCGCCTCGATTGAGCAGGAGCCGACGGCCAATAACACCCTTATCTACAATTTTGCCATTACGGCTCCCGCCATCAACAACCACAAGTTTGCGATTCTTACCCTGCAATACTCCATCACTATTTATCCGCTCACCCTGACCGACCACACTACGCATGTGCAAAGGCAGTGTTTAAACGAGGAGGCTTTTACGTCCACCCTCAATGGTATCCTGTCCTCCACGCAGGTTAAACGGGTCATCGCCGCCCTGTTGATCCAGAGCAAGGACAGCCGGTGGACATCCGTCCCAGGTTTGGTGGACAAGGACGTCACGGGGGCCTAGCGTCGTTGTAATCATCAAAACCAACTGCGCCGTTGCGGTTGAATGGCCCCTGGGGCAATCGCGGAGCGTTAATGAGAAATTCGCTTCCATTCCTGCGTTAGCCCGGCCGGCCTTCACGCCACCGGATCGGATGCGGAGACATTGCGGCAGCCGCCGGGACGGTGCAATTAAGGAAGGGATTATGCCAAAAAAGCGTTGGTCGTCCGGGGCGCATTCCCGGAAGTTGTTGGAGACGAGTGCAAAGCTGGTTTGCGGTAAAAAACCCAAAAGGGAAAATGGCGCGCCCGTGAAGGCGTGTCCCCGGCCGGTTGGCCGTCGACAGTAGGGTTCAAGTTGGGAGCAACCAACGGGAACAAACATTATATCATCATGCTGCCGTAGAACGAACGATTTGCGACCGGTTTCACCACCATTGATTCGCAACACCGGATGTTGATCAACAACATCAATCATCTGGAGGAGTTGTTGACCACAACCAACCCGACCCGGGAGGAATGCGAATTTGTTATCCATCTGGTCGATTTTCTGGAGGCCTACGCCGAGACGCATTTCAAGGTTGAGGAGCAGTGCATGGAACGTCACCGTTGCCCGGCACATCAGAAAAACAAGGAGGCGCATGAACAATTCAGGGCGTTTTTCCGCGAATTCAAAGAGCGCTACCGGGCGGAAGGCTTCCGGTCGGAAATGCTGAAGAGCCTGCACAATACAGCCAGTTCGTGGATTCAGGAACACATCCTGCAGATTGACATTCAACTCCGGGGATGCCTCAAAGGTTGATGGGGAGCAGCCGGCCGGGGCGTGTTTTTCGCGAACGCGCAAAATCTGGTGGACAACGGGCTGGCCGGCGAATAAGGTCGCGCGTTAAACCAAGCCTGAATTTCCGGGTTTTATGACCGGTCGGGCAGTCACAGTGGCCCGCACAAAATCATGGTTAAAGCCGCACAAAGGACGATTCAGAAGGACGGACGCGAACTCCAGGGCGTTGACTTCACGGTCGCCGTCCGCCCCGACGACACGGTCGAAACCCAGTTTGGCCTGATGGTGGACATGCTCTATCAGTGGCACGGAAAGTTCGGCAAAGCTTGCGCGGAATGCTCCGTCAGCTTTATCGGCACGCCGCAAAACCACGAGGCGTTCATGGCCTGCCTGCTCGCGCTGGTCCGGCAGGAGGAACCCTTGCGTCCGTTGTTTGCCCGGCTCGGCCAGATGGATGTGACCTTCGTTTCGCCCGAGGGAAAAATCCTGAAGGAATCGGAGTTGAAGCTTCAATAAGATGGACCTCCGCATCGGGAAATGACCCGCCGCGGCCACTGCAACTTCCCCGCCGGCAAAATGATGCGGTGAGAGGCATGGCCAGGACATACACGTTTTTTCGCCCCTCGCCGGGCGCCTTTCACCCCTCCAATCCGTATTCTGTCCCTAAGTTGTTTTATTTTGACTGATTCATGTTAAAAACCCGTGCATCCAGGCTAATGGTCTGGCGGGTTTCCGGGTGTGAAATCCGAAAGTTAAAATCATGAAAAAGTCTCGGGCGTTGTTTCTGTGCAGCGTTGGGCTGGCCTTGGTCAGCGCCGGCCCCGCTTTTGCGCAAGGGGACAGGCTTTGCCTGCGTTCCCAGACCGCGACCCGCATTTTCAACGACGACACACGCCAAGGCAGACCGGCCGGGCCGGGGATGCTTCCGAACGGTTCCGCGGGAAGCTCCAGCCCGGTGCTGGCGGCAAACAATCAAGCCCCCGACGGCGCCGCGACAACCAAGTCCAACACGAGCCAGGCCATGCTGAGCGGAGCGCTCCTGCTGCTGCTGTTACAACGACGATACCAGGCCCGGGTTGTCCTGCGCTCCAGATCGTCTCACCCACACATCAATCCATTCTCCGTGGGAGCAACCGGTCATAACCCTTGAATCTTATGATGCCGGTTGCCATTTACGGATGGAAATGCCTCGGAAAGGACGAAACGGTGCTCCTGAAGCGCGTCAATCATTACCTCGCCACGCACCGGCGAACGACCGCGAAAGCCAAGGGCCGGCACATGCTCGATGGCTATCTGCCGTTTGTGATCAAGCACTTTTATTGGAACCTGAACCGGGAGCTGGGAACCTGGTTCGACATTTACCCGAACGAAGATTTGAAGGGACAATATTTTTTCCCGGACCACCAGGACTGCGGCTGGCTCATTCACGTCCGGATTGATTTTCACCGGCCCGCCAACATCATCCCGGGAGAATCCGAAACGTTTGTCCAAAAACTGCTTGCTTCAGCACAATTCGAGCACCGTGTCCTCAGGGAAAGCGGCGATCTGCTCAAGGGCCTTTGTCGCGGCCACATCGGCTGAATCCGCCCCCGGAACCATCACCTCCGACGCCGGCGCTCCCGACCGGCCGGTTCCGATGGCCTTCGGGATTCCACCCCTGGCCAGGGACCATTCACCCCTCAAATCCGCCATGGGTCCCTGACTTGTTACATTTCAACCCGGCTCTGTTAAATAGAAGGTACACCTTGGTGGGTGGCCCGGCTGATTCCCGGGTGTGAAATATGGAAGCTGGCAGAACATTATGAAACAATTTGTAAACGGTGCGCTTGGGTTTCACGTTGAAATGGCCTGGTTCGCCACGACGAATGTGTCTCCGCAGCCGGGTAAGCACCTTGCTGACGAACCGCATCGGCAAACGCCGTCATCGGCGGGTTCCAGACCATCGAGTGCCCCCGCCCATCAGGTGGTTACGGGCGAAGCGTTGCCCCCGGAGGGGCAGGGCTCCGTTGTGTCAAAAGTGGCGAAACTTCTGATCAACCATCCCCAGGATCTGCGAGGGGAGTATCCAATCCGTTCGGAAGACGGATGCTTGTATCGAAAAGTTCTGATGTCGCTGCACGCGCACCGTCCACATCCCCTTTGACGCCGATGCGCGTTGACCGGTCTTTGGCTGATGTCCGTTTGTAGCCACACCCGGGACCGGCCTTTGCCGGCGATCAAACCATTTTTGCCGCCGGCTGCGCCGCCAGCTTGAACGGGTTATTCCCGCGGGGCTGCACGTCCGGCACGGACGGGCCTTGCGCCTGGGCGAAGGCGACCCGCGAACGCAGCAGCAGGGTGCAGCAGCACAAATCCGCCAGCGGCAACACCACATTGAAGTTTTTGACCGGGTAACGATGGTGCAACAGATGATGCCCGTTCAACCGGAAGAAGATGCCCGAACGCTCCACGTGCCTTTTCTTTGGCAGATGCATGCACCAGTGCAGGTATTCATAAGCCGTGAAATACAGGGTGCAGGCCACCGCCGTACCGCACAGGATTCCCCATTTGTGCAGCAGCAGGGCCGGAATCAGAAATGGCAGCTGGCACACGGCCACAATGGCCGGACCGTTCCACCACGCCATCGGAATGGTCTTTTTGTCCCGCTCATTCACCAGATGGTAGGTCCGGTCCGCCTTGAAAATCCGGTGATGCACCAGCGCGTGCCGTTCAAACGGATAGCGGAACCCCTTGACGGGATGATGCATGATATAGCGGTGCAGGGCCCATTCAAAAAAGGAACCGAACAGGACCCCGGCAACCGCTCCAATGGCGCACCAAAACAGGAACATGATCATAATCAATTACGGCTGTTGAAAACTGAAAGAAAAACCTCACCACGCCTGAACTCTAATCGGTCTTATTTGTTACCTTAATATCACCCGGATTCGGGTCCGGGCAAGTTTTATTTCAACCGCGCGCGCAACGCCGCGCGGATTCTGTCCGTCCCGCAAGGCCGGCGGCCCGGGATCGGGCCGCACCGGACCGGACGTTTAACCGTCCCAAACCACCCGGCCTTTCAAATGACTTCCCGTGCGCTTGAATCCGAGCGAACCGGTGATCAAATAGCAGGCCGGCCGGCCTTGGGAATGTTCCTTCAAGGCGTCGTTTCTGACGAATTTCAGGATGGAGGGCAGGGACAGCAAATCCCCGGCGATCAAATCATTGTCCCGGTAAATTGAATATTTTTGTTTCGCGCCGTTCATGGCCTGGTCTGCTGGAAAATTTCTACGGGTCCACCGCCCCCCGCCAAATCATTGCCGCCGGCAGGGTGGCCACGACGATTTCAAACCGGTTTGCGTATTGCGAACGGCGCAATTGCGGGAACAGCGGTTTTCCTGAATGGTTTATGGGCATGAAAGCCTTTGGTTGATGCTTTACCAATGAGAGCATCTATTCCCGCCAATGTCCACACATCCTTCGGAAAATATACAATGCCGGTTTCAGTTTGAGATTGCACTATCCTGATGCCGGGCTTGCTCCAAATAAACGGACACAGAGAGGCGCGTCCATGGGAGCCGGCCGGTTTCCAGGCTAAGGTTCCGCCAGTAGCGGGATGAGTTCGGAGAGTCGGGTGATCACTCGCACTTCAGCCGGGATGGTCGAGACGTGGTTTGTCTCCTGCTTCACCCGGAAGTCCAAGGCTTGACGTTCTCTCCCGGCAGCCGCCCGCTGGATGGCGATGGGACGGATGGCCGCCGCCCGCGCCCCGGCAACATCCTCGTCCGTGTCTCCCACGTACACCACCGCCCCGGGCGGCAGGCCGGTGCGTTCCAGGGCGACCTCGAAAATCCGGGGATTCGGCTTCTTCACCCCCACCTCGCCGGAGACCACAATCACCTCGAAGAAATCCGCCAGCCCAAATTCAGCCAGCACCTGGTGGACATGGGGCGGATGATCAAAATTGGAAATCAAGCCGAGCGTCTTTTGCGGCTGTAACAACTTGAGGACGGGCCTGCACTCGGGGTCCGGAGCGATATGACGTTGCCAGACCCCGACCGTTGTGGTGGCGATGCGCCGGATGTCCTCCGCAGGCACGCGCAGGTTGAGATCCTCGCACAGGGTGTGAATGCGGCGTTCGAACACGGTGAACTCATCCGCGCGGGCAGGCGGCTCCTCCTTCCCAAAGAAACGGTCACACGGTGTGGCAAATGCCTCTGGTGACAATGAAAGCCCGTGTCGGCGGAGACAGGTGTGGAGGGCGGCGGACCAGTCCCGCCAGGCGATTTTCATATCGCCGTACATCAAGAGTGTGCCGTACAGATCAAAAAATATTCCGCGAACCGGCGTGGTTGAAGGAGACATCATGACGTCGTTCCAACTGACGACAGGAACAGAGCCATGCCGGAACGGTGAAGTCAAATGTGAAAGTGGGGCACGACGTTTCACGGCGGATGCCAGAGGCCGGTTTCAGGCCCGCAGAAACAAACGAAGGAAACAAAGCAATGCAGGTAATTGCCCGATTTTGTTCCGTGGGCGCTTTCCCTTGGAAACTTTCCCCGCTGCGCTTGACAGAGGGGGCAGGGCGGGCCAGCCTTGAATTGTTCACCACCGAAAGACGAAATAAATGACGCGGGATGAGGAACATCTTCGGTTGCTTTCGATCTTCCACTATGGTCAGCGGACTGGCCGCCTTGTTTGCTCTCTTTCCCATCTTGCATCTGATTATTGGACTGGTGCTCGTCTTTGCCCCGAACATGTTCGCCGGAAACGGACCGCCGCCACCGGCTTTCCTCGGCTGGTTCTTTGTGGTATTTGCCGCCCTGTTCATCCTCCTCGGCTGGACGTTAGCCATTTGCATCCTGACGACCGGGCGCTTCCTCGCCCGCCGAAAGCATTACCTGTTCTGCCTCGTGATGGGCGGTGTGGAGTGTCTGTTCATGCCCTTCGGAACCGTGCTCGGGGTGTTTACCATCATTACCTTGACGCGAGAGCCGGTGAAACAGCTGTTCGGAGCCAACCCTCCGCCAGAGGCATCCGCCAAAGCGCAAAGGTAACTTTATGACTGAATTCAAATTTTCATGCCCGGCTTTTCAACCGGAACAAACAGAGAAAACAGAGACTTTCCGGTGGAGAAAAGAAAATATCCCCTTTTCCTCCGTTGTTTCCTGTTCAAGTCCACAAGGAATTTCCTTCAGCGGCTTGACGCCCGGAGCCTTTCGCGGACTTCGGCTGCCGGGTCACTCCGCCCCGCTGATGATGGCGCAGGGCCAAACGCAAAGCCTGGAACCGGCAGCGGTTTTTTTCTTGTTCAGAACACCCGCAAAATCTAGCCTCCAACCGCCCGGGAAAGGCCGGCAGGCATTGGAGCCGGTTTCTTCCGGTGGCGCCTTTTGCCGAACGGGAAGATGCATTTATGAAAACCGCCGGTGTCTTTTTTTCCATTATGGCATTAACCGCTTCAGTCAGCCATGCCGGCACAGTTGCCGCTCCGTACGAGATCGGAACCTGGCGGGGATTCCGCCCGGCGGCGGTTTCCTATACCTTTGACGATGGTTGCTCCAATCAATTTGCCGTGGCCATACCGATGTTCGATGCCCGGGGTTTTAAATTGACGCTATTTTCCGTTGTCGGCGCCACGAGCGGCATGTTTCCCGGGTGGCCAAAGCTCCAAAAAGCCGCCGCCGGGGGACACGAAATCGCCAGCCATACCCTGACGCATCCAAATCTCGGGCAATTGTCGGATTCTCAGCAGACAACCGAATTGAAGGATTCGCAGGCGGCCATCAATGCGAATATCTCCGGCCAGAAATGCCTGACCCTGGCCTATCCTTATTGCGTGGAAGCCAACGAGGCGCTCACGGGCCAATACTACATTGCCGCGCGGACCTGCTCGGGCCGGATTGTGCCGGCCACCCCCGCGAATTTCATGGATATCAGCTCGTTTGTTTGCGGTTCGCAGGGCTCGGTGCGGACAACACAGGATTTTAACCACCAAGCAAATGACGCCGTCGCCGCAAATGGATGGTGCGTATTTCTGTTGCATGGCATCGACAACGACGGAGGCTATTCACCGGTCTCAACTGCGACGCTGCAAGGAAGCATCGATTATATGAGCGCCAACCGGGATAAATTCTGGGTGGAAACATTCGGCAACGTCGCCCGCTACATCCTTGAGCGCAATGCCGCTTCGGTCAGGGAAACCTCCAGCCGGGACGACAGCATTACCCTGCAGGTGACCGATAATCTTGCCGGCTCGATTTTCAACTATCCCATCACGCTGCGCCGGCCGCTGCCGACAAACTGGCCGGCCGCCGTTGTTTCCCAGAACCACCAGCCGGTAAGCGCGCAGATCGTGGACATCGCCTCGAAAAAGTACGTCATGTTCGACGTCGTGCCTGACGGCGGGGACGTAATCATCTCGAAAACTGCCTCCCGACAAACGCCGGCGAAGACGGACGCGCCATAACCATTGAGCCGTTGCGCAGAACCCGTTTTCCACGTGAAGCGGTGCGCCTTTTGCGCCGGCCCCGCGAAGGATCGAACGCCGCTTATGGCCGGCGCATCAGCGCATTGATCAGTCCGGTGTCGGGGTCCAGCGAAACGTTC
This sequence comes from Limisphaerales bacterium, assembly GCA_052145735.1. Taxonomy (GTDB): domain Bacteria; phylum Verrucomicrobiota; class Verrucomicrobiia; order Limisphaerales; family UBA11358; genus UBA11358. Next base: position 9,434 of record JBKQOA010000029.1, read on the forward strand.
CTGGCGAAATCGAAGAACAGAATTCCGAAGTCGCCCTTGTACTCCCAGTTGCACCACCCGATGTTGTTTTCTTCAAACACCGAAACGATGTCCTCGTAATACTTCAGCCGCTCGGCCCGGTTGACGTGAGGCAGGCAGCCGAACTCGCCGCAGTAGAGCGGCAGCTTGAGTTCCCGGGCCTTTTGAATGGCCGGTCGCAGCAGTTCCGCGAGTTTTTGTTTGTTGAACACCTGCCGGGCTTCCGCCAGCTGAATCTGGAGTTCCGCGTTGTTCGGGTCCATGGATTTCGGGAAATCCGCCTCGGCCACCACCCGGCCGGGATAATGCACCGGGCCCTTGAAATCTTTGAACGCCATCCAGTAAGCCCGATGATGCGTGAAAAACAGCGGGGAATACGTGTGCAGGCTCAAAATGATGTTGGGATCGTTCGGGGGAACCTTCAGGAACGGAAAATTCTCGGGCGTCTGCCAGCGGTTTGGGCCCATCAGCAGAACCCGTCCGGGCTCGAGCTGGCGGATCGCCTTCACCGCTTTCGCGATCAGCCGGTTCCAATCTTCCGGGTCCTCGGCCACGGGTTCGTTCATCAACTCGTAGGCGACCCGGTCCACCGGGTACTTTTTCAGATGGCCGGAAAGTTCGACCCACAACCTGATGAAATTGTCCTGCGCCACCGGGTCCGTCCACAGCGTGATCTTGCCGCCCTCGTTCGCCACGTTGAAATGGTGGGCCTTCAAAATATGGAGGTCCACCACGGCCCGCAGGTTGTGCTTCGCGCACCAATCGAGGCAACGGGTGAGATAAGCGAACGATTCCTCCGAGGGCTTGCCGTCCGCCAGCCACATCTCCGGTTCGTCAATGGGGATGCGCACATGGTCGTAGCCGACGCTGGCAATGAACTCGATGTCCTTCCCGGTGATGAAGGAGTCCTTGGGCGACCAGCCAAAATTCTGCGACAGCCAGTGGCTTAGATTGACACCCCGTTTCAGTTCAAAGCCCGAGGGAGTGGCGGCCTTTGGCTGGCCTGGTGTGGAAGCTGCAAGCGGTGCGGTGGCTGATTGCCCTTTGTGGGGCGTGGGTTGTTTCATGCGTTTTGTCCGGGAAAAGTTATAGCCATCCGGGAAACCCCCTGCAAGCCGGCAGAAGCAGACACGAACAACCCGATCACGGCCGGCGACTGATCCCATGCTCGATGACAGGCGTCGAGGTCACGACGCGCGACCCGGGAGCCCGGACCCCGGACGCCGGACCCGATTCAGTTATGAAGATGTCGTTTTTCCAGCTTGCGCCCGAAGGCGTAAACATCCGAAGTGGTGAACGTGTTTTTAATGGCCCGGACATCGCGCTGCAATGGCCGAAGGCCGGGAACGATGGATGACCCCACACCGTTTATGGTTTATGTCCCGACCTTGGCACGGAGTTGTTCCACCTGCTGCTCCAGTTCGTGCAGGCGGTGCATCATGTCCGGCAGGTGTTGCACCGCGATCATTTGCCGCTTGGCCTGTTCGTCCGGCGCAGCCGGGATGCCCAGGACCCGCCCGCCGTCCGGAATGTCGCGCATCACGCCGGACTTCGCTCCGACCACGGCCTGATGGCCGAGTTTCAAATGTCCCGCAATCCCCGACTGCGACGCAATCACGCAATAGTCTCCCAGGTGCGTGCTGCCGGCAAAACCCACCTGGCCCATGACCAGGCAGTGCCGGCCAATGACCACGTTGTGCGCGACGTGCACAAGATTATCAATCTTGGTGCCCTGGCCGATGATCGTGGACCCCAGCGCGCCGCGGTCAATCGCCGCGTTGGCGCCGATCTCCACGTCGTCGTGGATGATCACATTGCCAATTTGCAGCACTTTGCGATGGCGGCCCTCGTCGAACACATAACTATAGCCGTCCGAGCCAATGACCGTGCCGGCGTGGATGCTGACCCGATGACCGATCTGGGTCCGCGCATAGACGACGACATTGGGGAAGAGGCACCCGTCATCGCCAATCTGGCAGTCGCGGCCAATGTGATTGCCGCCCATGAGCACGGAACGCGCGCCCAGCCGCACGCGCGCGCCCACCACGCAATCCGGCCCGATGTGCGCCGTGGGATCAATCTGCGCCGACGCATCAATGATCGCGCCCGGATGAATGCCGGACGGCCGTTCATCCGGCGGAAAAAAGAGCGGCAACACCCGGGCCATGGCCACCCGGGCGTCCCGCACGCGAATGAGGACTTTCTTTGACGGCGCGAACGCTTTCGCCACCAGGATGGCCGCAGCTTGGCTTTGTTCGGCGGCGGCGAAGTGGGTTTCCTTCTCGGCAAAAGTCAGGTCGCCGGCCCGGGCGCAATCGGCGGGCGCGAAGCCCGCGAGCTGCACCGAGCCGTCACCGATGACTTCGCCCTTGAGTTGTTCCGCAATTTGAGCAGCAGTGAATGACATAAAATGATGCGTTAATGATGGACCGGCCTCTTTGGCAGAGCCTATCCCGCCATGCAGCCGTGGCAAGCGGGAAAGGGCACAATGTTGAGCACGTCCCGCGTCCAAAACGGCAGGGCAAAGCTGCCGTTCTGCCCGGATTTCCTTCAACGGCTTGTCGCAGCGGAATCATTCGCGCACTTCGGTTGCCGGGGCAGGCCGGCCTTGACATAACGTGTGAAGCAGCAAAGCATCAAACGTATTTCCCAATGAAAACGTGCCCTTACTGCGGGAAGGAGCATCCAGATGATGCCGCCGTCTGTGCCGTTGACCGGACACCACTTGATGCCGGAACTTCAGAAAACAACACCCCGGCCGGCTCCCAGGCTGGCGACACCGGAATGACGGTCCGAAAAATATGCATTGTTTCCATCATCGTGGCGGTGCCATTGGCAGCCTTCACATTCCCGTTCGTCTGCGGATTTCTTGATTTGAACGACGGGTTTTTATTTCTCCTGTTTCCCATCCTGCTGTTGGGTCCGCCCGTGGCGGGCATCATGGTGGTGGTGCTCATGCGAAATGTTTCCTGGCTCCCAAGAATCATGGCCGGAATCATGACTTGTGCCGTGTTGTTCGGTTCCCTTTTTGTTAATCCGCCCTGGGCAATTTCCAGGACGCTTGGCTTTGCGGAAAATTTCCGGCTGACAAAACATCCCGCCCGGATTCAGCGATGGGCGATCGGCGTGCTGGATCGTTACGAAAAAGGAACCCTGGCGACAACCACCAACGCCGAATACTGGGCCGTCGGCAGGGAGAAGCTCTACGATGATGAAATACCGGCGTTCATCGAGAACCTGTGGCCGAAAGAACCTTCCATCGGAATTGCCACCATGGCCAGCAGTGGCCCGGCGTCGAATCCGATTGGCACGAACAGCATGGACTTTACCGCGCTGAGCGCCGCGTCATTGCACCGAACGCACTGTGTGGCTTTCTCCTGGTATCTCACGGGTATTCTGATCGGCCGTGCCGATTTTCGCCCCACGTGGAAGCCCTGGTACATTCACGAAGTCATGCCAGGGATTTATGTCTTTCATGGATATAAATGAGCCGCTTGCCACCGTAATCCAAAATCACAGCGGGCGACAGCAACCGGGCCCGCCATGCAGCCGCCAGCCAATTCAATGCAGGATAAATTCATTTGTAGGAGACGACGTGAGGAGTCTCATCCTTTCCGACTGACCAGGGAATTTTAAAGACTCGTCACCTCGTCTCCTGCTATCCACCAGCCGGCGCAAGATGTTCAGCACGTCCGGCGTCCAGCCGCGTTGGGTGACGGAAATTTCTTCCAGCCAAACCGCTTGCCATTGACCGACCCTTTTACTTTTCAGACTTGCACCAGTCACGATATTGGCGCGCTGTTTCCAGCCATGAACCGATGTCCTTGAAACCCTCTTTGCTGAGCTTGGCCATCTGCTCGTCAGCCTCTGGTTCTGGAAATTTGCTGCGCAAGAAGGCACAAAATCTTTTTTCGGAATCGGCGTTGGTTTCGCCTTTTACGACCGTGCGCAAAAACGTGTCGAAAGTTGGCAGCGAAGCCTTCGGGGGCGGCATGGGGCTTTCCGCAGGCTTGCCTGCCAAGGGCGACTCCTGCGACTCCTGGGACTCCCACCAGTCACGATATTCGAGTGCGGTTACCTGCCATGATTCAGAGTTCCTGAAACCTTCGTCCCCAAGTTTTGCCATGCGTTTATCGGCCTCATCTTCGGTAGCCGAGTTGTGGCGTAAAAAATCGCGAAATCGTTTGGTTGAGTCGGCGGGTGTTTTGCCGTTTACGACCATGCGCAAAAAAGCATCGAAGGTTGCGGGGAAGGTCAGCGGCAGGCAGCCCCCGTCGCTCTTCTGAATCTTCTCGTTGTCATTGGGAACAGGAGCAGGTTCTTTGATTTCGCCTTCGAGTTTTTCCCGGGCGTTTTTCCACAGCTTGAAAGCGTAATCCACTGCCAGGCGCGGTTCGAGGTCAATGCCCTTCGACACGTTCGCCGCAATCAACGCCAGCGTGTCGACGGTGGGCAATGGAACATCAGCACCCGGTTTCGTGGATGGTTCGGGGGCCGGTTCGGCCACAGTTCGGGAACTGCTTTTGGTTCGTTTGGGCCGGGTGTCTTTCCTGGTTTTGGTGACCATAACAATTTCAAAGCCCAATCTGTCAATGGAAGCACTTTTTGACAAGCCTTGATGGCGATACCACCAGCGCCCGAGGCCGTGTTCGATTGTCGGCGTCGAGGTCACGGGACGTTTTAGCCGCCAGGACGCGGAGGACGCCACATATTTAGTGTTCAGTGTTCAGTATTCAGAACCTGGCGGGCTTGGCGGCTCGGCGGTAAAAATTGGGGCAACCTGCTCCGATGCCGTATCTCGGAGGAATAATTACTGGCCGGATGCCCCGGCTCCAGGCAATGGGGAGCGCGTGCGTCCCGCACGCTGCGGCCGGCGTCGCACCGGACGCTCCGGGGAATGTTCGCAACGAGACGTTGCAAACGGCGACCGCGACGGTCGCGCTCCCCGGTTTGAGCTGATACCAAAACCCGCCTTGTCGCGCCGAAACAGGGTGAAGGCGGAAGCACTTGAAAAAGGCATTTGAATGAGACGGAATTTCCAGTATCTTTTGGACATGACTGCGACCGGTGTCATTGAAGAAATCAAGCAGTTGACTCCCGGCGAACAATCCCGGGTCATACGATTCGCCATGGAACTGGCGCGCGAACGCCAACTGTCCGGGGAAAAATTGTCTGAACTCGCCCGGCGTATGGCAGACTCTGACAATCCCGCCGAAGTCCAAAAACTGCGCGAGGAAATCCACCGTGGCTTTTACGGCGAATAGCCATGCCGCGAATCCGGCGCCACAATCTGCCGCCACACCTCCTCGATCACTTGCTTGACCGCGTCAGCCGCCGCAACATTTCCGCCGATCAACTGGGGCTGATGGCGAATTGGCTCCGCACCGCACCCGAAGTGCCGGACGGTCCCTGGTTCAAGAAATTTCCCGGCATGACCGTCTGCGGCGATGGCGAACTCATCAAAACCTTTTTACAACCCGGCCAGGTTGCCGCCGGCAAGGAACTGCCTTGACAATTCGCGGCAATTTAACCGCCAAGACGCGGAGGACGCCAAGGTTTCGGATTCTTCTTTCAGAACTTGGCGCGCTTGGCGCCTTGGCGGTTGGCATGAACGACGGAATCAGGAGCAGGTCGCGAACTTCCCAGGTCGCCAGGGCATAGCGCATCAGGAGCAGATTTGGTGTCCGGTCTTCGCGGATGGCGTTCAAATATCCGTTCCGGTACCGGTTTGTGTCAATAGTGAGGACTGACCCGTTTCCGTTTCTGGCGAAATCTGCGGACCAACTCCTTCGCGCGCATGGCGGCTTGGCGGTGAACTGTTTCCCTGAGTTTGAAAACCGGCTCGCCAAACCAAAAACCCTGCCGGATTTTGGCCTGGCAGGGTGAGCTGGTTCAATGAAAGCGGTTTAAACTCTGCGACGGCGGAAATACAACAGTCCGGCTCCGGCCAAAGCCGCCAACGCCAGCGAGGACGGTTCAGGAACGGGTGCGGGGCTGAACGTAAAATTGTCGAACCCCGCGGAATAACTCATTGTGCCGAGAGAAATCGTCACTTTATCCACATCCAAGAAACCCGAAGGCAAATCCACCACGCTCCAACTTGCCGGGCCGCTAAACGCACCGCCCGGCGAGGTCGTGTAACTGAGACTGGCCACCTGGGTCACGCCCAGATAGCCCAGGATGGTGATGGTTCTGCCAGTGGTGTTGTTTTCGCCGATGGCGACGGAATCGAAAGCGAACGCCCCGCCCGCCTGCTGGACAATGGTGATGACATCGCCCTGGCTGTTCACGAAATCCGTATTATTGTACGACTCAAGTCCGAAAACGGCGCTGTTCAAAAAGTCGATATTCCCCGTGTTCTGCGCCGTAAAGGAGTAACCCGATTCAACATAGGGATTGCTCCAGGCGGTAAAATTTCCCGATGGAACCGTGTTGTCGAAATTCACTGTCACCTGGCCATGAGCGGCCAGCGCGATCGTGGTGAGTGATACGAGAGCGATGTATTTTTTATTCATATAACAATTTGCTTGTTAAACCTTAACTAATCGCCAGCTTTGCCAGCATTTTTATTGCCAGAATGCGGCATAATCCCGTAAAAAAGGCTGAAAATCAGGGTGCGGAGTTTCCACCCTCCCCTGCCGCTCTGCCGGGGATGGAGTTTTTCAAGTTCGCGGGTGAAGGCATAGGCATCGGTAGTCGTAAAGTCCCCAGTAGGCGCCGACGTGAGGAGGCGAGTTCCCTTCCCGCCCGCGGACCCAGACTCGTCACCTCGTCTCCTACTATCCACCAGCCGCCGCACAATGTTCAACACGTCGAGCGTCCAGCCCCGAAAGCTTTCGGGGTTTTGATTTCGCGGATGGGTTTGAGCCGGGTGTAACAGGCGCGGACTTCTTCCGGCGGAACGATGATTGTAGGAGACGACGTAAGGAGTCTCTCATTTGATTTTTCAGTTAGAGCCTCGTCACCTCGTCTCCTACCGGTTTTAATAATTTCAATCCGGGCTTCGGGCGCGATGCGGTGCAGGTCCAGGTTGCAGCCTACCCAGCC
>JBKQOA010000030.1:0-39646 GCA_052145735.1 Limisphaerales bacterium
GGAATGTGGCGACCGTGTTGCCTGGCGTTTCACCTTGCCAACGGGTCATGCGGCCGGTTTAATATCCGACCGCGGCTGGCTGGGTAGCTCAGTTGGTAGAGCAGAGGACTGAAAATCCTTGTGTCGGCGGTTCAATTCCGCCCCCAGCCACCACTCATTGGCACTTGGGTGTCAACGAGTTAAGAAATTTGGAGGCGCGAGTTTCAGTGTATTCTTCAGTGACTTTACTATTCGGTCACTATCCGCACCGCACGATTTGATTTCTCCGCCAGCTAGCGCTGCACGATCTTGCGCCTGTCCACTTCCCGCAGGATCCGAATCTTGTCTTCTGTCGTATACTGTTTGCCTTTCATCGTCTGGTCCGTTCTTAAGTCCCGGCTAACACATCAAGTGACCCAAAAAAGTGGAGTCACGTCACTCCTGGTTTGGGCAAGTTTTCGAAGCGTGCCGGATGCCCGCGCTTGGCAGCATAATAACATACTGCTTTTATATGACAGAACGGAATTGGAGCGGGTTATGCGATAATCCACTGTAAAGGACGTCAACCAGCGTTTTACCGCGTGCTTTTTACCCCACATTAAATCAAAATGAACTCACTCCGTATGAAAATAAAACTGTATCCCGGCAGAGCCGGTTTCTTGATGCTTTCCACGCTCGTCAATCTTATGACAAACCACCCTGCATCCGCCGCCAGCTTTGGCGACGATTTGGCCTTTCTGCAAAAACATACCGACGTGGTCGTGTTGCACGATCCGTCGAATACGGCGCAAGTGGCGGTGGCGGCGGCGTGGCAGGGCCGGGTGCTGACCAGCACGGCTGACGGTGCGGGCGGCGCGAGTTTCGGCTGGATCAACCGCGAGTTGATTGCATCCGGCAAACTGCAGCCGCACATCAATGTCTTCGGCGGCGAGGACCGTTTCTGGCTCGGACCGGAAGGCGGGCAGTTCTCGATCTTTTTTGCGCCGGGCGCGAAGTTCGAGTTGAGCGACTGGTTCACACCCGCGGCGTTCGACACCATGCCCTTTCAGCTGGTGAAACAGTCGCCGGATCAGGCGACTTTTGCCGCCACATTTCCGCTGACGAATTACAGCGGCACACGTTTTGAAGTGCAGGTGAACCGCAGGGTGAGATTATTGTCCGCCGCCAGCGCCTGGAAAAAACTGGGAGTGAAACCCGCGGCAAGCGTGAGTCTGGTCGCCTACGAAACCGATAACCGGATTACCAATGCCGGGAAAGAGCCGTGGCGGAAGGAAACCGGGCTGCTTTCGATCTGGATTCTCGGGCAGTTCAATCCCTCCCCCGCCACGACGATTGTGGCGCCGATCAAGTCCGGGCTGGAATCGGAACTGGGCATAAAGGTCACGTCGGATTATTTCGGCGTCGTTCCGCCCGGGCGATTGCTGGTGCGGGACGATGCGATATTCTTCAGCGGCGACGGCCGGTTCCGCAGCAAGATTGGGGTCAATCCCCGGCGCAGCAAAGGCGTGCTGGGCAGTTATGACGCGGCGAACCACGTGCTGACCATCGTGCAATTCACGCAACCCGAAGGCGTGACCGACTACGTCAATTCCCAGTGGAAATTGCAGGATCATCCTTATGCCGGCGACATTGCCAACAGTTACAACGACGGCCCGCCCACGCCCGGCGCAAAACCGCTCGGCCCGTTTTACGAAATGGAATCGTCCTCGCCCGCCGCCGCGCTCGCGCCGGGCGAAAGCCTGGCGCACATCCACCGCACGATTCATTTGAGCGGGCCGGAGAAAGACCTCGATGCCGTGGCCCGCGCGACGCTGGGGGTTTCGCTCGCGGAAATTCAAAATGCGTTGAAGCGCTGACCCGGCGCGATTAATTTCCGCATTCCATATTTCCATGAAAAGGATTCATGTTTTCATCTTTGCTGTCTGTTGGCTGGTCACGCTGCCGATGGCCGCTCAACCGCCGGTGGCGAAAGCAGACCAGACACTCAAAACGTTCGGAACCGTGGGCAAGGAACTCACCCCACTCCGGCAGGACAAGGAAGCCGAACTGTTCCGTCACGACGGCAAGGGTTGCCTGACGCACATGTGGTTTGGCGGCGGCTGGAAAGGCTGCGAGCACACTCGCATCCGCATTTATGTGGACGGCGAGACGAACGCTTCCATTGACATGGAACTTTTTCTCGGCCACGGCATCGGTTTTGGCGATGATTTTGCGCCGTGGGGTATCGCCCGCATTGGCAAGACGGGCGGTGGTGCCAACGTCTATGACACTTACCGCATTCCGTTTGGCAAAAGCATTCGCGTCACCGGCCAGCTTGGTCCGGACACGCCGGGCAATCCGCAGTTCTGGTGGATCATTCGCGGCACGGAGAATCTGCCCGTTGAATTGGGTGGCGTGCGCCTGCCGGACAACGCGCGGCTACGCCTCTACAAACTGGAAAACCACACGGCCAAACCGCTCGAAGAATTCCCGCTGTGCGATGTGAAGGGCGACGGTGCGCTTTATCAAGTCACCATGGCCGCGAAAGGTTCGCGCAAATCGCAGGATCCACAGCAAAGTTGGAAGAATTTGAGTTTCATGGAAGCGTGCATGAGAGCTTACATCGGCGGCGCGAAGGAGCCACTGTTTCTGTCGTCAGGTTTGGAGGATTATTTTCTCGGCACCTACTATTTCAACAAAGGCCGCTACGCGACACCCGTGGCTGGATTGACACACTTCGACAAGGATGAAAACGAATTTTCCGCCTATCGTTTTCACGAAGACGATCCGGTGTTTTTCCAAAATGGCCTGCGGCTGACCTGTCGTTGTGGTGAAAAGATCGGCGATCATGTTTTTGGGGATCCACCCGAAACCACTTACACCACCTACGTCTGGCTTTACCAGTGGTGAACGTTTGAAAAATAACCATTCCGCACCTGAAAAATTAAATCGAGCTTCAGCTAATAAATCCATTATGGACGACTCAACTTTTAATGCTTCCCGCCGCACTTTTCTCGGCAACGCGCTTAAGCTGGGTGCCGGTTCATTGCTGCTGGCTGCCTCACCAGCGGTCAACGCCGCCGATAAAACGCCCAAACAGCCCACTAATTCCAATCCACTGACCCAGTTTCCGGAGCTGCCGGCGCGGGTTTTCGTTGATCAAGCGGGCAATCAACTGAAGCAGGCCGACCGGCAAGGCTCGCGTTTCACTTCCGGCCAGGTCGTTGTGAATCTGGTCCGCACGGCGGCGGGACAGGAAATTCGCGTCAGTTCCCCGACCGGACCGCTGTCGCGCGTGGTCCTGCGCTGGGAAACAACTTTTCCCGGTGACACATTGTATCTCGGCGACCATTGGGAACGCAGCTACGGTGATTTGCAATGGCGCTTTCTCCAACCGGAACGAATCATGCCGTGGTATTTTGCGGCGCATCAGGAGGCAACTGGACGCACCTTTATGGCCGGGGTCAAAACCCAGCCGTCCGCACTTTGTTTTTGGACCGTGGATGCAGCCGGCGTTTCGCTCTGGCTTGATTTCCGTAATGGCGGCGGCCCGGCGCAACCGGGCGACCGGGAGATTGCGGCGGCCACAATTGTGACGTTCGTGTCCGGGGAGGAGGAGTCGCCGATGGCGGCGCTCAGGCGATTTTGCCGTTTGCTTTGCCCGGCACCGCGGCCCGCGCCCGCGCCCGTTTGCGGCAACAACAACTGGTATTATGCCTACGGTCTCAATTTCGATGCGGACGCCATGCGGCGCGATGCCGCATTTCTGGCCGAACTCGCCGGCGGACACAAGAACCGTCCGTATTGCGTGATCGACGCCGGTTGGTCAGCCGGTTCGACGGTTCCCGGGGGCCCGTGGACAGCGGGTGATCCAAAACGATTCCCGGACATGCCCGGCCTCGCCGCGGACATGAAAAAACTCGGAGTGCGGCCCGGCATCTGGATGCGCCCGACCGCGCTGATGAATGTGGCTGATCCGCACCGGCTGCGCTCCGGGCCAATCGAAACCGGGGAAAAACCGCTCGACCTCACGCTGCCGGAAAATCTGGCGTTGATTCACGACGACGTGGCCCGGGTGCGTTCATGGGGTTATGATCTCATCAAGCACGATTTTTCCACCTTTGACATCTTTGAAAAATGGGGCTTTCAAATGGGGGCCGAGCTGACCGAAGGCAACTGGCATTTTAATGATCAATCTCTTACCAACGCGGAAATCATTTTGCGGCACTACCAAACGCTGCGCGCCGCCGCCGGTGACGCGTTGTTGCTCGGCTGCAATACCATCGGCCATCTCGGCGCCGGTTTGTTTGAAGTCCAGCGCATCGGCGATGACACGTCAGGTCACGTTTGGGAACGCACGCGGCGCATGGGCGTCAATACGCTGGCCTACCGTCTGCCGCAGAACGGGACTTTCTTCACCTGCGACCCTGACTGTGCCGCCCACACGGATCAGACGCCGTGGGAATTTGACCGGCAATATCTCGACCTCGTCGCCCGCAGCGGCACAGCGCTGTTCATCTCGGTTGACCCACGGACCATTCAGGCGGAACAAAAAATTGCCTTTCGGAACGCGATGCAAACCGCCCTGTCCGGCGGCACGCCGGGCGGTTGTGAACCGCTCGACTGGTTGCACACGACCGCCCCGCGCCGGTGGCGCTTCGGCAAAGAGAAAATTGGTTACCATTGGGAGGAACCGTTCGGAGCCAATCCAATAAGTGTTTGATCCCTCCATCCCGGCCTTTTGTTTGTGATGCCCCCAACCAATTTCGATGAATCCCATAAAGAATTATTCACGAACTGCGCTGGCAATGGACGCGTTCCGGGCTGGAAACTGGGCTAAAATGAAAATACTCCTTGGCGCCATGGCCTTCGCGTTGTCCTGTTTCGTCGTTCACGCGGCGGCAACCATCCAGCCAGGGGAAATCTGGCTGGACAATCACGGCCAACGCATCCAAGCGCACGGCGGTGGTATGATCCAGGTCGGCAAAACTTTTTACTGGTTTGGCGAAGACCGTGGAAAGGACAACCCGGAAAATTTGCGCTGCATCAGTTGTTATTCGTCCAAGGACCTGGTGCATTGGCAGAATAGCGGACAGGTGCTGCAACTGGCCTTGCCTGTGGTGGAACGCCCGAAGGTCTTTTATAACGCAAAGACCAAAAAATTCGTGATGTATGTCCACATTGACGGCCCGGTGCCTGGCATGGAGGGGGATTACCACGTCGCGCGCGTCGGCGTGGCGGTTTCCGGCTCGGTGACCGGGCATTATCAGTACCTGAAAAGCTTCCGTCCGCTTGACCACGAGAGCCGTGACATCGGCCAGTTCATTGACGACGATGGCTCAGCGTATCTGCTTTCCGAGGACCGGCCCAACGGCTTTCACATTTACAAACTATCTGACGATTATCTCTCCATCGATAAAGACGTGTGCCTGATACCGGAACATCTCGAAGGTCTGGCCTTGGTGCATTATGACAGGCTGTACTACGTCGTCGGTTCGCGCCTGACGGGCTGGAATCCCAACCCGAATGTCTACGCCACGGCCAAGTCGCTGGCTGGACCATGGTCAGAATTCAGGAATCTCGCGCCACCGGAGACAAAGACCTATGGCTCCCAGTCCACGTTTCTGCTGAAAATCAAGGGCACCGAAACCACCAATGTGATTTTCATGGCTGATATCTGGAAGCCGCAAACCCAATGGGACTCGCGCTACCTCTGGATGCCGTTGGAAATCGGCGGCGGGAAAATGTGGCTGCCCCAACCGCGTCCCTGGACGCTGGACGTGGGGACGGGCAAGGCCGTCATCGACTCGGCGGGCATCGCTGGTCCGGCTTCCGGCAGCAACGGCGAAAGCATTGTGACTGGCGGCGGAGCGGCCAGCTTGAATTCCAGCGACATCGGCTCGCCATTGCAACCGTCGGCAAATTAAAAACATGAAAACGTTGATTATTTTTCTGGCGGCTGCCTGGATGGCCGGCTTCATTCCTGCCCGGGCGGAAATTGAGTGGGTCGCCACCACGGAACAAAAACCGTGGGAGAAACAAAAACCGCCGGCGTTCTCCGCCAACAAGGATGACACGCCCTATGATCTGGTGATCAAGCTTGACGAACCGGAGCAGACCATCGCCGGCTGGGGCGGTTGTTTCAATGAACTGGGCTGGGAGGCGTTGCAGATTCTCACGCCGGAGCAGCGTGACACGGTGTTGAAGGCTATTTTTGATCCGCAGAACGGTCTGGATTTCACCCTCTGCCGGATGCCGATCGGGGCGAGTGATTATGCGACCAACTGGTATTCGCTGGACGAGACGCCGGACGATTTTGAATTGAAAGATTTCAACCTGGACCGCGACCGGACAATCCTGATTCCTTACATCAAGGCGGCGATGCGATTTCAGCCGGACCTGAAAATCTGGGGTTCGCCCTGGAGTCCGCCCGCCTGGATGAAGGTGAACCACCATTATGGCGCGGGCGGCACGAACCAGTTGATCCAGCAGGAGAAATATCTTGCCGCCTATGCGGGGTACTTTTCAAAATATGTGAAAGCTTATCGCGCGGAAGGCATCCCGGTGGTTGCCGTGGCCGTCCAGAACGAGCCGTTTTTCGGGCCCGGTTATCCGAGCTGTCAATGGACGCCGGAGCAAATCCGTGATTTTATCCGCGACGATCTCGGCCCGACTTTCCAGCGCGAAAAAACCGGCGCGGAAATCTGGCTCGGCACCTTCAACAACAACAATATCCGGAACTATGACGCGATATTGTCAGATGCCCGGGCTAGTAACTATGTTTCCGCCGTGGGCGTGCAATGGGCCGGCAAGGACGCGCTGCCGGAGATCAACGCCAGGTATCCGCGCCTGGAAAAAATTCAGACCGAAAGCGAGTGCGGCAACGGCTCGTTCGACTGGCAGGCGGCGGAATATACGTTCAGCTTGATGAAGTTTTATCTCAACCACGGTGTGAGTGTTTACACGTATTGGAACATGATTTTGGACGATACGGGAAAAAGCACCTGGGGCTGGAAACAGAACGCCCTGGTCACCGTCAACCAGACTTCCGGGAAAGTGACTTACACACCCGAATTTTATCTGTTCAAACACTTCACGCAGTTCGTGCCCAAAGGATCGGTGAAACTGGAAAGCTTCGGCAATTTCGACGATGCCGTCGCCTTCCGCGATCCGGCGGGCCGGGTGGTGTTGGTTGCGATGAATGATCAGTTGGGTGCAAAAAACCTGGCCATCAAAATTGGAGCCCACAGTTTCGACGTGCAACTGCCGCCAAAATCATTCAATACATTTGTCTTCTCAGAGCCGTAAAATGAAAGCGCATTGGTTTATTGAACTCGACGCTGAAATATGAATCGCACTCGCTTAATCAAGCCGGATTCCGCGAGCGGTGCGCAACGGGCGCGACTGACATTTGCTGCGTCTGCTGTGCGCCAATTAACACTTTCCCCAAATAATTTATGAAAGCAAACCGCAACCAAAACAGCAGCGGCCTGCCGCGCCGCGATTTCTTCAAAACATCCGCCGCCGCCGTTCTCGGCCTTGCATTGACGCGCCTGCCCGCCATGGCCGGGCCGTTCACGCGCGAGGATTTCGACCATCTGGTTCCCGCCGACAAAAAACTTTCGCCCGACTGGGTGAAATCGCTCTTCGCGCACGGCACGCCGGAGGTGTTGCGCGGCAGCGAACTTAAATATGTCGGGATGCCCGTTGGCGGCATCGGCGCGGGGCAGCTTTATCTCGGCGGCGACGGACGGCTCTGGCATTGGGACATTTTCAACCAGCCCGGCAAGCGGCCGACCGATGACAAACATTATCGCAATCCGCTGACGCCCGCCTCGCCGCTGACGCAAAAATTTTCGCTGACGGTCGGCGACCAGACCCGCACGCTGGATCGCGCCGGTTTTGCGGACGTTTCCTTTCGCGGCGAATATCCGATTGGCATCGTGGAATATGCCGATGCGGGCCTGCCAGTTGCGGTGAAACTTGAAGCGTTTTCACCGTTCATTCCGCTGAACACCGACGACTCCAGTCTGCCCGCGACGATTCTTCAATTCACCCTGCGCAACACTTCTGACGCCCCGGTGGAAGCGACGCTTTCTGGCGAATTGGAAAACGGCGTCTGCTTGCACCATCGCGATCAGAATGGAGTATTGCGCAATCGCTTGGTCCGCGAGCGCGGTTTGACCACTCTGGTTTATTCCGCAGAAAAAGCCACGACGCAGCCGCAGCAGCGCCCGGACATTGTCTTCGAGGATTGGAACAAGGAAACCTACGCCGGCTGGAAAGTGGAAGGCACGGCCTTCGGCAACGGGCCAATCAAAAAATCCGGGATTCCTTCCTATCAAGGCGATGTCGGCGGCGACACGCCACGCGTGGTCAATTCCCACGCCACCGCGCCTGGCGATTCTATTGAGACCAAGGACAGCGCCACGGGCAAACTCACCAGCCGCGAGTTCACCATCGAACGCAATTTCATCACGTTTTGGATCGGTGGCGGCAAGGCGCGGGCGAGTTCCCGTTTTGGCCTGACGCTGTTTGTGGACGGCCAGCCGGTGCAGACCGCCGCCGGACAGGACCTGAATCAAATGTCGCTGGAACATTTTAATGTTCGTCCGTACGCGGGAAAAACGGCACGGATTGAGATTCTCGATGACGCCACCGGCGGGTGGGGCAACATCGGTGTCGGCAAAATTACTTTCACCGACCAGCTTGGCGAAAGCAAACCGCTGGAGGAATTGGCCGGCTTCGGCACCATGAGCCTGGCGTTGCTGGGCGAACCGGCGGACCAGGCCGGCCCCGAAGCCACCGCGCCGTTCACCGAAAAATTGTCCGGCTCGCTCGGCCGCAAACTCAAGCTCGCGCCCGGCGCATCGGCCACCGTGACGTTCGCGCTCACGTGGCACTTCCCGAATCTGTCACTGCGCGCTCCATTGCAAAAAGCCGGACGCCATTATGCCACCCGGTTTTCTTCCGCGCTGGTGGTGGCGCAGTATGTCGCCACAAATTTCGACCGGCTGGCGGGCCAGACCCGGCTGTGGCGCGACACCTGGTATGACTCGAGCTTGCCGTTTTGGTTTCTGGATCGCACCCTGCTCAATATCTCCATCCTCGCCACCTCGACGAGCTTGCGTTTTGCGAACGGGCGTTACTACGGCTGGGAAGGCGTTGACTGCTGCGAGGGAACGTGCGGCCACGTTTATCACTACGCCCATGCAACCGCGCGATTGTTTCCCGAGCTGGAACGCGGCACGCGCGAGAAAGTGGATTTTGGCCTCGCGCTAATGCCCAACGGGGCAATTCATTTTCGCGGTGAGTTCAACAACTTTCCCGCCGTGGACGGACAGGCCGGAACCATTCTGCGCGCTCTTCGCGAGCACCAGATGTCGGCGGACGCGGAATTTCTGCGGCGAAACTGGCCCAAAATCAAACTGGCCACGCAATGGCTTATCGCCAAGGACGCCAACAACGACGGCCTTATCGAAAGCAACCAGCACAACACACTCGACACCGACTGGTATGGCAAGGTGGCGTGGTTGAGCGGATTGTATCTGGCGGCGCTGACGGCGGCGGCGAAAATGGCCGATGAAGTCGGCGACGCGGAATTCGCGCGGCAGTGCCGCGGCATTCTTGAAGTCGGTCAGAAGAATCTGGTCGCGCAACTTTTCGACGGCGAATATTTTATCAACCAGATTGACCCGAAACATCTCAACGCAATCAATTCCGGCACCGGATGCGAAATTGACCAGGTGTTCGGGCAGAGCTGGGCGTTTCAAGTCGGTCTGCCGCGCGTGCTGCCGCAGAAGGAGACCGTGACAGCGCTGAAGTCGCTCTGGCGTTACAACTTTTCGCCCGATGTCGGACCGTATCGCGACCTCAACAAACCGGGCCGCTGGTATGCGCTGGCGGGCGAGGCGGGTTTGCTGATGTGTTCGTTTCCGCGTCGCGACTGGGATTACGCGCAAGCCAAGGGCAAAGGGCCGGAATGGGCGGCCGGCTATTTCAACGAGTGCATGAACGGCTTCGAATATCAGGTCGCCGGCCACATGATCTGGGAAGGACTGGCGCTTGAGGGACTCGCCGTGACGCGCGCCGTGCATGACCGCTATCACGCCTCGCGCCGCAATCCGTGGAATGAAATCGAGTGCGGCGATCATTACGCGCGCAGCATGGCAAGCTACGGCGTGTATCTCGCCGCGTGTGGTTTTGAATATCACGGTCCAAAAATGCACATCGGATTTGCGCCACGCCTGACACCGGAAGATTTCAAATGCGCCTTCACGTCGGCCGAAGGCTGGGGAACTTTCAGCCAGCAATCTGAAACCACGAATCTGAACGCCCAAATTGCCGTAAAGTGGGGAACGCTGCGGTTGAAGACGATTGCGCTCAACTTTCCCGCCGCGACGTCCGCCCGCGTGGTGTTGGACGGAACACCAATTCAAGCGACAATGGCGAAGGCCGACGGCCAGGTGATGCTGACTTTTGCGGAAGACGTTTTGGTTGCTGCCGGACAAGCGCTCGAAATCAGGCTTGCTTGATGCTTTGATGCCGGCACCGAAATTCGGGCAGATAATTGGTTTTTATATTTGCCGTTCTGGTTGAATTCAGTATTCAAGTCAGGAAACCTTCGGTGAATTCTTCAGCAAGAGAGTTAAAACCGGTTAAGCCGAATAGTGAAAGAGATATTGAAATTGTTCGGCGAATTATGCAGTTTTTCCTCGAAAAACGGGCATTTACCGCCCGATTCAGCCCCCAGCCACCACTTCGTTTATAATCAGCAGCGGCTTGTGGAAAGCCGGGCTGGCGAATGCCGCCAAATTGCCCACAGCTTTACCTTTCCGGCGACCGTCCGGTGGCGGCATCCGGCTCGCCAACAATTCTACTTTTCATTCCCGCCGAATCGGATACAAAAACCGATGCGATGGACGACCAACGGCCAGGCATCATCAACCAACATCGTTCTTGAATCGGAGGACCGCATGACTGACACGATTGCCTTCAAACTCAACGACAAACCGGTCAGGTTGAAAGTGGACGGCGACCGCCCGCTCCTGTGGGTGCTGCGAACGGACTTGGGGCTGACCGGCACCAAATACGGCTGTGGCGAAGGTCATTGCGGCGCCTGCACCGTCCTGCTCAACCAGCGGGCGACCCGGTCCTGCCTGTTGAAGGTCAGGGACGTCAAGGACAAGGAGGTCGTCACCATTGAGGGCTTGGCCAGGGATGGGAAATTGCATCCGGTGCAAAAAGCGTTCATGGAGCACGACGGCCTGCAATGCGGTTTTTGCACGCCGGGCATGATTCTCACGGGCGCCAGCCTGCTGAAGTTCAATCCGCAGCCGACCGAACAGCAGATCAAACAGGGCTTGGAGCAGAATTTCTGCCGCTGCGGCGCCCAGGTGCGCATCGTCCAGGCCATTCAGCAGGCCGCCGCCGAAATGAAAGGAGCCCGATGAACACGAACGATTTTCTGGCCGCCAATTTCCGGGACATTCACAGCTACGAGGACTTTTTCTCGAGCAACCGGCGGGATTTTCTCAAGCGCGTCGGCGGCGGCATCGTCATTTTCGTTGCACTGAATGAGGTGCTCTTCGGCCAGGAGGAGGCCGGGCGGCCCCGCGGCGGCCGGCCCGGACTGCCCTCCGACTTCAACGCCTTTCTGCGTATCGGCGAGGACGGGCGCGTCACCTGTTTGACTGGCAAAATCGAAATGGGCCAGGGGCCCATCACCTCACTGCCCCAGATGCTGGCCGAGGAATTGGAAACACCGCTCGACACCGTGGACATCGTCATGGGCGACACCGATCTGTGTCCGTGGGACATGGGCACATTTGGCTCAATGACAACCCGCATGTTCGGTCCGGCGCTCCAGGCGGCGGCGGCCGAGGCAAAAGTGGTCCTTTTGGAACTGGCGGCGGATTCACTCAAGGTCCCGCAAGTGCAACTCGTCGCGAAGGACGGCGCTATCGTTGACCGGCAAAACCCCAAGAACCGGATGACCTATGGGCAACTGGCGAAAGGACAAAAAATCGAACGGCATTTGCAGACCAAGCCTCACTTGAAAGATCCCAACCAGTACAAAATCGCGGGTCAACCGCTTACCCGCCGGGACGCGGAAGTCAAGGTGACGGGCAAGGCCCATTACGCGGCCGACATCCGCGTGCCGGGCATGCTGTATGCCAAAATCCTGCGGCCGCCTGCGCACGGCGCCAAATTGAAGAGCGTGGACACCGCACCCGCCAGGGAAATTGCCGGGGTGCAGGTTGTTCAAGACGGCGACCTGGTGGCGGTGCTGCATGAATTCCCCGACGTGGCGGAGACCGCCCTGGGAAAAATTAAGGCCACGTTCGAGGTGCCGGAGGCAACCGTGGATGACAAAAATATTTTTGATCATCTGCTGAATGTCGCGCCCGCGGCGAATGTCTTGAAGCAAGGAGGCGATCTGGACGAAGGCGAAAAGCTGGCCGCCAAAAAATTCGAGTCAACCTATCTCAACAGCTACGTCGCCCACTCGGCGATGGAAACCCACGCCGCCCTGGCGCAAATCGAGGGCGACAAAGCCACCGTCTGGGCTTCAACCCAGAATCCCTTCGGCGCCCGCGACCAGATTGCCCAGGCAATCGGGTTTCCCGCGGAAAAGGTGCGGGTCATCACCCCGTTCGTCGGCGGCGGATTTGGCGGGAAAACCAACAATGCCGAAGCCGTGGAGGCCGCGATGCTGGCCAAGGCCGCCGGCAAACCGGTGCAGGTCATGTGGACCCGCGAGGAGGAATTCTTCTTCGACACCTTCCGTCCCGCCGCCGTCGTCAAAATCAATTCCGGCGTGGATGCCTCCGGCAAAATGGCGTTTTGGAATTACGACGTGTTTTTTGCCGGCGACCGGGGCGCCCAGCAGTTTTATACCGTCCCGAATCACCGCACCGCTGCGCACGGTGGCGGCTGGGGCGGGACGGTGGGTTCGCATCCATTTGCCACCGGCGCCTGGCGCGCGCCCGGCAACAACACCAACACGTTCGCCCGCGAATCACAGGTGGACATGATGGCCGCGGGTGCGGGAATTGATCCGGTGGAGTTCCGCCTGAACAACCTCAGCGACGCCCGGATGATCCGCGTGCTCAAAGCTGCCGCCGACCGCTTCGGCAGGACCCCGGCGAAAACCCCCGGCAAACGCGGTTACGGCGTGGCGTGCGGCATGGATGCCGGGTCCTATGTGGCTGCCATCGCCGAAGTCGCCGTGGATGCCGTCAAGGGGACCGTGCAGGTCAAGCGCGTCGTCTGTGCCCAGGACATGGGCGTGGTCATCAATCCCGAAGGCGCGAAGATCCAGATGGAAGGCTGCATCACGATGGGATTGGGCTATGCGCTCACGGAAGAGGTGCATTTCAAGGGCGGCCGGGTGCTGGACACGAACTACGACACCTACGAAATCCCGCGCTTCTCCTGGGTGCCGAAGATCGAAACCGTGCTCATCAAGAACAATGAAACCCCGCCGCAAGGCGGCGGCGAACCGGCAATCATCCTGATGGGCGCGCTGATTGCCAATGCCATCCACGACGCCACCGGCGCGCGGCTTTTCCAACTACCCATGACGCCGGACCGGGTCAAGTCGGCTATTCAGCAGGTTTGAGTTAATCCGGGCAGACTGGCGCGGCGGGGCGGTGACGTGAAATTTTCGCTATCACCGGGAGCATTATCGAGTATCATTGCGCCCAGTCGTTTTATGGCCGCCGCCATCCAATTCATTCTGAACGGCCGGGCCGTCAGGATTGAAAACTGTTCTCCGAACACGACGCTGCTGGAATTCCTGCGCCGCGCCGGCCTGACCGGCGCGAAGGAAGGTTGCGCCGAGGGCGACTGCGGGGCGTGTTCGGTCGTCATGGTGGACCGCGACGAGCAGGGGCGGCCTTGTTATCGCGCCATCAACAGCTGCCTCCTGCCGGTCTGCCTCATGGCGGGGCGTGAAATCATCAGCGTCGAAGGCGTCGCCAACGCCGCACTCCGCACTCCGCACTTCAAGGCCTTCATCCCGTGCAGCAGAAAATGGTTGAATGCCACGGTTCCCAATGCGGCTACTGCACCCCGGGGTTCGTCATGTCATTGTTCGAAGGTTATTACCGCGACGACATCCACCTGCACAACGAACTGGACGATCAACTCAGCGGCAATCTATGCCGCTGTACCGGCTACCGCCCGATTCGCACCGCCGCCATTGAAGCGTTCTCACTTCGTAGGAGTCGAGGTAACGAGACTCAAACTAAAAGCAAAAATAAATCAGAGACTCCTCCCGTCTTCTCATGCGGTCGGGATATTTTCGCCCAATGGCTGAAAAAGGCCGGCGCAAGGCTGGACGGTGTTGAGTACGAATTCGGGAATGAAAAATTCTTCCGGCCAACCACGCTGGCCCGGCTTTTGCATTTGCTCCAGCAGTATCCCGACGGGCGGCTGATTGCCGGCGCGACGGAACTCGGCCTCGAGATCACCAAGCGTTACAAGAAATTTCCGGCGCTCATCTCCGTCGAAGCGGTGGCCGCGTTGAAGCAAATCAAAGCCGCCAAAAACGAATGGCACATCGGCGCGGCGGCGACGCTGACGCAGATTGAAGAAAAAGTGGCCGGGGAATTGCCCGCGCTCGGCGACATGCTGCGCGTGTTCGGTTCGCGGCTGATTCGCAACCGGGCCACGATGGGCGGCAACCTCGTCACCGCCTCGCCCGTCGGCGACAGCGCGCCCGTGCTGCTGGCGCTGGATGCGAAAGTGGTGCTGGCGTCGCTCGCAGGCGAACGCACTTTGCCGATTGACCAGTTCTTCGTCGCCTATCGCAAAACCGCGCTCCAGCCGGGCGAGATTTTGAAAACCATCATCGTGCCGCGCGGCATTTCCCAGCCGGGGCTCACGCGCAAATGCTCGTGGTTCAAGGTGTCCAGACGGCGCGAGATGGACATCAGCACGGTGGCCGCCTGCTTCACGGTGGATCTGGACAAACACAACGTCGTGCGCCACGCGCGCCTGGCCTACGGTGGTGTGGCGGCAATGCCCGCGCGCGCGAAGAAGACCGAGTTGGCTTTGCTCGGAAAGGTTTGGAGCGAAGAAACCATTAAAAACGTCCTGCCGGCTTTGCGGGCGGAGTTCACACCCATCTACGATGTTCGCGGCAGCGCGGAATACCGGAGCGGGCTGATCACGAGTTTGCTGGAAAAGTTCTTTCACTCTGTAGGAGACGAGGTAACGAGTCTCAAATTGGAAAAGCCAAGTCAGAGACTCCTCACGTCGTCTCCTGCAAAGCCTCCGCCCCACGAGAGCGCGTACAAACATGTTACCGGCGAAGCGGTTTACACCGATGACCAACTCGCCGGCAAAAACGTGCTGGAAGTCTGGCCGGTTTGCGCGCCGCACGCGCGCGCCCGAATTCTCAAGCGCGACGCGTCCGCTGCCCGCCAGGTCCCCGGCATCAAAGCCGTGCTGCTGGCTGAGGATGTTCCAGGCACCAATGATGTCGGTGCGGTCAAACACGACGAAATCCTGCTTGCCGACAAGGAAGCGGTCTTCCACGGGCAGATCGTTGCGCTCGTCGTCGGCGAATCGCCGGAGGCCTGCCGCACCGCGGCGGCAAAGGTCGTGGTTGCTTACGAGCCGCTGCCGCCGGTGCTCACGTTAAAACAGGCCGTCAAGTCCGGCAGTTTTCACAACGAGCCGAACTTCATTCGGCGCGGGGATTGTGATCAGGCGTTGAACGCCGCGCCCATGACGCTCGAAGGCAGTTTTGAAATGGGCGGCCAGGAGCATTTTTACCTGGAGACGCAGGCGGCCTGGGCCGAACGCGGCGAAGACGGTTGGATGCTGGTCGTCTCCTCGACCCAGCATCCCAGCGAAGTGCAAAACGCTGTCGCGCACATTCTCAACGTTCCCGCCAACAAGGTGGTCGTGCAAAGCCCGCGCATGGGCGGCGGTTTCGGCGGCAAGGAAACGCAGGCGGCCACCCCGGCGGCGCTGGCGGCGCTGGCGGCGCATCACACCGGCCAACCGGTGCGCGTGCGCTGGATCCGCGACCAGGACATGATCCTGACCGGCCATCGCCATCCGTTCCTGGCCCGTTTCCAGGCGGGGTTTGACAAGCAGGGCAGGCTGTTGGCGGCGCGGGTTCACCTCGTTTCCAACGGGGGCTGGTCGCTGGATTTGTCGCAGGCGGTTACCGACCGGGCGTTGTTCCATCTCGACAACGCCTATTACATTCCGGCGGTCGAATTCCGTGGGCAGGTGGCGAAAACGAATCTGTCGTCGAACACCGCCTTCCGCGGATTCGGCGGGCCGCAGGGAATGCTGGTCATGGAGGAAATCCTGGATCGCATCGCGCGCCGCCTGGGGCTGGCACCGGAAGTCGTCCGCGAGCGGAATCTTTATCGCACCAAAGGCGAAACGAACACGACGCCTTACGGCCAGGAAATCGGGGACAACCGCATCCAGACGATCTGGCGCGAGTTAAAGCGAACGAGCCACCTGGCGCGGCGGCGGAAGGAAATTGCGAAGTGGAACGGTAAAAACCCGCATCGCAAACGCGGCATCGCCATCACCCCGGTGAAGTTCGGCATCAGCTTCACGGTCACGCACCTGAACCAGGCGGGCGCTTTGGTGCTGATTTACCAGGACGGCTCCGTGCAGGTGAACCACGGCGGCACCGAAATGGGGCAGGGGATTCACACCAACATCATGACCATCGCCGCGCAGGAGTTGGGCGTGAAGCCGGAGCAGATCCGCGTGATGCCGACCAGCACGGACAAAGTGCCGAACACGTCCGCCACGGCGGCGTCGGCGGGGACGGACATGAACGGCGCGGCGGTGAAGAATGCGTGTGACATTCTGCGCGCCCGGCTTGCGCCGGTCGCACTCAACTTGGTAGCAGCCGAGGTAACGAGGCTCAAACTAAAATCCACAATCCAAAATCCAAAATCCAAAATTGATCAGAGCCTCCTCATGTCGGCTGCCACGGAAGATTTGGTTTTTGCCAACGGGTTTGCTTTCCATCGCGCACTGCCAGACGCGAAGGTTTCCTTTGCTGATGTTGTGAAGCAGGCCTACCTCGCGCGCGTGAGTTTGTCGGCGACGGGCTATTATGCCACGCCGGGCATTCACTGGGATCGCACGGCGGGCCGGGGCAGGCCGTTCCACTATTTCGCCTGCGGCGCAGCGGTGACGGAAGTGGAAGTGGACGGGTTTACCGGCATGCACCGGGTGCGGCGCGTGGACATTTTGCATGACGCGGGCAGCTCGATTAACGAAGGCGTCAATCGCGGGCAGATTGAAGGCGGCTTTGTGCAGGGCCTCGGCTGGCTGACAACCGAGGAACTCAAGTGGGACGACCAGGGCCGGCTACTGACGCACTCGCCGGACACGTACAAAATCCCGTCCGTCGGCGACGCGCCGCAGATTTTCAACGTAACGCTGCTCAAGAACGCGACACAAAAAAATGTGATTTACGGTAGCAAAGCCGTTGGCGAACCACCTTTCATGCTGGCCATTTCCGCGCGCGAAGCGATTCGCGATGCCGTGGCGGCGTTTGGTTCCGGCAAAGGCGAAGTCGCGCTGGCCGTGCCCGCGACCTGCGAGGCGATTTACCTGGCGATCCAGAACCGGCTTGCAGCCGAAGGTGGGAAGGCCGCGCGCCCCGCGCCGGTGCCGGTCGCGAAGTAAGTTGGTCGTGACGCAGGACCGGAACCGATTGCGGCTGGTGTGCGATGTTACCTTTTTGCGACAGGCTTGTGAGTGTGCCGCGCAATGACGTTGCGCCGGTCTGGACTCGCAGCTTTCCAATTTCAAAGGAGCCTACCCACACATCTGAATTTACCTCCTTGATGCAGCAACAAAGTAATCACACGCGACCAACCCTTCGAAAACGAATTTATCTTAGGGCTTGAGAAGCTGGTAGAAGCGGCTGCTTGCTGTGGGAGCAACATTCTGCGATTGGATTGTTCCATTGTCATTCACGGTCCCTGGAACAGGTATCCAATTCGTCGAAGTCAGGTCATCATTTTGAAATAGCATGTACCCGGTGGAAAACGATGGCCATGAAAGGGTCAAATTCGTGCCAACCAGTGTAACGCTCAGTGATGGTTGCGCGGGCCAGGTGAAAATATCACCAAATGTCGTCGCAATAAGTCTTCCTCCATCTGCTGAAGATGCAACCGAGGCCCAATAACCCCATGGCGAACCGAGATTAGACCAATTGGTTCCCGAGTCATCTGAGCGATAGATATAATCAAAAAAAGCAGTGGCGACCAATTTCGTTCCATCCGCAGACGAAGCAATGGATGTCCACGATTGTTGCGGGGCAGAAGTCAATGTCCACGTTCCGCCCGAGTCGGTTGAGGTATAAACTCCATCGCCGTTAATGGTGGCCGCGAGTTTCGTTCCGTCCGAGGAGCAAGCGATTGCGCTCCAGGAAGCATCCGGCGCAGAAGTTTGCGTCCAGGTGTTTCCTGAATTGGTCGAGGCATATATTCCACCGCCGCCAACAACGGCCACCAGTATATCTCCGCTGCTCGAAGAAGCGATGGCAGTCCAATTCGTCACCGGTGCGGCAGTTTGAGTCCATGATGCTCCTGAATCTGTGGAAGTGAAAATTCCACCTCCATTAACGTCGGCCGCGAATTTCACTCCATCCGCCGTGGCCGCCAAACCACTCCAGTTTGCAGCCGGCGCAGGGGTCAACACCCATGTGGCGCCTGAGTTCGTCGAAACATAAACTCCGGCGCCAGAGGCACCGGCCACCAGGATATTGCCATCTGCGGACGAAGCAACGGCAGTCCAAAATTCGTCCGGCGCAGTAGTTTTGATCCAGGTGCTCCCCCAATTGGTTGAGGTGTAAATCGGCGCGCCGACCTGATTTTCATAAGGCCCCATATCAGATAAAACCGCCGCTACGCACTTTCTACCATCGGCGGAAATGGCCACCGGGCCCCAATCTGCGCCTCCATAATTTCCAGGTGGCGCGTCACTCCTCTGCCACGTCTGCACGAGCAAGCCGGCATCGTCGCTCGTCACCGAGTTGGAGCTGTTGTTCACCACCACGGAATAATTTCCCTGGTCGGCATAGGTAACATATCGCACGGACAATTCGGCCGTCAAGGCGCCCGAAATATTTGCCCCGTCAACCAAATTCATGGCGTCCTTGCGCCACTGATATCCCAAAGGTGGAGTCCCGGCGGCCGCGACACTAAAGCTCGCGGTTGAACGCGGCGGAATTGCCAGACTCACTGGCTGGGTGAGAATTCCCAGACTTGTCACCGTCAGCACTGCGACCGAACTGGTCACGCTGCCCGACAAATTGGTGATAATCACATCATAATTTGCCGCATCACTGGCCGCCACATTCAGCAACATCAGGTTGCTGGAACCCGACCCAAGGACATTTCCGACATCCGTCAAATTCGTGCCGTTCCTCCGCCACTGGTAATACAGCGGCGCGTCTCCCACTGCTGTCACGCTGAAGCTGGCGGTCGTGGTTGCAATGATAATCTGGTCGGACGGCTGGCTTTGGATTGCCGGCTGAATGAGATTCAGCATCACGACAGAACTGGTGATGCTGCAATACGCGTTCGAGACGATAACACTGTAGGCCACTGCATCACTGTCAGACAAGTCACTCACAGAAAGATCCGTCGTGCTGGAGCCGGAGATATTGCCTCCATCCGTCAAATTCGTCCCGTTCCGTTGCCACTGATAGGTCAGCGTTCCGGCCCCGACTGCCTGGACGGTGAAATCAGCGACGCTGCCAAAATAATTCGTCTGGTTGGTGGGTTGGCTAATAATGATGGGAGAGATGTTCCCCCAAACATAAATTCCCCCGCCGTTTGCCCCAACCAATACCTCCGAGCCATCCGCGGAAGCCGCTGCCGCGGTCCACGATCCATAACCAAGGGTCTGCGACCAGGTCGCGCCATAGTTGGTAGATATGTCGATGGGGCCGCCACCGGCTAGCAATATGCTTAAATCTGAAGATGCGGCGAGGCAGCCCCAGTATTGCCACCAAGGTGCACCGGAGAGTGTCCAGCTGGCACCTGAGTCTGATGAGAGATAAATCTGGCCGGGGTCAGTCATCTCGGTATTTTGTGACTGCGCCACCATGCGGCTTCCATCGGCCGAGCAGGCCACCGCGTTCCAAGTGGCGACGTGCCAGGTGTCGTTGGGCAAGCCCGCGCAAGCCCTCCAAGTGGCCCCGGAATCCAGGGATACATAAACAGAATTCTGCCCCGTCGCCCCCGCCACCAATTTGGTTCCATCAGAAGAACACGCAATACATTGCCATGCCAGACTGGGGGAAGCGGTCGCCGTCCAAGTGCTTCCCGAATTGGTGGAAGTGTAAATCAGCCCGCCATCCACTGTTGCGGCTATCACGCTGCCGTCCGCCGTCAACGCCACACAACTCCACTGATTGCTGGGCGCGCTGGATGGCGTCCAATCTGCTCCGGAATTTGTGGAAACAAAAATCGTCCCGCCATCCACCACCGCCGCAAGCGTGGTTCCATTGCTTGAACACGCCACGGAACGCCATGCATTCGTCGGGAGAGCGGTCTTTGTCCAGATGGCACCCGAACTTGACGAAAGATAAACGCCGTCACTACCAGCACAAGCCGCCAGTTTCAATCCATCCGCGGAAGCCGCGAGCGACGACCAATTGGCAAGCGGCGCGGAGGTTTGTATCCACGATTGGGCAGATGCGCATTGAAGGAAGAATAATCCGCACGCCGCACCTGCAAGCAGACAGAGACACTTCTGTTTCATAAAGAATCGGCAAACAGAAATAACCGCGCGACTTTGGATATTTTAACAATTAGCCCCCGAAAGTCAACAATATTCAGGAAAATTGAATACCATTTTCCTGCTTTTAGGAGAGTTTGTAAGTAATTCAATAAGAGCAGCACGCAGTCAAAAGTTCATGCACCTGACCTCAATAAAGTCGGTGGGATTTGCGCTCCCAAAGTTTTTCCTCGAACAACCGGCGGCGGATGTTACGATGCCGGACAACGACGCGCATGTTTGAACGCCTCTTCCATCTTTCGGAAAATCAAACCACCGCGCGCACTGAGGTGCTGGCCGGCGTAACGACGTTTCTGACGATGGCCTACATCATCGTTGTGCAACCGGCGGTGTTGTCGGGCGCCATGTTCGGAACGCCGACGGGCATGGATTTCGGCGCGGTGACCACGGCCACGTGTCTCGCCGCCGCGCTGGCCACGGCGCTCATGGCGTTGCTGGCGCGCTATCCCATCGCGCAGGCGCCGGGCATGGGCGAAAATTTCTTCTTTGTGTTTTCGGCCATCCCCGCCGCCGCTGCCGCCGGTTTCACCAACAGCTGGCAGGTGGCGCTGGGGGCCGTTTTTGTATCGGGGATTTTATTTTTGATTCTGTCGCTCGCCGGGCTGCGCGAAATGATTTTCAACGCCGTCAGCCCCAGCCTGAAATGCGCGATTGCGGCCGGCATCGGCCTGTTCATCGCCTTCATCGGGCTGCAAAACGCCGGCGTCATCATCAAGGACCCCGGCTCGGCGGTGAAGTTGAACGCGCACTTCGCGTCGCCCGACCTGATTGTGTTTTTCGCCGGCCTGCTGACCACGGCGGTGCTGCACGCCCGCAAGGTCCGCGGCTCGATTTTGTGGGGCATCGTTACGGCAACGGCGCTGGCGGTCGCGTTGAAACTGGCCTTGCCGCCTTCCGGATCGTCGCTGATCGCCAATTCAATGCTCGTGAAACAATTTGTGTTCGCCAAGGGCGTCGTAGCCGCGCCGCCGTCGCTCGCACCGACGTTTTTCCAGATGGACATCCTTCACGCGCTGTCGCCGAAAATGCTGCCGTTCGTTTTTGTTTTTCTGTTCATGCTTACGTTCGATGCCATCGGCACGCTGATCGGCGTTTGCGAACAGGCCGGGTTCATGCGCGACAACAAACTGCCGCGCGCGAAGCAGGCGATGGTGTCCGACGCCGTCGGTACGGTGGCGGGCGCGGCGCTGGGCACGAGCACGGTGACGAGCTTCGTCGAAAGCGCCGCGGGCGTGGAGCAGGGCGGGCGCACCGGGCTGACCGGTCTGGTTGTGGCCGCGCTGTTTTTGCTGGCGCTGTTTTTCAGTCCGCTGATTGCCATGGTAGGCAGCTACCCGCCCATCACCGCGCCCGCGCTCGTCATCGTCGGCGCGATGATGGCACAAAATGCCGCCCGGATTGACTGGAAAGATTACACGGAATCCGTGCCGGCGTTCCTGGTGATGATTGGCATTCCGCTGTCATATTCGATTGCCGACGGCCTCGCGCTGGGCTTCATCAGCTACCCGATCATCAAATTTTTCACTGGCCGCGGACGCGAAGCGGGCTGGCTGGCTTACCTGCTCGCCATCGTGCTCGTGTTGTATTTCATTTTTGTGCGGAGTAAGATGGGTTAACCTTCCTAAAACACATGCGGAACATCCAACAAAAGCTCGGCATCGCTCGGGGCGAACAACCGGCGGAGCTGCTCTTCAAAAACGCCCGGCTGGTGAATGTCCTGAGCGGCGAGATTCATCCCGCCAACGTGGCCGTGGATGACGGGCGCGTCATCGGTTTTGGTGATTACCGGGGGCGGCGGGTGATTGACCTGCACGGCTCGTATCTGGCGCCGAGCTTGATTGACGGGCATTTTCACGTCGAAAGCTCGATGCTCACCGCGCCGGAATTCGCGCGGGCGGTCGTGCCGCACGGCACGGGCGCCGCGGTGATTGACCCGCACGAATACGCCAACGTGCTCGGGCTCGACGGCATCCGCTACGTTTTGGAGTCGTCCAAAAAACTGCCGCTGGATTTTTTCATCATGCTGCCTTCGTGCGTCCCGGCGACGCCGCTGGAGACGGCGGGCGCGCGGATCACGGCGGATGATTTGCGCTTGATGATCGGCGACGACCGGATCGCGGGCGTCGCTGAACTGATGAATTTCCCCGGCGTTTTTCTCGGCGCCAAAAGCGAACTGGCCAAGATTGACGCGGGCAAGGGCAAATGCGTGGACGGGCACGCGCCCGGCCTGCGCGGAAAAAATCTCAACGCCTACGTGCTGGCCGGCGTGCGCTCGGACCACGAATCCGTCGAGGTCGGGGAAGCGAAGGAAAAGCTGCGCCTTGGCATGCACATTCTTTTGCGCGAAGGCAGCACGGAGCGGAATCTGGCGCACCTGCTGCCGCTCATCAATGCGCACAACGTCCAAAACTGCTCCTTCGCCACCGACGACAAGCTCGCCGGCGACCTGGTGAACGAGGGTCACATTGACCATTGCGTGCGCAAGGCCATCCGGCTGGGCCTGCCGCCCATCAGCGCGCTGCAAATCGCCACCATCAACACCGCGCGGCATTACCGGCTGCAAAACCTCGGCGCCATTGCGCCGCGCTTCTGGGCGGACTTCATCGTGTTCGACGACTGGAAAAAGTTTTCCGTCCGCCAGGTTTACAAAAAAGGCGTGCTGGTGGCGGAAGACGGACGTTATCTGGGCCGGACGCCGGCCAGAATCGGCCTGCCCCGCAGCACCATGAATATGCGCTATCAACCGGGCGACTTTCGCGTCCGGGCCGGCGGTGGAAAGAAAATCAAGGTCATCCAAATCGTCCCGCAGCAAATTGTCACCCGGACCGCCATCGTCACGCCGAAAATTGAAGGCGGCGAGGTTGTTGCCGACACGGCGCGCGACATTCTCAAGCTGGTCGTGGTGGAACGGCACCGCGCCACGGGGAACGTCGGCGTCGGTTTCGTGCGCGGCTTCAAATTAAAGGCCGGGGCGCTCGGGTCCACCGTGGCCCATGACGCCCACAATGTGGTGGTGGTGGGCGCCACGGACGGCGACATCCTGATGGCGCTGGAAGAACTGGCGCGGCTGCAAGGCGGCCAGGTGGCGGTGGCCAACGGCAAGGTTCAGGCCCGGTTTGGACTGCCCATCGCGGGATTGGTGTCCGACCGGCCATTGGCGGAAGTCATCAAAAGCATCAGGGATTTGAACGTCGCGGCCCGTGTGCTGGGTTGCGATTTGGCGGCGCCCTTCATGACCCTTTCGTTCCTGAGCCTTTCGCCCATTCCCGAGTTGAAGCTCACCGATCAAGGCCTCATCGACGCGGTCAAAATGCAACGCACGGAGCTTTGGGTTAAGGCTTGAGTCCAACCGCAAGCCTCGATCACCCGGCGACAAAACTGAAGGAGAGAGTCGAGGACAGGTGAAGTTTTTGGACTGCGCCGGCAGAGCGCAGCGGCGACGGCGCTTTCGGAGTTTGTAGGAGACGAGGTAACGAGTCTCAAATATCTTCCGTTTCCAGGATGCAGGACAGAGACTCCTCACGTCGTCTCCTACTTCTTTAACGGGCTTGTAACCCGCTCACCCGCGCGCACGGACCTGTTGGTTGAACTCCTCGATCAACTGGTCGAAATACGCCACCTCGTCCTCAAACAGGGCCCGCCAATATTCCGGATTCCATTGTTCCGTCAGTTCGGCTGAAGTTTTCCCCTGCTGCTCGACCCAGGTGTAATACTTCAGGTTGTGAATGGCTTTGCGCTCCGGATGGGTCAGTTCCTTGAAGTAATCCACGCTTTGATGCGCGAGCGGCCCGGCAAAGTCGGCGATGGCATCCTGGGCGCGATACGTGCCGCGCTCGTGCTTCAATTCCTCGACGCGTGAGCCGTAAAGCTCGGTCGAGTCGGTGAAAACGGTGAAAATCACGTCGCGCTCGCTTAATTCAAAATGCTTTGCGGTCTTGATGGCGGCGAGGAGGTTGCAGATGCTGGAAATGCCGAGCAGCGGAAGCAATTTCAACTCCTTCGCCTTCACTCCGAGCGAGGCGAGATGCTTCTGTCCGGCGGGTTCGTTGAACAGGCGAAGAATTCTCATGCAATCCTCGTCATCAATCGCCGCCACGGCGTCCGTGTTGCGGACATTGTGAACCCACGGCACATGCTTGTCGCCGATGCCTTCAATGCGATGGTCGCCAAATCCATTCAGCAGCAGGGTCGGGCACTGCAATGCTTCGGTCGCCACAACCTTCAGCGCGGGGTGCTGCTTCTTCAGATAATCGCCTGCCGCAATGGTGCCGGCTGAACCCGTCGCCGAGATGTAAGCCGCCGCGCGGAACGAAGGGGCTTGTAGGCGCCGACGTAAGGAGGCGGATTCCTGAGCGGCGGCTGCTTCCAGGTTCAGCCCCTGAAAAAGCTCCTCAATGGCCGGCCCGGTCACATTATAATGGAAGATTGGATTACCGAACTCCTCGAACTGGTTGAAAATGACGTTCAGGGGGTCCTTTTTCAGCTCCCAACATTTGTCGTAGATTTCCTTCACATTCGATTCACATCCGGGAGTCGCAATGACTTCCACGCCGATTTCCTTCAGCCACTCGAAACGTTCCCGTGACATTTCCTCCGGCAAAATCGCGATCGCCGTGCAGTCGAGCAGCGCGCAGTCAAACGCGCCGCCGCGGCAATAATTGCCCGTCGAAGGCCAAGCCGCCTTGTGCTTCTCGGGATCAAACTCGCCGCTGACGAGTCTCGGCACGAGACACCCAAACGCCGCGCCAACCTTGTGCGCCCCGGTGGGGAAATATTTCCCGACCAGACCGATGACGCGTGCCTTCACGCCGGTGATCGCGGGCGGAATCTCCAGATAATTCACGCCGCCGTAAAGGCCGGTCTTTATATCGTTCTTCCAGGTGATTCGGAACAGATTCACCGGGTTCACATCCCACAGCCCGACGCCCTTAAGCTTCCGCTGGATGGCCGGTGGAATGAGTTCCGGGTTCCGCAATTGCTTGAACGTCGGCAGCACGATGCCGCGTTTGCGGCAGCGCGCGGCCGTTCGTTTGATTATTTCGGGGTACAATCGTTTGATGATTTTGGACATAATGAACCTTTTCAAGATTACTTGATCAGTTTGTCGAGCGCGGCCAGCGGTGATTTCATCCGCGCCAGGAAAATCATCGCCGCAATCACGAACGGCTTGAAGCTCGCCTCGCGATACGTCGCGATGCGGTATTTCTCGAACACCACCGCCGAGACCTCGCCCTGCGCGCAGCTTACGCCAGAGATGTCCGCCGGCAGGCAATGCAGGTAGAGCGCCTTGCCGCCTTTGGTGAGTTTCATTTTCTTCCCGTCGCATTCCCAGTTCTTGAAGCGCGCGTTGTTCGCGAGGCATTCCTTTTCCAGCGCCTTCAGGCCATCGCGGTCGCCCTGCTGCAACAGCGGCGTGCGCCGCTGCATCACCGCATACGGCGCCCAGGATTTCGGATAGACCACGTCCGCATTGCGGAACGCGTCCTCCATACTCGACACCACTTCAAATTTCCCGCCGCACTTCGCGCTGTTCTTCTTCGCCAGCTCAACCACGTCCGGAATCAAGCCGTAACCTTCCGGGTGCGCCAGCGTCACGTCCATGCCGAACCGGGTCATCAGGCCGATGATGCCCTGCGGCACGGACAGCGGCTTGCCATAACTCGGCGAATACGCCCAGCTCATGGCAATTTTCTTGCCGCGCAGATTCTCCAGCGAACCGAAATGATTCTTCAAGTGGACCAGGTCCGCCATCGCCTGCGTCGGATGGTCGATGTCACATTGCAGGTTGATCACGTTGGGCCGCTGATGCAGCACGCCCTTCTCGAATCCCTCCTGCACCGCGGCGGAAAACTCGCGCATGTAGCGGTTTCCCTCGCCGAGATACATGTCGTCGCGGATGCCGATGACCTCGGCCATGAACGAAATCATGTTCGCCGTCTCGCGCAACGTTTCGCCGTGCGCGATCTGGGATTTCTCCTCGTCCAGGTCCGCCAGGCCCAGGCCCAGTGCATTCGCCGCCGAGGCGAAGCTGAAACGTGTTCGCGTTGAGTTGTCGCGGAAAATGGAAATCGCCAGCCCGGTGTCGAACGTGCGGAAGGACTTGCCGGCCCGGTGCATTTCGGAAAACAGCTCGGCCAGCGCGACGACCGCGCGGAGTTCGTCCTCGGACTTTTCCCGCGTCAGCAGGAAATCCTTGCCATAGGTGTCGGTTTTCAGTTTCGAGAGTTCAGTGAGTTGTTTCTTGATCGTGTCCATGTATTTGCCAGGTGTTTTAAGTGTCAAAGCGTTGTCTGCTGCCCAAAAGCGGCGGTGAACGCGCCGCAGTCCAGACGCTTCGCGAAATCGGAGGCTCCCCGGTGGTCGCGCCAGCGTTTGGATTGCGGTGGCTTTAGCACCGCTTTTGTTCCAAGATTCATGGAGAGGAGGCCGTTGTTGTGGACACTTCAGTATTCTCAGGCGTTGTCACCCCTCTCCCTGCGTTTCGCTGCGGGGCGAGGAAGTTGCCACCTTCACGGGCTTCGGTCTGCTTCTGGTAATGCGGCGCGGCCTTCTCGACGGCATCAATAATCTGCTGATAGCCGGTGCAGCGGCAGAGGTTCTTGAATATCGCGTGGCGGATCTGCTCGCGCGTCGGGCGCGGATTCTTCAACAGGAACGCATGCGCGGTAAGGACCATGCCCGGCGTGCAGTAACCGCATTGGATCGCGCCGCAATCCACGAACGCTTGCTGGAGCGGATGCAACGTGCCGTCGGGCGCGGCCAGGCCTTCAATGGTCAAAATGCGTTGCCCGCCGAAATCCTTCACGAGTTTGATGCATATCCGGCAGGGTTCGTCGTTCACCAGGATCGTGCAGGCGCCGCACGCGCCGACGTCACAGGCATTCTTCGCGCCGGTCAGATCGAGGTCTTCGCGCAAAAACTCGACGATGCGCTTCTCCATCGCGGCGGCGGGAACTTCGATTTCCTTTCCGTTGACGAACAGTTTCATTTGCAGCCCTCCTCACACGCCGTGGGTTCAGGCAACGCGCCCAGGCGAATCGGCAGCGAAAGATGCCGTTTACCGGTCGCGTTGAAAATCGCGTTGGCAATTGCCGGTGCGAGGATTTCATTCGCCGGCTCGCCGATGCTCTTCGCGCCTGTCGGCGAAACCGGGTCGGGATTCTCGATGATGATGGCCTTCATCTCCGGCAAATCCATCGAGCGCGGGATGCGATAGGTGTTGAGGTTGAGCGTGGTCATTTTGCCGCCGGGCGCTTTCACTTCCTCGTGCAATCCGTAGCCCGCGCTCATCGCCATGCCGCCGTAAATCTGCCCGCGCACCATCTCTGGATTCACCGCGCGCCCAACGTCGTGCGCGGCGACGGCGTTGAGCAATTTCACCTTGCCGGACTTTGTGTTCACGGTCAACTCGACCGCCTGGCAGCCATAAACCCACGTGAAATACGCATCACCCTGGCCGGTGTGCTCGTCCCAGGTCACGCGCGGCGCTTTGAACGTGCCCAGCGCAAACGGAAACTGCTGCATCTGCCACATCTGCCGCATCGCATCGGCGAAGGCGATGCGGTCGGAGTCCGACCTCCCACAGATGGAATTGTCTTTGAACCGCACCTCCTCCGCCGTGCAGCCCAGTTGGCCACAAAATGCCGCGGCAATCTTCTTTTTCAACTCTCGCGCTGCGAGCGTCACCGCCCCGCCGCCCATGATTGTGCCGCGGGAGGCGACCGTCGTTCCGCTGTCGGGGATGTTCGAAGTCGAAGAACGCCGGTAGCGAATGCGATCCAGGTCCACGCCCAGCTCCTCCGCCAGCAAAAGCGACATCACGGACTCCGAGCCCTGCCCGTTTTCGTGGACGCCGACCTCGACGAAGATTGAGCCGTCGGCCTGGGCGTTGATGATGGCCGCGCAAAAATCCACGCCTTCCGCGCCGAGGCTCACGCCGCGATAACTCATTGCCAGGCCGATGCCGTAAAGTTCGTCGTTGCCATTGCCGCGCGCACACTTTGCGAGTTTCTTTTCGTAATCCATTTCGCGCAGCACGGTGTCCAGTGCCTGTTCCATCGCAACCTTGTGACCGTCGAGCTTTTGGCCGGTGATCGTCACGCTGCCCTGGCGCACCATGTTGTGGCGGCGGAATTCAACTCCCGAAATGCCGGCCTTCTGCGCCGCCATTTCCACGACACTCTCGATGACGAAATTCATCTGGGGCGAACCAAACCCGCGCATCGCGCCGGCGACGACGTTGTTCGTGTAAACGCCGAAGGTATCGCAGTGGACATTTTCGACAACATAAGGCCCGCAGCATTGGACCGTCGAGCGCCACGTGACCCACGGCGTGACGGAGCAATACGCGCCGCCGTCCGCAATGATTTTGCATTGCACCGCCGTGATGCGGCCCGCCTTCGTCACGCCCATCTTGTAGTGCACGCGATACGGATGGCGCTTGTAACTCTCGCGCATGGACCAGTCGCGGCGATAAACCATTTTCACCGGGCGATTCAGCAGCTTCGCCGCGAGCGCCGTCCGTGCACAGACGATGGCGGCCGTGTCGTCCTTCCCGCCGAAGCCGCCGCCCATTGGTGTGCCGATGACTTCGACTTCCGAAAGCGCCACGCCCAGACAGGCTGCCACAAACCGGCGCGTGCTGAACGGATGTTGCATGCTGCCGTAAACCTCGATCACGCCATCCGTGGAACGCGGCACGCAAACCGCCGCCTCGGTTTCCATGTAGGCATGCTCGATGAATTGCGTTTGAAACTTTTCTTCGATGACGAAATCGGCCTGGCGGAAGCCCGCCTCGACATCGCCGCGCCGGACGACATGCGTGTTGACGATGTTCGAGCCATGGGTTTCGTGGACGAGCGGCGCGCCCGGCAGCATTGCCGCCTCCGGATCGAGCACCTCGGACAGCGGTTCGGCGTTCACCTTCACCAACTGCGCCGCGCGAATCGCGATCTCGCGCGTCTCCGCAACGACGACGGCGACGACATCGCCATGGTAACGGATCTTGTCATCGGCAAAGATGCGAAAGTCCTGGATGATCTGGCCGAAACGATTTGTTCCCGGAACATCCTTTGCGGTCAGCACTTTGACCACGCCGGGGAGGTTTTCCGCCTTCTCGGTGGTGATCGCGATGAGTCTCGCGTGAACGTAATCGGAATAGACCGGCGCCGCATGAAGCAGGCTGGCGAATTTCAGGTCGTCGGTGAACTTCGCCCGGCCGGTCACCTTGGCATACGCATCGTTGCGCCAGCTTTTTTTGTCTAGTTCCGGCATAGGCACGTTCCCTCGGGCAGGGTGCCCTCGATCAATTGGTTGTTGGAGACTATCACTTCGCCGTGAACAAGCACATATTTAAAATCCAGCGTGCTGCTCCGGCCGGGATAGGTTTCGTAGGAATCCGCCAGGCTCGATTGGATGGCTCTGGCCTGGCCGTGAATATCGACGATCGACAGATCTGCGTCGGAGCCGACCTTGATGGTTCCCTTTTGCGGATAAATCCGGAAGGTCTTGGCCGGAGCGGTGGCGATGCGTTGCGCCAGCTCGATGAGCGCGTTGGCGCCATGCGGTTGCAGGAGTGCATAAGCCAGATGGGGCAGGGCGCCGATTCCCGCAATGCCATTGGGAACGTCGCGTATGTCCGAATGCCAGTCGTCCTTGTCGGCCTTCTTGAACGCGCAATGGTCGGTGGCGAAAAGATCGATGGCCCCTTCGGCCGCCAGCGCACGCAACTGCTGCTGGTCCGGTTCGCTTCGCAACGGCGGCGTGCAAAGCCAGCGATGCCCGTCCGGTCTCTGCAACCAGGAATCATTCAGCCACAAATAGTGCGGCGCGGTTTCACAGGTGACCGGGGCCTCGCGCCGGGCGCGTTGAACCAGCTCCACCCCTTCCGGTGTGGAGACGTGGACGATGTGGACGCGCGACTGGTATTTCGTTGCGATCTTCAAAACCTCGCCGATGGCCTTGATTTCAGCCTCCTTCGGCCGCATCAGGGAATGCGTGAAAGGCCGGCTTAAAGCCAGCCGGCCGGCGTCCACCCGGTTGAGGACATCCTCGTCTTCGCAATGCACCAGGAACTGGGCGCCGCGCGGGGCGTATCGCTTGACGACTTCTTCAATTTGTCTGTAGTCGCTGAAGATTCCCGCCTGCCTGTACGTCGTGTAAAGCTTGATGGAGCGGAGGCCGGCTTGGATGGCCAACTCGATCTCGCCGCGGCTGTTCTCGTCAAATGTCGTTGGCGTGATATGCCACAGGTAATCGCAGTAACAATGGCCCAGGGACTTCGCCATGGCGTTGTTGATGGCTTCCGGCAGCCGTTCGTGCCGGCCCTGGGTAATGAACGTGTAAATCGTCGTGACCCCGTTTTGAACGGCCACTTGCGTGCCGCTCTGATAAGTGTCGGCAAGATAAAACCTGCCACTCTGGTCATCGAGATGGGTGTGGATGTCAATGAAGCCCGGCAGGACGAACAATCCCTTCGCTTCGATTACCCTGGCCGAGGGGATGGCACCGGGAAGCGAGCCCAAGGCCGCAATCTTTCCGTTTTCGACGAGAACATCCGCCGCTTCGATGGCGTTTTCGAAGCAGACCTTTCCGTTGCGAATCAGCACTTTCATGGCCGGGCCGTAAGTAAATCAATTCCTGCCATCGTCGGTTCCACCGAGGCTGGCAGCGGGACGCCTTTCAGGGCGGCATCGACGTCCTTCAGGCCGTGCCCAGTGATCAGCAGGATGATTTGCTCCTTCCGCCCCAGCAGGCGCAGCTTCCGGAGTTTTTTCAATGCGGCAACAGTTGCCGACGCAGCCGGTTCCGCAAACACGCCGGCCTTCGCTGCCAGGAGTTTCTGTCCGTCCAATATCTCCGCGTCCGTCACCGTCACGGAAAATCCTCCGCTTTCGACAATCGCCTGGCGTGCCAGGTGCGCGTTCGAGGGAATCGAGACGGAAATGGAATCGGCAATCGTATCCGGGTGCGAGGCGTTTTTGTAAATGCCGGATTCAACATAGTGGTGGATGGCGTTCGATTTCTCGGCCTGCACGCAGACGAGCCGCGGCAGCCTCGAAATCAGCCCCGCCGCCTTCAAATCGCAAAATGCCTTGTGAACACCACTGATGATCACGCCGTCGCCGGTCGGGACAAGAATCGCGTCCGGCACGCGCCAGTTGTTCTGCCGCCAGATTTCCAGGCCGACGGTTTTCTTGCCTTCGATGGTGAGCGGATGATACGCGGTGTTGCGATTCAGCCCGCCGCGCTTGGCCGTATATTCGAGCGAGAGCCGGAACGCGTCGTCGTACGTGCCGCGCACGGGCACAACCGTCGCGCCGTAGAGAATCATCTGGACGAGTTTGGCCTTCGGCGCGTTCTCAGGAACGAAGATGAGCGCGCGTTTGCCGACAGCCGCGCACACGGCTGCGAGCGCGCTGGCGGCGTTGCCGGTGGAGGCGGTGACGATGGTTTTCTCCTTCAGCCGGTTCGCTTCGGCCACGACCAGGAACGACGCCCGGTCCTTGAGCGACGCGCTGGGATTCAGCCCGTCGTTCTTGAGCCAGACGTCAGCGAAGCCGAGTTCGGCCCCAAGCGCAGCGGACTGGAAGAACGGTGTGTTGCCGACTGGAAACGGCGGAAAGAATTTCTCTTCCACCGCCGAGAACAGATTCCAGTCCGGCTTTTGCCGGTTGAACTTTTTCCGTATCGCGCCGTAATCAAACCGGGCCGACAGCACCCCGACGAGCGGGATCCCCGGACGATATCCCTTCGCGCAGACCGGGCAGAGATATCGCACCTCATCCCTCCGGTAACTTTTCCCGCACGTGCTGCACTGATAAAGGAATTTGGTCATTTAGACTTTTCCATTCAGCTTCGCG
This sequence comes from Limisphaerales bacterium, assembly GCA_052145735.1. Lineage (GTDB taxonomy): Bacteria > Verrucomicrobiota > Verrucomicrobiia > Limisphaerales > UBA11358 > UBA11358. The sequence goes on from JBKQOA010000030.1 coordinate 32,628, forward strand.
ACGAGTGCCGCATAAAACGCCACAGCGCCGCTCAAATGTTCGATGGGACAGGCTTCGTTCGCCGCGTGGGCGTAGACTTCGTTGCCCGGTCCGAGGCCAAAGGTCGGAATGCCCCTCATGCCGGCGGTCGCGATGCCGTTTGTGCTGAACGTCCACTTATCCACGAATGGCTTTTTGCCGAGCACGCCCGCGTAAGCGGCGACGGCGTTGTTGAGATACGGAGATTTTTCATCGAGCGCCCAGGTCGGGTAATATTTCTCGGTCGGATACACCTTGCCCGTGTAAGCTGCTTCCTCGTATTTCAGCACGTAAACTTTCGCATCCGGATAACCGGCGCGCTTCGCGGCGTCCCGGACTTCCGCGATGGCACTCGCCTTCGTCTCTCCATACGTGAGCCGGCGGTCGAGATGAATGCCCGCCCCGTCGGCGACGGCGCACTGCGATGGGGACGAGGATTTTACTTCCGAAATCGTGACCGTGCCCTTGCCGAGGAATGGATCACGCTTGAGCCGTTCGTTGAGCTTTTCGATTTCGAGGGCGATGCGGGCGATCTTGTAAATCGCGTTGTCGCCGCGCTCCGGCGCAGAACCGTGACAGCTCCGGCCCTTCACCTCGACGCGAATCTCCATGCGACCGCGATGGCCGCGATAGATGTTCATGTTCGTCGGCTCGGTGATGACGACGAGTTCGGGCTTCAACTTCTCGACGTTGAGCAGGTACTGCCAGCAGAGGCCGTCGCAATCCTCCTCCATGACCGTGCCGGTGAAATAAATCGTGAACTGATCGTTCAGGCCGAGTTCCTTGATGATCCGGCCCGCGTGAATCATCGTGGCCACGCCGCCTTTCTGATCCACCGAGCCGCGACCCCAGACCTTGCCGGCCTTCACGAACGGTTTGAACGGATCAAAATTCCACTGCGAAAGGTCGCCGGGATAAACCGTGTCCACATGGCCGTCGAAGGCGATCACGCGTTTGCCCTTGCCGATGCGGCCGATGATGTTGCCGAGACCGTCAATACGGATGCCGTCGAAGCCGATCTTCTGCATCTCCTTCTTGATGACGCCGATGACGTTCTTTTCCTTGGAGGAAAAGGATTGGGTGCGGACGAGGTCGCACAGAAACCGTGCGGTGTCCTTCTCCATCGCATTGGCGCGTTTTCGGATCAGGTCGTAGGTGATTGGTATCGTTTGTTTCTTTGTGTTCATATCAATTCTTGTGAAAATGGTCGCCCTTCAGGCGGCCTTCGCTGAATGGCGGCGCTGGACGGAGGTCGCGAAGCGTCTGGACTACGGCGGCTTTAGCGCCGCTTTTTGGCGCGCGAATGGGAGAGCGCCGATGAATCGGCGCAGTCCAAACGCTTCGCGCCGTTGTGCGATCACTCTTGCAAAGATTCATGGTCACATTCTTTTCCATAAATTTTTTGCCAATTCACGGGCGCGGGTGTTTAACCGTGCTTCGTCGAGGTTCAGCGCGAGCTTCCGGTTCTCCATCAACACGCGGCCGCCGACGATGGTCGTATCCGCTTCCGTCTGGGAAATGCCGAATACAAGATGGCCGAACACGTTTCCGCCCTCCAGCGGCGTCGGCGGGTCGTAGTCAAAAATCGCAATGTCGCCGGCGGCGCCTTCGCAAATCTCGCCGAAGCGCAGACCGAAGATGCGTCCGGCAATCTTGGGATTGTTCGCGAGCAATGCGTTGGTTACTTCGCCAAATCCAACCGACGGATTTCCCGCGCGCAAATGCTGTCCCCAGAGCGCCACCCGCATTTCCTCGAGCATGTTTGTGGTCATCGCATCTGTGCCCAGGCCGACCAACACGCCGCGCTTTGCCAGTTCGACGACATTCGCGATGCCGACGGCGTTGTTCAGGTTCGATTGCGGGTTGTGAACGACTGCGGTCCCCGTCTCCGCCAGCAAATCCATCTCACGCCGGTTGACGTGGATGCAGTGCGCGGCGATGGAGCGCGGGCCGAGGATTTCGAACCGCTTCAACCGTTCGACCACGCGCCGGCCACCATGGCGTAGTGCCCAGTCCTGGTCGCTCTGCGCCTCGGCGACGTGAATATGAAACCCGGTGTGCAATTCCTGGCCGAGGGCTGCAGCTTTCTCCATCGTGGCGTCGGAAAGTGTGAGCGAGGCGTGCAAGCCGAAGAGCGCCCTGATATGCGAGTCGTTCTGCTGCCGGCACCGCTGGATGAACCACGCGTTCTCCGCCAGACCTTCCCTGGCGATCCGTGTGCCGTCCCGGTCAGAAAGCTCGTAGCCGAGGCAGGCGCGCAGGCCGGTTTCGCGCACGGCCCGCTCGATCGCGCCCAGCGAGCCAACCACCGCCTGCGGGCTGGCATGATGATCAATCAGCGTCGTCGTGCCATGACGGATCGAGCCGAGCAGCGCGATCAGCGCGCTGTAGTAGCAATCCTCCGTGGTCAGCGCGGAATCCAGCCGCCACCAGAGATGCTTGAGCACTTCGTTGAAATTCTTCGACGGTTTCGCCTTCGTCAATCCACGCGCGAAACTGCTGTAGAAATGGGTGTGGGCATCGATGAATCCCGGCAGAACCACCTTGCCCGTCGCATCAATGCGTTTGCCGCGGAAGTTTTTGATCGCCTTCCTTGGTGCGACTTTCGCCACCAAGCCGTTCTCAATGAGAACCGAATGGCCGCGCAGAACCCTGGAGGTTTTTCCCAGGGTCAGCACCGTTCCGTTTTCGATGAGCAGAGAATCGGGCATGCGTTCAACCTTCGTTCAGCGCGGCGAGTTCCTGCGGCGTACGGTCGCGCATCGAGATGGCGCCGGCAAAACATTTCTGCGCGCACAGCGAGCAGCCGACGCAGTGACCCGGATCAAAAGCAGGGACGCCGCTGCTGTTCAAGACGATGGCCTGATACGGACAGCGTGTGCAGTTGCCGCAATGCTGGCAGAGGGCGTCAACGACTTGCGGCAATTTCTTCGTCGGCGACAGCGCACCGAAGTCGGTGATCGGATTGGGCAACGCCGAGCCGATGAGTTCCTTCACCGATCCGAAGCCGCGCTCCTGCATCAAATAGCTGAGACCGGAATGCAGTTCGTCCACGTAGCCGAGGCCATGCTTCATCACGGCGGTGCAGAACTGGACGGTCTGGGCGCCGAGCGCCAGGAAATTTGCCGCGTCACGGTAGGTCATCGCGCCGCCGTTGCCCGAGACGATGATGCCCGTGTTGGAAACCTTTGCGAGGGTGAGATTGCTGATCGGCAAAACGCCTTCACCGGACATGCCAATGACGACGCCTTCCTCCCAGCGGCGATTTTCCGCTTTACGAAACGCGAGCGACGGAAAACTATTGGCGAGCGTGACGCCGGCTTTCTTCTTCGGGTAACGCGCGAATACTTCCTGAATCGCCTTGATGATCGGCTGAATCGCGGTGACGGCGGCAGTGAGCTTGAACAGCTTCGGGTTGTCGCTGTCGCTTGTTTCCATAACCCAGTCAATGATCTTCGCAGTCAGTTCGGCGTTTTGCGAGACGACGTCGCCGTGCGTGCCGTCGCCGCCTTGTGGGCAGGAAAGGCTGTGTTCGACGCCCATCGCGCCGGCGTTTTGCAGCTTGCGCGTGTTGGATTGCCAGACCGCTTTGTCCGCCTCGTCGCTGCCGGTGACCGGGCCGCCGGTCGAGGCGAGCGTCAGGCGATCAGGGAATTTCTTGACGAGCTTTTCGACCTCGCGGCAGACGCGGTCGAGCGGATGGCCGGAGACGTTGTCGCAATTGCCGTAGGTCGAGCGCGTGAGCGCGAACATGTAGTCGGCGGGAATGTGAATCGGCACGTTGTCGAACGCGGTCTTCATCACGCCACCGGACCAGCCGCGCTCGTAGGCCTGGCGCATCTGGGCGTAGCCGTCCGAGTGCGGCGCGGCGGAGAGCAGGAACGGCGAGAGAATCCTGCGGCCAAAAAAATCCGTGTCCAGCGGCACCGGACGCAACGGCACGCCAGCCAAAAGAACGTGGCTCTTCGCGCGATTCTTGAACCTCGGCCGCACTTTGCCGCGAATGAAGGCGTCGGCTTCGAGCGCGGCGTTCTTCCCGCAGGCGACCGACTCCACGACGGTTGCCGCGCCGAGCACCATGTCGCCGGCGTAAAAAATTCCCCTGGCCTTCGTGACCGGCAGTTGGGGCCGGCTGCCGATGGCGGAAACCACCAGGTCGAACTCGCGGAAGACCGGTGATTCCTTTTTGCTGACGACGAAATTCTCCGGTTGCGACTTTTTGCCCGGTGGCAGCATCATCCGGGCAAGGCTAAGGCCGGTGACGCGCTTGCCCTGATGAACGACGGCCAGCGGTTTGGAGCAACTGGTGATTTCGACGCCGTGTTCGAGCAGCAGGTCGCGTTCATACTGCGTCAGCGGCATATCCTGGGTCCGGCGGCGATAAATCAATTCGACGGAGGCAGCGCCGAGGCGTTTGGCCGTCGTCGCGCAATCCGCGGCCACCGCGCCGCCGCCGAGGACGGCGACCTTTTTGCCTTTGAGTTTGAGTTGCTTCTGGTTTTCCAGAAACGTCTGCCACGACAGCGTGAGTTCCTCGCCGGGAAGGTTCAGCTTGATCGGTTCAGCCAGGCCGGCGCATACGATGACGGCATCGTGCTTCGCCAAAAGTTTTTCCGGGCTGGCGACGGTTTTGCCGTGCTTGAATTCGATGTCGCCGAGGCCCTTGAGAAACGCGATGTCCGCACGGATCACCTGCTCGTTCAGCCGGAAGTCCGGAATCAGATTCATGGCTCCGCCGGGCCGCTTTTGCTGTTCGTAAACCACGACCCTGTAGCCGTCTTGCAAGAGAACACTTGCCGCGCCCAATCCCGCCGGCCCGGCGCCAATGATGCCGACGGTTTTGCCATTCGATTCAGCGCGCTGGAATTTCGCCATCCCGGTTTCGTTGGCCTTCCTGATGACGGTCGCTTGAACGGCGGGAATCTCAATCGGCCGGTCGAAGGTGCGCCGCGAGCACGCTTTCATGCAGAAGTAATCCGGGCAGACCACGCCGCAAACCCAGCCGAGCGGGTTCGCCCCCATGATCATCGCGGCCGAACGCCGCAGATCTGATTTCTCCCCAACCCGCGCCGCCATGATGAAATCCGCCGGCGAGCAATGGGCCGGGCAGGCTTCCTGACAGGGCTTTTCCTCGCAGTAAATACACCGATCCAGTTCCGCCCTGAATTGGGCATCGGTAAGTGAGCCGTCAGCGCTTTTCATAACCTGCCAGCTTGATTGGTTGAATCAGCATGCTCCTGAAACAACACCTTCCCCACACGGTTATTGGCGAGTGTTTAACATTTTTTGATGAGCGTAGCTTCTCGGTTGACATCTGGCAACGCACAATGGCTAGTAAAGGCATGTCGGTGAGCTTCCGAGACATCCAGGAGGCGGCCGGGCGGGTCGCCGGCCATGTGGTGCAATCACCGTGTCCGCTTTCGATCCCGTTGTCCGAGGCCACCGGCATGAAGATCTTCTGCAAGCTCGAATATCTCCAGCGCACGGGCAGCTTCAAGGAACGCGGCGCACGCAACGCGCTTTCACTGCTTTCCCCGGAACAGAGAAGGCGCGGCGTCATCGCGGCGTCGGCGGGCAATCACGCGCTCGGGCTGGCGTGCCACGCACAGCTGATGGGAATTCCGGCGACGGTGGTCATGCCCAAATTTGCGCCGCTGATGAAAGTGGCCAATTGCCGCCGGCTGGGAGCGAATGTGATCTTGCACGGGATGGATCTTGGCGAAGCGACAATTCGCGCCGATGAAATCGCGGCGGAAAAAAACCTCAGCTACATCAACGGCTTCGACGATCCGGCGATCATTGCCGGGCAGGGGACTCTCGGGTTGGAAATCGCGGGCCAGGTCCCCAACGTCGAGGCGGTGATTGTTCCCATCGGCGGTGCGGGATTGATTGCCGGGGTTGCGCTGGCGTTGAAGACCTTGAAGCCCGGCGTGAAAATCATCGGGGTCGAACCTGAGCGCGCGGCGGGTTTCACCGCGGCGATGCAAGCCGGCAAGCCGGTGCGGGTTGAAATGAAGCCGACGCTCGCGGATGGATTGAGCGTGCCGCAGGTTGGCGGCAACGCTTTTGCGATTGCGCGGGGTTTGGTGGACAAAACCGTCCTGGTCGGCGAACACGACATCGCGCTGGCAATTTTGCGTCTGGTGGAATTGGAAAAGGCCGTGGTTGAAGGCGCGGGCGCCGCGCCGCTCGCCGCCTGTCTGGCCGGACTGGTTCCCGAACTGAAAGGGAAAAACGTCGTGCTGCCGTTGTGCGGCGGGAACATTGACACGCCCATCCTCGGCCGGATTCTGGAACGGGGCCTGGCCTCCGACGGGCGGCTTTGGCGCTTCACGGCAACCATCAGCGATCGTCCGGGCGGGCTGGCGCGGTTTGCGGGCCTGATTGCCGAAACGGGCGCCAGCATAATCGAAATCGCCCACGACCGCGCCTTCTCCAGCGATGATATTACCACGGTCAGCGTGCATTGCGTCGTTGAAACCCGGGACGCCGCCCACATTGCCATCATCCGCAAGCGCCTCGACCAGGAAGGGTTTCGGGTGTCGGCGCAATGAACGTTGCGAACACCCGGTTGCGTTGGATAAGTTAAATCCCGGGCACCGTGAAAACACTCGTCATCGCCATCGGCGGCAACTCGCTCATCACGAACGCGCAACACATGAGCGTGCCCGACCAGTATGCCGCCGTGGTCAAAACCGTGGATCACATCACCGACCTGCTGGAACGCCGCCACCGCATTGTGATTACTCACGGGAACGGGCCGCAGGTTGGTTTCATTCTGCTCCGCAGCGAACACTCGCGCGGCATCCTGCACCAGGTGCCCCTCGATTCCATTGTTGCCGATACCCAGGGCGCGCTCGGCTACCAGATTCAGCAGGCGCTGGAGAACGAGTTCCGCCGCCGTCACCTGAAGAAATCGGTGGCGACCGTGGTGACCCAGACGCTCGTGAACCGCGACGACGCTGCCTTTGCCAGTCCGGGCAAACCCATCGGTGAATTTT
>JBKQOA010000031.1:0-26891 GCA_052145735.1 Limisphaerales bacterium
TCGGCCTGTTGGCAGCCATCGCCATTCCCAACTTCGTGAAGGCGCGTGCTACTTCCCAGGCCAATGCCTGCATCAACAACCTGCGGCAAATTGACGCCGCAGCACAGCAATTCGCGCTGGAAAACCATAAAACAACCGGTGATAGCATCAACTATCCGACTGACCTGACGCCATACATCAAGCTGAATGCCAACCAAAGCGTTCCGCCTTGTCCGGCAGGTGGCAATTACGCCTGCGCCACAGTGGGCAATAACCCGACTTGTGACTTGAGTGACACGGTTACTCCGAATCACATTCTGCCGTAATCGCATTCGACTCGATTCCAAGGCCCGAAGCACAATGCTTCGGGCCGTTTTTCTTCCCTGCGTCCCAGTTTACTGCGTCCTTAAAAGGTGTTTTGCTGATTTTCAAGGATTTTACCGGGGCAAATTGTGGTATTCCTGCGATAACTTTTTTGGGGCATAATCCGGCAATTTAGTTTATTTTGAAAGTCAACCTCTGGAAATTGATAAAAAGGGGCTTGCGATGTGATAAATATAGTTGCACAATGTTTGTTATATTTAGTGTGAATACAATCCAGTTGACGAAGCTAGGACTGTTCGCTTTAATAATAGACAATGAATGTACGTTTTTTAGTCACATTGGCTTTCGCCAGCCTTGGGTTGGCGACGCCTGCATTCTCAATGGACCGATGGGAAGCGCTTTCCATGATTGAAAGCGGCAATAACGATCGCGCCATCGGAGCGGTCGGTGAAGTTTCCCGTTATCAAATCCGGCCCGAGTTTTGGCCGGGCGGCAATCCACAGAATCCCCAAGTAGCCCTGACCGTTGCTCAAAAGACCATGCAGTCGCGTCTTAATCAATTCGTACGCCGACACCAGCGTCAGCCAACTGATTTGGAATTCTACATCCTGTGGAACGCGCCCTGGCAGGCAGACCATCCCAGCGCCATCGTCAAGGAACGCGCTCAACGATTTGCCAATCTGGTCCAGAGCTGACCTTCCTGGCCAGTTCATAGACCTTCATATACTCTCCAACGGTCTGTTCCCAGGAAAAGTTGGATTTCATGGCATTTTGCCGGTACCGCCGCAACCAACCGGGCTGTTCATACAATGCCAAGGCCTTGCGGATCGCTTTGGCCAGAGCCCGCGCGGAGTATTCATGGAATTTGATCCCGTTGGCGTGCGTGGAATCCTCCGTGAAATCAACCACGCTGTCGTCCAGACCGCCGACGGCACGGACGATGGGAATGGTGCCATAACGCAGGCTGTACATCTGGTTCAGGCCGCTCGGCTCGAAGCGCGACGGCATGATGTAAAAATCGCACCCGGCTTCAATACGGTGGGCCAGGCATTCGTCGTAGCCGATGTGGGCGGCGACCTGGGACGGGAATCTTCGGGCCAGGTTAAGATACGCGCGTTCAAAGGCCGGCGAGCCGCTGCCGAGCAATACAAACTGCAGCCTGGCGCTCAGCATCTCCTCAAGCGCACCCAGCTTGATGTCCACGCCCTTCTGTTCGGCCAGCCGCGTGATGGTGCCGAACAGCGGCACGGCCGCATCCGCCGGCAGGCCCAGTTCCTTTTGCAATTCGATTTTGTTCTTCGACTTGCCCGCCAGGCGCGCCGCGGAGTATGGATGTTTGAGGCACGGATTGTTCGTGGTGTTCCACTCTTCGTAGTCCACGCCGTTGAGAATCCCGAACAGCCGGTCCTGCCGTTTGCGCAAAAGACCGTCCAGGCCACAGCCGAATTCCTCCGTGGTGATTTCGCGCGCGTAACGTGGACTGACCGTGGTAATGACGGCAGCAAAGGCAATCCCGGCCTTGAGGCAGTTCAACTGCTTGAAAAACTCCGCGCCTTCGACCGTGAAAAATTCCTTCGGCAGATTGGTCAGCGCAAAGGCGGCCGCCGGGAAGGTCCCCTGATAGGCGAGATTGTGGATGGTCAGGCACGTTGGCGGCGGGTCCTCCCACCCTTCCGCGCGCCGCTGGTGCAACATCAAGGCCGGCACCAGCGCGGCCTGCCAGTCATGGACATGCACCAGATCCGGCCGCGCCGGCAGGTATCGCGCCAGGTTTACCACGCATTTGGAAAAGAAAATAAAACGCGCGGCATTGTCCGGATAGCTGACGTTGTGTTCGTGATAAATCCCCGGCCGGTCAAAGAACACCGGTTGATCGATGAAATACGCCATCAATCCGGGTTCAACCCCCAGCGACCATAATCCGGCCATTACTCGTTGCGTGCCCAGCGGCAGATCAAATTGCCAGTCCACGCGCTGCAGGCCGGTAAATTTCTCGCGGACGCCCCGATACAAGGGGCTGACGAGACACACCTCGTGCCCCGCCCGCGCGAGCGCCTTGCCCAATGCGCCCACCATGTCCGCCAGCCCGCCGGTTTTGGAATACGGGTGAACTTCGCTGCTGGCCAGGAGGATTCTCATGTATTTACGATTTACGCAACGCGCCTCAAAGGGCGCGTCAATCGCGAATCGCGAATCGCAAATAAAGGGGGAAGCGTCACAGGCAAATCCGTTCGGATTTCAAATAGGGCTGCAAGACAGGCGGAATCAACACGCTGCCATCAGCCTGCTGGTGCGTTTCAATCAGCGCGACAAACAGACGCGCCAGCGCCGTGCCACTGCCGTTCAGGATGTGCGGAAATTTGTTTTCACCCGATTCCGTTTTGAACCGCAGGTTCATCCGGCGCGCCTGGAAATCCTCGCAATTCGAGCAACTGGACACCTCAAGGTAGCTCCCCTGCCCTGGCGCCCAGACCTCAATGTCGTACGTCTTAGCGCTGCCGAAGCCCATGTCGCCGGTGCACAACAGCACCACGCGATAATGCAGGCCGAGCAATTGGAGGACCTTTTCCGCGTTCGCCACCATTTTCTCCAGCTCGTCGTAACCCTGTTCCGGCGTCACGATCTTGATCAATTCGACCTTGTCGAACTGGTGCACGCGGATCATGCCGCGCGTGCCCACGCCCGCCGCGCCCGCCTCGCCGCGAAAGCACGGGGTGTACGCGCAGTAATAAATCGGCAGTTGCTTCCCCGGCAAAATCTCCTCCCGATGAATGTTGGCCACCGGCGTTTCCGCCGTCGGCACCAGGTATAATTTCCCCAGTTCCTCCGTCCGGTCGCCCTCGGCCACGCCGTAATACTGGTCCTTGAACTTGGGAAACTGGCCGACGCCTTCGAGGCATTGCGGTCCCACCACGAAAGGCGGCGACACTTCCGTGTAACCATGCTCGTGAATGTGCAGGTCGAGCAAAAACTGAATCAAAGCCCGCTCCAGCCGCGCGCCCCAGTTGGTGTAGAGCAGAAAGCCGCTGCCGGAAAGCTTGGCGCCGCGCGCAAAATCCACCAGCTTCAGCGATTCGCAAAGCTCGATGTGCGACTTCGGTTTGAAGGCGAAGACCGCCTTTTCGCCCTGCATGCGGACGACGGAATTGTCCGCCGCCGTTTTGCCTTCCGGAACCGATTCGTGCGGCAGGTTCGGCAGGCGCAACATCAGCTGATGCCGGGAGATTTCAATCGCCTCCGCCTCCTTGTCGAGCGTGGCGATCCGATCGCCCAACTCGCGCGTCTCTGTTTTCTTCGCCTCGGCCTCGGCCGTCTTTTTCTGACCCATCAACGCGCCGATTTCCTTCGAGGCGCGGTTGCGCTGGGCCTTCAAGGTCTCGACCTCCGCGAGCAACTTGCGCCGCTGCTCATCCAGCTTGAGCAAACCCTCAACCTGGGCCCCATCCCCTGCCCCGCGCGCGGCCAGGCGTTGGCGCACAAAGTCGGGCCGTTCACGGATTAATTTGATGTCGAGCACGGGTGGATTATAGAAATTCAACCGGCCAGCGGCAAGATGGAAGCCTGACTCATAACCATCAGCATTGTAAAACCGGACATGGTGGTTGAATATCAAGGGCGTTTGAAGTTGCTGAAACCAGTACAGCGCCTGTCCCGCGTGCCGACCTTGACACGCCTTCGCATCGTCCTGGCGCTGGCTGTCGCTTTGGCCGCGGACGGGCTGCAGATTCTGCTGGGCCCGTTCGGCTGGCCGGGCACCGACCAGGCCATTGACGTGGCGGCAATGGGGCTGACAAGCTGGGTGATCGGTTTTCATTGGTTGCTGTTGCCCACCTTTGTCCTGGAATTGGTTCCGGTGCTGGAAGATCTGCCGACCTGGACCGCCTGCGTCATCGCGGTTGTCGCCATTCGCCGGCGCAAACAATCGGCCCGGCGGGCATCATTGCCACCGCCGAAATCTGTTTGAATAATCCGCCGGCGCACGGCACATTGGCTCCATGCAATCCGTTTTTACCGGGCCGGTTTACGTGGTGCGCGACAACATCGACACCGACCAGATCATTCCCGCGCAGTACCTGACGCTCGTGCCGACGATTCCCGACGAATATGAGAAGCTCGGTTCCTACGCGCTGGCCGGGCTGCCGGAATCGCTTTACCAGGCGCGTTTCGTCAAAAGCGGCCAGCTCGACAGTGAATATCCGATTGTCGTGGCCGGAAAGAATTTCGGGTGCGGCAGCTCGCGCGAACACGCGCCCATCGCCATGGGTTCGGCGAAATGCAAGGTCGTCCTGGCCGAAAGTTTCGCCCGCATCTTCTTCCGCAACAGCGTCGCCACCGGCGAGCTGTATCCCTGCGAAATCACCGAACGCCTCTGCGACACGCTGAAGACCGGCGACGTGGTGACGGTGGACCTTGATGCCGCGACGGTGACGGTCAAAGCCACCGGCAAGATTTTCAAATTCAAACCGCTGGGTGACGTGCGGCCAGTCGTGGACGCCGGCGGTTTGTTCAATTACGCGCGGAAAACAGGAATGATTGCGAAGTAAGTTTCCGGTTTCCAGTCCTTGAGTTTCGGTTTTAACTTCCACCACTGAAAACTTGAAACTGAAAACCAAAAAGCCGGTGCTGCTCCCCTGCCCCCGTTTCCTGAAGCGGCTGCCGGGCACACTCACCCTGCCGGAACACCAATCGCTCCCGACCTTTTCCGTCGTCATCAGCGACTCCGCGCCACCGCATCCCGAAGGTTACAACCTGAAAATTAATCGCCAGGGCGTAAGGATTGAATTTCGCGAGACGGGCGGCTTGCGGGCCGCCATGGCGACGTTTCGGCAATTATCGCGCCAATATGGCCGCCGTCTGCCCTGCCTCAAAATCCGCGACTGGCCCGACTTTTCGCGCCGCGGCGTGATGCTCGACATCTCGCGCGGGCGCGTGCCCAAGTTCGAAACCCTGCTCAAACTCATCGGGCGCCTCGCCGATTTCAAAATCAACGAGCTGCAACTCTACACCGAGCACACGTTCGCCTATCAAAAATACAAATCCGTCTGGCAAAGCTGGGGCGCGCTGACCGGAGAAGAAATCCGCCGGCTCGACGGCTACTGCCACCAACTGGGCATTGACCTCGTGCCCAACCAGAATTCGTTCGGCCACCTGCGACATTTTCTGGAGCATCCCCGGCTCAAGAAGCTGGCCGAGGTTTCCCGGCCTTATGCCGACGACGGCGGGAGATTTGTCCGCCGGCCGTCCACGCTCGCGCCGAATCATCCGGGCACGCTGGCTTTCCTGCGCGGGCTGTATGACGAATTGCTCCCGAATTTTTCCAGCCGGTTCCTCAACGTCGGTTGCGACGAGACTTGGGACCTGGGCCGTGGCCAGAGTAAAAAGTTTTGTGCGGCAAAAGGCCAGGGCCGCGTTTACCTGGATTTCCTCAGGCAGATCCATCGGGAGGTTTCCGCGCGCGGCAAAGGCATGATGTTCTGGGGCGACATCATTTTAAAATACCCAAAGCTCATACCCGAACTGGCTTCGTTTGGAGTTCCGTCCCGCTCTGCGAGACGGTCCTCCGAATTACATCCCAAGCCGCCTGAAGGCGGAACTCCTGACCTGATTGTCTTGAACTGGGGCTATGAAGCAGACCACCCGTTTGACCGCGAGACCGCGTTGTTTGCAAAGGCGAAAATCCCGTTCTACGTCTGTCCCGGCACGTCGACGTGGCAGACCTTGATTGGCCGGCATGACAACGCACTGGCCAATCTGCGCGCCGCCGCCCGGGCCGGCCGTCGGCATGGTGCGATGGGTTATCTTATCACCGATTGGGGCGATGGTGGACACCCGCAACCATTGGCGGTCAGCTACCTTCCCTACCTGGCCGGGGCGTCGTTGAGCTGGTGCGCCAAAACCTTTGACAAGGCGAAGCTGATTCCGGTTTTGAACCGCGATGTTTTCAACGATTCCACGGGCAATGCGGCGAAAGCAGCGCTCGCGCTGGGTTTGGCGCACCGGAAACTAAAATTCACCACCCCTAACGAGACGCCGCTGGGAACTGCTATTGCCGCTCCGCCGTCGAGAGATCGCGAGTTATTTTGCTGGAACGGGTTGAACCATTATGCGCGGATTTCCGGCAGGAACATCTGTGCCACCCAGAAGGAAATCGAAAAGCAACGTGTCCGGCTCCGGCGCGCCATGGCGGCCAACCAGACCGGCGGCATTTTGTTGCGGGAGCTGGATCTGGCCGCCCGCATGGCCGCCGAATCGTGCCGGTTCATGCTTTGGCAACAGGCAGTTGCAAAACAAGGTAAGGGCGGCGCGCCGCGCCGACCGGACGCTGCAGCGTGGCGTCCCTACCAGCAAATGGCCCAAAAGGGCATCCGCGCACTGCAAAAATTGGAGAAGGATTTCAACGTCTGCTGGCCTGAGCGCAACAAGGCCACGCCCCGACATTGTTCCGCCTTCCTGAAATGGCGGATCCAAGATTATCGCCGCTCATCCGGTTCCCCCTTGTAGGCGTCGAGGTAACGAGACGCGTTTTTGCGGTAAACAGAGACTCCTTACGTCGTCTCCAACGGTTATTTGCTTTTCACATCCCACGCGTCGCGCAGGCCATCTCCGAGAAAGTTCAGCGCCAGCAGCGTCGTGACCAGCACGCCCCCGGGAAAGGCGATGAGCCACCAGTAGATCCGGATGGGATTGATCTGACTGACGCCCTCCGCGATGAGTGTGCCCCAGCTCGCCATCGGCGGCTGCACGCCCAGGCCGAGGTAGCTCAGGAAGGATTCATACAGCACGATCGCCGGCACGGTGAGCGCCAGGTAGGTGATGACGACGCCAAAAACATTCGGGATGATGTGCCGCGCCAGGATCCGCACCGGCCCGCCCCCGAGCGCCCGGCTCGCTTCCACGAACGCCCGCGTCCGAAGTGACAGCACCTGCCCCCGCACAATGCGCGCCATCGTCAGCCACGACACTGCGCCCAGGCCGACGAACAACAACACCACGCGCAGGGCGCCCTGCAATGCAGGAGAGGATTCGATAAAATGCGATTGCTTGAGCATTTCACCAAGGGTGGTAATCAGCACAATCACGAAGATAATCGTCGGCAGCGAATAAAGAATATCCACGAGGCGCATCAGCACGTTGTCCACGCGTCCGCCGACGTAACCGGCGATGGCGCCCCACAACACGCCGATGACGAGGCTGACCCCCGCTCCGACAATGCCGACGAGCAGCGAAATCTGCGCTCCGTACAGCACCCGGGAGAAAACGTCGCGTCCATGAACGTCCGTGCCGAACCAGTATTGCGCGGACGGCGGCGCAAAGGACGTATCGGAAAGCTGGTTGGGATTGTGGACGCGGGCAAAGTTGCCGCCGGCAATTTTCAAAACGACCGGCCATGCGCCGATGCCAACCAGCAGGAAAACTAGATACCACGCGCTGATGACCGCGGCGCGATTCCGCCGGAAGCGTTGCCAGGCGCGCTGGCTGGGACCGTCAGATTGCGGATTGCGGATTGCGGATTGCGGAATTGGGAGCTTGGGCGTTTTTTCACCCTCGTCACGCGTTACTGGTCTCTCATCACGTTCATTCATATTTCACGCGCGGGTCGAGCAAAGTGTAGGCGAAATCCACCACCAGGTTCAGCCCGATGAGCAATGCGGCGTACAGCAGTGAAAGGCTGACGACGAGGGTGTAATCACGGTTCAGCGAGCTGTTGACGAGAAACACGCCGATTCCCGGAATCTGAAAAATGTTCTCAATGACGAACGAGCCCGTGAGCAAATCAGCCAGCATCGGTCCGGAATAGGAAACGACCGGCAGCACGGCCAGGCGGAAGACGTGCCGGAACAACAGCCGATTTTCGCCCAGGCCCTTGGCGCGCGCCGCCGTGACAAATTCGGATTGCATTGCGCTCAACATTCCTTCGCGCATCAACCGGGCAACTTTGCCGGCAAAAAACAGGCCGAGGGCGATGGGCGGCAAGATCATGTGCCACGGCGTTTCCCACAAGCCGACGGGCAGCAGTTTCAATTTGATGGAAAAAACGAGGATCAGCAACGGCGCAACGACAAAGCCCGGCACGCAGACGACGAGCACGGAAAAAAAACTGCCGGCATAGTCCTCCCAACGTCCGCGCCGGGCGGCGGTAAAGAACCCGACCGGCAACCCGACCCCCATGGCAAAGCCGAACGCCAGCGCGCCGAGGAGCATAGAAACCGGCAGGCCCTGTGCAATGATGTCGTTGACCGTGTGGTTGCGGTATTTGAGCGAGACCCCAAAGTCGCCGTGGGCCAGGTCGCCCAGGTAACGGAAGTATTGTTTCCACACCGGCTCGTCGAGATGATATTTCGCGTTCAGGGCGCGCTCGACCTCCGGTGATGCCGGCGCGCGCTCGCGGTCGAACGGCCCGCCGGGAGCGAGATGCACCAGGACGAACGCCAGCGTGCTGATGATCAGCAGGAGCGGGATGGCGAAGATGATGCGTTTAAGAAAATACATCGTCGTTCTATTTAACAGTGGTAGTGCGGAAATGCGGAGAAAAATGCGGCAGCACCCGCGTCTCGCGGGTCGTTTCGGGCGTCGCGCCTGAAACCTGCTGCCAACGCACATCGCCGCCGCCCATCCATGCCCCACAACCCGTTCGCGACCCGATGCAATTTGGCGAGACGCCGAATTGAACCCGCCGGAGGCGGGTGCTCCCGACAACTTTTATTGATTCGATTACCATGCTCCGCATCTTTCGACAGCCAATGGATTCATCTCGATTTCACCCTGCGGATGGTCTGCAGCGGATGATCATCGAGGATGTTTTCGTAAATACCCTGAATCCGGTTGGTGTTGAAGTAATTAATGCCGACGTAAAAATAGAGGGGGATGATCGGAACCTCGTCCCGCACCAGGATTATTTCAGCTTGCTGAAACAATTTCTTCCGTGCGGCCGGATCAGCTTGTTCGTTGGCTTCGCGGATGAGGGTGTCGTATGGCGCGTTCTTCCAGCCGGTGCGGTTGTTCCCATCGTCGCTGGTGAACATTCCCAAAAAGGTGTTCGCGTCGTTGTAATCGGCGATCCAACTGGAACGCGAGAGATCGAAATCAAGATGGGATTGCGCCGTATAAAAGATTTTTGCCTCGAGTTGCCGCAAATCCGCCTGAATGCCGAGTTCATCGCGCCACATTTGCTGCAATTCAACGGCGATATTTTCGTGAATTTTGTCTCCCCCGCCGCCAGGGGCGCTGAAGACGTAGTCAAAATGCGGGAAATTCGTGCCCCCAGGATAACCGGCCTCGGCCAGCAATTTTCGCGCCCGCGCCGGGTCGTAACCGAGCCCCTCGGGCGGAACGTAATTAGCCGTGTCGTCGGGCACGATATGCGACGTCGGCGGTTCCCCCGCTTTCGTGATTTTTTTCACAATGCGTTCCTTGTCGATGGCCAGCGCCAGCGCGCGGCGCACCCGCGGATCGTCAAAAGGCTTTTTGGTCACGTTGAAACGGATGAAATACACGCCGAGAAAATTGAACGTGTGAAAGTCTGGTTGCTTGATCAGCACGTCCATCAATTGTCCAGGCACAAGCTCCTTGTCCCAGACAATGTCGGCTTCACCGCGGTCGTAAAGATTCAGCGCCGCGTTTGCCGAACCGACCGGCAGAATGTCAATGATTCCCGATTGCGTGTTCGCCGCGTCCCAATAACGCGGATTTTTTATCAGGCGAATCTTGTCATTGAGCCGCCAATAGGCCAGTTCATACGGTCCGCTGACCGGCAACGGCTTTGCCATCAGCCAGTGGTCGCCGTATTTTTCAATGGCTCGGCGCGGCACGACGTACGTTACCGGCATCGCGCAAATGTCCAGAAAAAACAAGGTGGGATGGTTCAATTCGATGCGCACGGTGAAGTTGTCGGGCGCATGAATGCCGACCCGTGAAGCATCCTTGATGGCGCCAGCGCTGAATTCCCTGGCATTTTTGAGACAAAAAAGTTGTGCCGCATAAACGGAAGCCGTCGCCGGATTGAGCGCCCGCAGCCAGGAATAAACCACGTCGTCCGCCGTCAGCGGCTCGCCGGTTGACCAAACCAGATTGGTCCGCAAATGGAAGGTGTAAATTTTCCCATCCGGCGATAGGTCCCAGCTTTCCGCCAGACCGGGAACCGGTCGTGCCGTTCTGGCGTCCAGCCGCGTCAATCCTTCAAACAGGCCGACGGCAATGCGCATTTCGACCTGGCCTGAGATGATGGCGGGGTCGAGAGATTCAGGTTCTCCGCCGTTGATGATCGTGATGTTCGCCGGCAGCTCCCGGCGCGCGCAGCCTGCAAGTAAAATACCGGTGACAACGCACAAAACAAAACGCGCCCGCGAAAGAATCCGCCGGGCGCGTTGGGAAATGGCCATTGCGTTATTTCGATTGCGTCGGCGCCTCCGGGGCATTGGTGGGCGCAGACTGGGGCACCGCGGGTGGATTGTTTGCCGGGATCGCCGCCGGCTGCGACGCGGACGGTGCCGACGGCTGGGAAGCGGAAGGCGCTGTCTGCGACGGTACCATTGGCGGCGTTTGCGATTGTTTTTGTTCCAGGCTCTTTTCAAAGGTCACCACACTGTTATTGCTGTGGAGCCGGTCCTGCCAATAACCCAGAAACAGGGCCATCACGAAGAAGATCACGGTCGCCCATTTTGTCACCTTGGTCAGCACGTTGCCCGAACCCGCGCCAAACAGGGCGTCCGCCGCGCCGCCGCCGAAGGCCAGTCCGGCCCCGGCGTCCTTCTTGGGCAGTTGGATCAAAACCAGCAGGATCAGCAAAAGACAGTTGACCACCAGGAAAAAGGTAAGAATACCAGTGATAAAACTCATAATTAATTTCTATATCGAATTTTTAATAATGTCAGCAAAACTTCGCGCTTCAAGCGACGCGCCGCCGACCAGCGCGCCGTCCACATCCGGCTGCCCCATCAGTTCCTTCGCGTTTGACGGCTTCACACTGCCACCGTATTGAATGCGAACCTTTTTGGCAACCGCTTCGTCATAAATCTTTGCCAGCAACGCGCGGATGAACGCGTGGGCGTCCTGGGCTTGCTGCGTCGTCGCCGTCTTGCCGGTGCCGATGGCCCAGACCGGCTCGTAGGCAATGATGGTTTCCACCATCTGTTCCTTCGTCAAACCGGCCAGGCTGCCGCGCACCTGCGTCTCCAGGACCCTTTCCGTCTGGCCGCCTTCGCGCTCGGCCAGCGTTTCGCCGACACAAACGATGGGCTTGAGCGACGCGGCATGGACCGCGGCCGCCTTTTTGGCGATGAGCGCGTCGGGTTCCTTCTGGTACTGGCGACGCTCGGAATGGCCGAGGATGACATAGCGCACGGAAAATTCCTTCAGCATGCCGGCGCAAATTTCGCCGGTGAACGCGCCGAAATTCTGCGCGCTCATGTTTTGCGCGCCGAGCCGGAGGTTCGAATCCAGGATGACCTTGGACACCGATTCCAGGGCGGTGAAGGGCGGGCAGACAACGATGTCCACCTCCCGGATATTGGCCAGGTCCAGCTTGAGGTCGTTGACCAGCGCGAGCGCCTCGGCCACCGTTTTGTTCATCTTCCAGTTGCCGGCAATAATCAATTTACGTTCTTTGTTCATGTCTTAAAATCTTCCTCGTCCTCATTCTCGTCCTCGGAGTCTCGATTACGAGAACGAGGACGAAGGACGAGGAGGATAAATTATTTTTCCGACAACGCCGCCACGCCGGGCAGGACCTCGCCTTCCAGAAATTCCAGGCTGGCGCCGCCACCGGTGCTCATGAACGTCACCTTGTCACCGAGCCTGGCCTTGTTCAGCGCCTTCACGCTGTCGCCGCCGCCGATGATGCTTTTGGCTCCGCTCTTCTGCGTTGCGTCGGCCACCGCTTGCGCAATGGCGTTCGTGCCGGCGGCAAATTGCTTGTTCTCAAACAGCCCCATCGGACCATTCCACAAAATCGTCTTCGCTTTGGCAATCACGTCGGCATACGCCTTGATTGTCGCCGGGCCGATGTCGAGGCCGGCGGCGTCATCCGGACAATTCAAGTCGGAACTGGTGCGCGGATTCTGCCATTCGATGATCGGTTTGCCCTTCTTGTCGAGCTTGTCGGTGTTCACCGGCACGGCCACCACGTCGTCCACGGGCAGCAAAAACTGGACTTTTTTCGCCTTGGCCTTTTCCAGGGCTGAAGTGGCGATATGGGTCGCGTCCGGCTCCACCAGCGATTTACCGGTCTTGTACCCCTGCGCCAGCCGGAACGTGTAAGCCATCGCGCCGCCAATCAGAATCGTGTCCGCCTTTTCCAACAACCGGTCGATGACCTTGATTTTGTCGGAAACCTTCGCTCCGCCCAGAATCACCACAAACGGCCGGGCCGGTTTTTCCAGTTCATCGCCAAGGAATTTCAATTCACGTTCCATCAACAGACCGGCGGCGCACTTGCCGCCGCGCCGGGCCACCAGACGGGCAACGCCTTCCGTGGAAGCATGGGCGCGATGCGCCGCGCCAAAGGCATCGTTCACGTAAACGTCGGCGACCTTGGCCAGTTTTTCGGCGAACGCCGGGTCGTTTTTCTCCTCTTCGTTGTAATACCGGACATTTTCGAGCAGCACGACGTCGCCATCCTTCATGCCGGCAACGGCCTTCTCGATCTTTTCGCCGATGCAATCGTCCACGAAGGCGACGGGCTTGCCGAGCAGTTCGGACAATTTCACGGCCACCGGCGCCAAGGACATAGTGGCCTCGCGTTTGCCCTTGGGCCGGCCGAGATGCGCGGTCAAAATGAGCTTGCCGCCATTCCCAATCAAAAGTTTCAACGTCGGCAGGGTTTCCACGATGCGGGTGGCATCGGTAATGACCATCTGCCCGTCTTTTTCCTCCAAGGGTACATTGTAATCCACGCGCAAAAAAACGCGTTTGCCGTGGACATCCAGATCTTTGACTGTCAATTTAGCCATAAATATATCCTGATTCCGAAAAATTCAGAATTAGGAGGGTACTCGAGAAACGCGGCGAGTAAAGTGAATTTCAACCTGTCGGAACCGGAGTTCCACCCGCAACTCACAATAGCTGATTCCCGACGCGATTTGAACCGGGGTTAATGTTTCTCGCCGGGCACGTGCCAGAGTGCGTTCATCTGTTCGAGGGTGCGCCCCTTGGTTTCCGGGACCAGCTTCCACATGAACAGGGCCGCCAGGATGCTCATCACACCGTAGATCCAGTAGGCGAACCCGTGGTGGAAGGCGTTCAACAGATACGGATTGTCGTTGAGGATGGGAAAGGTCCAACTGACCAGGAAATTGGCGATCCATTGGGCGGCCACCGCCACCGCCATGGCTTTGCCGCGAATCTGATTGGGAAAAATTTCGCTCAACAGGACCCAAACCACCGGCCCCCAGGACACGGCAAATCCGGCGATGTAAAGCAGCATGCAGAGCAGCGCCACCACTCCCTTGATCTGCAGCGCGAACGTGGAGCCCAGGGCGATCATGGCCACCGCCATGACGAGTGCGCCGATGATTTGCAGGGGTTTACGGCCAAGTTTGTCCACAGTGACGATGGCCACGACGGTGAAAATCAGGTTGACCGCGCCGACGATGATGGTCTGGAACAGCGAGGCGTTGGTGTCAAAGCCCACGTTCTTGAAAATTTCCGGAGCGTAATAGAGCACGACATTAATGCCGACGAATTGCTGAAAGACCGACAGCATGATGCCGATGAAGATGAGGAGCATGCCGAAGGAAAACAGGCGGCCGGAATGATGTTCGGCCAGTGACTCCTTGATGTCGGCGATTTCCTTTTCGCCCTCTTCGGCCGTCGTCAATTTGGCCAGCACGGCGCGGGCGCCCGCCTCGTTGTTCTTCAACATCAGATACCGCGGGGTTTCCGGCACAAAGAACAGGAGGAGCAGGAAGGCAATCGAGGGAATGGCGCCGGACAGGAACATGTAGCGCCAGCCGATGCTGTTGAGCCAGGCATCGCCGCTCCCGGCCTTGGAAATTCCGTAATTGACGAAGTAAATCACCAACATGCCGAAGATGATGGCGAACTGGTTCCACGCCACGAGGTTGCCCCGGATTTTTGCCGGCGCGATTTCTGCAATGTACATGGGCGAGAGCATGGAGGCCAGTCCCACGCCGATGCCGCTGAGGATCCGGTAAAAGACAAAATTCCACATGTACCCCGGGCCGCCGTGGCCGATGGGGGCGAAGGGAAATTCCGGCGCGGCGGCTCCCAGAGCGGAAATCAGAAAAAGAACAGCGGCGATGATCAATCCCCGCTTGCGGCCGATTTTGGTGCTGACCCATCCGCCGATGACTCCGCCGATGATGCAACCGATGAGCGCGCTGGAGTTGACGATGCCCCACAGCGAATTGGCGACATTGGGATCGCTGAGGTTTCGGGGTTCAATAAAATAGGCCTTCAGGCTGCCCACCGCTCCCGAAATGACGGCGGTGTCATAACCAAAAAGCAATCCGCCCAGCGTGGCGATGAGGGTAAGTAAAATGACGTAGGGATTCAATGTTCGTGACATATGGTTTCTGGTTGGAGATTGTGGGAAAGCATTCTGGACGAGCGGGCAAAGGTGTCAAACCTGATTTCTGCGGGCGGCTACGCAACCGGGTTTTCACTTCACCCGCAGCAAAACGCAACCGTGCGGCAGCAATTCAGCGGTGAAGTTTTTCTGCCGGTTCAAATCCTTTCGCAGCCATAAATCGCGCACTTCGGGTTTGGCGCGCAGTCCAAGGTCATGCCAGACTAGATTCACGGATACGGCGGCCTTGCCGCGATTGAAGATGCCGACCGCAAGAGATTTGTCCGCGAGTTTTCTGGTCCAGACTTCCACGCCGGCAAGCGTGTTAGTCAGCCGTTGAGCGGGCTGGCCCAAGGCGTTCTGGTTCACGGCGATGACTTCGGGGTTGATGAGCAAGGCCAGCGTCCAGTCATCGTTGTCCGGCAGGTTCGCGCCGACCATCAGCGGCGAGGGCAGCAGACACCAGAGCGACAGGAGCGTGAGCTGTTCGTCTCGCGTCAATGCAGTGTACCGGTCGTGTCCGACGGAACGGTTGCCGACGGAAAGATGGCCGACCGGCAGCATGTCGGCGTCCGGCCAATGTCCGGCCCCGACATAATCATGCCAGCGCGCGGCGAGTGTGAACTCGTGGTCGAGCGATTTCCAGTTGTCCCAGAAATCGCCGGAAACGCGCCAGAGATTGGCGTGCGTTGCAATGTGCGCGGCATCGCGAATGGGGGTCTCGCCCGGCGAAGTGCTGAAGACAATGCTGCGCCCGCACCGGTCAATCGCCTGGCGGACCATCTCCACCTCGGCCGGGTGATACGGCTCGGAAAGGTCGTCCACCTTGATGTAGTCCACGCCCCACGAGGCCCACAATCGCGCACAGGAATCATACCACGCCTGGCCGGCAGCATTGCTGTTCACGCCAAACATGTCCGGACACCAGACGCATTTGCTGTTGGTATTGCCGGCTTCGGCCGCGGTGAAATTTGAGCCTTCGATCGGCAGGTTGGCCACGACGGAATTGCGTGGAATTCCCCGCATGATGTGGATGCCGAATTTCAACCCCAGTGTGTGAATCGTATCGGCGAGCGGCTTGAAACCGGCGCCGCCTACAGCCGAGGGAAAGCGGTTGGTCGCCGGCAGGAGCCGTCCGAAAGCGTCCATGGCCAGCGGCGCATTGGCGCGGGCATTGCGGTTGTTGTCATGCGCACCGGGGTCGGACCAGCAGTAATCCACGACAACCGTGTCCCACCCGACCGGTTGAAGCTTCTCCGCGACGTAATGCGCATTCGCCAGCACCTCGGTTTCGACAACGTTGTCACCAAAGGCGTCGTAGCTGTTCCAGCCCATTGGCGGGGTGAGAGCGAGGATGTCACCGCAAACGATTTTGATTTCCATCCTGGCTTTGCCCGCAGAATTTTTGGCGGCGACCCTGACCCGGTATTCACCCGGTTTGGCGAGTGAGCCGGTGATGATGCCGGTCTGCGAAACTAGGGAGAGGCCATTGGGCAAATCTTTTACAGAAAAGGCGATGGGACGCGCGCCGGTCACGGGTAGTGAATAAATGAACGGCGTTCCGGGACGAATACCGACGAAACTCGCGCCGTTGAACTGCGGTGCGGCACCGGCTTTGGCAGCGGCGATGATTTGTTCCTGGCGCGCGGTGAGGTTGGTATTGGGTGAAACACCCTGGGCGCGCAGGCCAATGCAACCCGTCGCCAAAAGCAGCCCAATGATTTTTTTTGCGGTCATAAAGCAAAAGGCTGCGGCACAAGTGGTGCCGCAGCCTTCCAGCGAATCATTAATTACCAGAACTTGATGTAAAACAGGACGATGGTGCCCACCACGATCAGGGTCAATACCACATCCAAGGCATTCCAACTGGCTTTGGTGGCGGCCTTTTCCTCCGGCGTGGCGCCATAGTAGGTGTATTTGACTGTCTTTGGATCCGGCGCCTTGGTCAGGAGGCTGATGACGATCATCAACAGCGCGGTAAATATAAACAGCCATTCGCAGTAATAGAGCCAGAATACATTCCAGAAATCGAACAGGAGACCGAACTTGGCATGGATCGGGGCGATGCCAGCGTTGTATTGGTCCAAGGTGATGACGCCGTGGTAGAGATCCTGTTTGAGCTTGGACACGGTCTCGGAATCATTCCGCATGACGAGGTCGGCCGCCAGTCGCGCGAAACCGCCAACCATGCCCACCACGAAGGACCAAAGGGCTGCGGTGGCCGTGGCGCGTTTCCAGAACACACCCGCTATAAACAGCACGGCGATGGCGGGTGAGAGATACCCCTGCACATTCTGGAGATACAGATAAAGATTCGTGTGGAGGCTCTTGATCACCAACACCCAGCAGATGCCGACGAAGACAATCGCAGCTGTGGCGATACGGCCAACCAGCACCTCGGTTTTGCCGGAGGCATTGGGATACCATTCCCGGTAGAAATCCATGGTGAACAACGTGGCGGAGGCGTTGAATTTGGATCCCAGCGACGCCATGAGCGCGACGATCATGCCGCAGGCGACCATGCCGCGGAGGCCGTGGGGGAGAATCTGGGCGACAAGCGAGGTGTAGGCTGCGTCACCGCTGGTGGAGAAACCGGCGGACGGGGTTTTAGTCAGCGCAAAAGCGATCATGCCCGGGATCAGGAAAATGAACACCGGTGTCAGCTTGAAGAAGCCGGCCAGGATGGTGCCGCGCCGGGATTCCTGCTGGTTCTTGCCCGCGAGCACGCGCTGGACGATGTACTGGTCGGTACACCAATACCAGAAGCCAATCATCGCCGAGCCGGGCAGAATCGCCAGCCAGGGCCATTCCGGATCCTTGTTGGAACGGATCAGATGCACGTTGTCGCCGACCTTCTCGAGGGTGGCTTTCCAACCTTCAACCAGACTGCCATGACCCAGAACATGCAGGCCCATGAAGAGGATGCAGACGGAACCAAAAATCAGCACCGGCGTCTGGAGCACGGCGGTGTACATGATCACGCGCATACCGCCAAAAATCGTGTAAAGGCCGGTGGTCGCCGCCAGCCCCAGGGCGATGGCCCAGAAAACGTCAATCTGGTGTCCGAAAATATTTATCGAGTCCACGTTCAGCAGCGTGCGGATGACGACGTCGCCGGCGTAGATGGTGGCGGCGATCTTGGTCAGCACCAGGCTGGCCATGGTGAGCAGACTCAGGACGTTGCGCGAGCCGCGGCTGAAGCGGAGTTCGAGAAACTCGGGCATGGTGAATATCTTCATGCGGTCATAGAGCGGCACGAAGACCCAGCCCAAGACCAGGATGATCCAGCCGTGCATTTCCCAATGGGCCATCGCCATGCCGGTGATGAAGCCGGCGCCGGCCAGGCCGACGAGATGTTCGGAGCCGATGTTGGAGGAGAAGATCGAGGAGCCGATCTGCAACCAGTTGGCGTCGCGCCCGGACAGAAAGTAGTCCTTGCCGGACTCGTTCTTCTTGCGCATCGAGAACCAGATGGTCGCAATCATGCCGAGGGCAAAAGCGATGATGACGATCAGGTCCAGGCCATTGAACACCGTGCCGTTCATGCCGCCCGCCACGGACGACATGGCGAGGGCATTGGTTGCCGTCTCCACACTGTTGGTTATTTCATTCATAGAATTTGATTCCCCAAGTGGACAGTTTTATTGGACGCTGAATTTATAGATGATGGTGTTGTGATACGTCTCGCCGGGCTTCAACTCGGTGGTGGGAAACTGGGGCTTGTTGGGCGAATCCGGATAATGATGGGGTTCCAGGCACAAGGCGGAGCGGCGCTGGTAAACCTTGCCGCCCTTGCCGGTGATGGAGCCGTCCAGGAAATTGCCGGTGTAGAACTGCAGGCCGGGTTCGGTGCTCCACACTTCCATGACGCGACCGCTGCCCGGCTCCACCACGCGCGCCATCAACCCGAGCTGGCCCGGCGGCTTGTTGATGACCCAGTTGTGGTCGTATCCGGGACCATATTGCAGCACGGGATCGGGATCATTGATGCGGGCGCCAACGGCCGTCGGTTTGCGGAAATCGAACGGCGTCCCATCCACCGGCTTGATTCCGCCGGTGGTGATGAGCGTGGCATCCACCGGGGTGGTGGCATCCGCGTTGATATAAACGATGTCGCCAAGAATGTCGCCGTTCCCCTGCCCGGCCAGGTTGAAATAGGAATGATGCGTCAGGTTGCAGAGCGTCGGCTGGTCGGTGGTGGCGGTGAACTCCAGGCGCAGTTCATTGCTGTCGGTGAGGGTGTAAACCGCCGTACCCTTGAGGTTGCCGGGGAAGCCTTCCTCGCCGTCCTTGCTGAAGTAAGTCAGTTCCAAAGCCGGGCCATCGGTGGTGACCCAGGACCTGGCCTGCCAGACGACCTTGTCGAAGCCCTTGATGCCGCCATGCAGCGAATTGGGACCATTGTTGGTGGCCAGCGTGTAAGTCTTGCCTTCCAGGGTGAATTTGCCGCCCGCGATGCGGTTGCCGTAACGACCGATGAGCGCGCCAAAGTACGGCGAGGCCTTGAGGTAACCATCAAGATTGTCGTAGCCGAGGACGATGTCATCGAATTTGCCATTTTTATCCGGTACTTTAAGCGACTGGACGATGCCGCCATAGGTCATGATGCGGGCTTCCATTCCCTTGCTGTTACGCAGGGTATAGATCTCCACCGGCGTGCCGTCCGGGGTTTTGCCAAAGGGCGCCTGGCTGATGGTTCCGAGAGTGTTGGTTGGGATGGACATGGGGGCGCAGCCTACAAGACAGGCCGCCCCGAGTCCAGCCAATGGCACGGTGAAGAAGGAGATGTTGGTTTTCATTATTTTATTTATTTATCAGTTTGATTTGTGGTGCATCACTTTTGACCGTAATACGCCTCGGGCCCGTGTTTGCGCAGGAAATGTTTGTCGAGCAATGCGGACGGCATGGGTTTCGTTTTGGGATTGATGCGGAGCGTTTCGCTCGCCAGCCGGGCAACGAATTCCAGGACCGCTGCGTTATGCACGGCGGCGGCAACGGTTTTGCCCCAGGTAAAGGGCCCATGGCTCGCCACGAGCACGGCGGGATGTTGCATCGGGTCCAGCTTGCGAAACGTTTCAACAATCACCTGGCCGGTATTCGCCTCGTAATCGGTCTGGATCTCTTTTGCCGTCAACGAACGCGTGCAGGGCACATCGCCATGCCAGTAATCGGCCTGGGTGGTGCCGAAGGAAGGGATTCCCCTGCCCGCCTGCGCCCAGGCCGTGGCATACAGGCTGTGCGTATGGACCACGCCGCCAATATTCTTGAAGGCGCGGTAAAGCATCAGGTGCGTCGGCGTGTCGGAACTGGGGCTCAGACTGCCATCCACAACGCTGCCGGTTTCCAGTGAAACTACGACCATGTGTTCGGGCTTCATGCCGGCATAAGGAACGCCGGACGGCTTGATGACAATCAGGTCGTGCTCGCGGTCGATGCCGCTGGCGTTGCCCCAGGTCTGGATGACCAGACCCTCCGCCACCAGTTGCAGGTTTGCCTCACAGACCTGTTTTTTGAGTTCTTCGAGCATGCGGGAGGGCGGCATTATTTCCGGACGCGGTTGCGAATGTCAATCAGGCGTTTCATCACATCCTGAAGATTACCGGTCCATTCCCTGGTGCCAAACGCATCATGCAATTTCCGGTACAAGGGGTACAACTCCCGATAAACGGCATGCGCCTTCGCGTCCGACTTGAACACGCGGGATTTCAAGCCGGTCATCGCCTTTTGGGCCGGGAAAAAATCCTTGTGCGCGCCGGCGACAACGGCGCCGGCAATGGCCGAGCCGAGCGCACACGTCTGCGCCGAGCGGCTCACTTTCATCGGCCGGCCGGTCACATCCGCGTAAATCTGCATCACCAGCGGATTTTTTTCCGCGATCCCGCCGCAATTGACGACCTGGTTGATCTTTACGCCGTATTCCTCGAAACGATTGATGATGGTCAGCGCGCCAAAAGCGGTGGCCTCGATAAGCGCGCGGTAAATTTCCGCGGGCGTCGTGTACAATGTCTGGCCGGCGAGCAGGCCGGTGAGCCGCTGGTCCACCAGGATGGTGCGGTTGCCGTTGTTCCAGTCGAGCGCGAGCAGACCGGATTCGCCCGGCTGAAGCTTCGCCGCAGCCTTCGTCAAAGCCTCATGTGTGCCGGCCTTGCCGCCGGGCTGGAGATAATTGACGAACCAGTTGAAAATGTCGCCCACGGCTGACTGGCCGGCTTCAAGGCCGAAATAACCGGGTAACACACTGCCGTCCACGATGCCGCATAAACCGGGCACATCCGCGAGTTTCTTCCGGTTCGAAGCGATGGTGATGTCGCACGTGCTCGTGCCGATGATTTTGACGAGCGTTCCCGGCGCGACACCGGAACCGACGGCGCCGAGGTGCGCATCGAATGCGCCGACGGTGACGGGAATGCCCGGCCGTAAACCGGTTTTCTTCGCCCACCCGGCCGTGAGCCCGCCGACGGATTTGTCCACCGCATGAACCCGCGGCGTGAGCCGCTTCCGAAGCTGGGCGAGCCTCGGGTTCAGCCGGGCAAGAAACCGTTCGTCCGGATAACCGCCCCACTTCGCATTCCACATCGCCTTGTGACCGGCAGCGCAAACACCGGCGATGAATCGATCCGGATGTTCCGTACCCGTGAGCGCGGCGGGAACGTAGTCGGCCAGCTCGATCCACGAATACGCGGCGTTGAAAACGTCCGGCGCAACGCGGAGGCAGCGGAGAATCTTGCTCCAGAACCATTCGCTTGAATAAACCCCGCCGCATTTGGCGAGAAATTGCGGGCGGATTTTTTTTGCGAGCGCGGTGATTTCCGCGGCTTCGGCAACTCCGGTGTGGTCCTTCCACAGCCAGGCCATTGCCGCCGGATTTTTGGCAAATCGTTGGTCAAATGCCAGCGGCTGGCCATTGGCGTCCACGGGCAGCGGCGTGCTGCCGGTCGTGTCCACGCCAATGCCAATCACTTGACCGGCGCGGAACCCTTTCACGGCTTTCTTCGCCGCAATGAGAACCTGCCGGATGGTGACTTCCGCGCCTTTGACGTAATCCGCCGGATGCTGCCGCGCGAGGTTCGGGTCGCGCGACAAAATCACGCCCGCCGTGCCATGCGCATAATTCCAGACCGCGCTAGCGATTTCATCGCCGTTCGCGACGTTCACGATGAGCGCACGAACCGAATTCGTGCCGTAATCCAGACCGATGGTGTATTGAGTTTCCATGTTAATTCTCATTCAAAGCCGCCTGCAAAAGTTGGCCGCCCGCCGCCGCATTTTGCGCGGGATGGCTTTTCCACTCCGCCTCGCTGACGACATTCCAATAAACCGAGTAGCGTTCGCGATTTGCCCTGTAAAACGGAACCAGCGTCACGTCGTTCGGCTGGCCAAGATGTTTCGTTTGAAAAACCAGCGGCTCGCCGGCCGGCTTGATTTTTTTCAGAATCGTTTTTGGGTCGCCGACAAATACCGGAACCTTCGGGTCGGGAATTTTAGCCAGGTCAAGCTGGTCTCTGGTGCAAGGATTCGACATTCCGTTCGTGCCCAGGTTTCCCGCCAGCACAATCGGTCCATAAAGCACCGCGACGATGTTCGTTGAACCCGGCAGCGGCTCGGTATGCAATTTCATCGGCAACTGAATTTCCACACCAGCACCATCTTCCCATGCACGGTCTATCGTGACATACGAACCGGGCTTGCCGGAAATTTTTTGCTTCTCGCCGTTCACGCGCACGGAAATTTTCTCCGCCCACACCGGCCATCGGATTTTCAAGGCGAATCGAACCGGAGTCTGGTCCACAGTTCCAATAACTAATATCGTTTTGTCGCTTTCCGGAAATTTCGTTTCCTGCCGCACGACGAGATTTTTTTCAGGCCACGACAATTCGGACGGAATGAACAGATTGACAAACAGGGAATTGTCACCGTGAAAATATATGGTGTCGCCGTATTTCGCGTGGTTTTCCATGCCGGTACCGACGCAGCACCAGAAGGAAATGTCCGGCTGGGAATAGGTTTTGAAATGTCCGGGCTTGAGCGACATGAAATAGGTGAACATCCCGGTGTCCGGGTCTTGCGAGGCGAGGATGTCGTTGTAAAGCGCGCGCTCGTAAAAGTCCATCATCGTCGCATCCGGCTGCCACGCGAAAAGGTGGCGCGTGAGTTTGAGCATGTTGTAGGTGTTGCAGGTCTCGGCGGTCTCGACGGACAGATGCTTGGCAAAATCGTTCGTCGGAAAAAAATGTTCGCGGTCGCTGTGGCCGCCGATGACGTAGGAGCGGTGCAGCGCGACGCATTCCCAGAAAAATTTCGCGATGTCCGCGTCGCGCGCGTCGCCGGTCAGTTCATATTGCCGCGCCGCGCCGATCATCTTCGGGATTTGCGTGTTCGCGTGCAGGCCGTTCAATTTGTCCTGGCCCTGCGCGAGCGGATCGAAAATTGTCTTCTGGTTGAACGCTTCCGCCGTTTTCAAATAATCCGCGTTGCCCGTGACGCCGTAAAGATTGGCCAGCACTTCGTTCATGCCGCCAAATTCCGTGCCGAGTGACGCCTGCATTTTTGCCTCCGGCAGATGGTCCACGCGAAATTTCACCCAGTTCGCCATGTTCGTCAGCACTTCGAGCGCCTGCGCGTTGCCGCCAAGCTGGTTTGCGTCGAGCAAGCCGGCCATGATTTTGTGCAGCGTGTACCACGGCGCCCAGACCGGCTGGCGGTTTTCCACGCGGTCAATGAACGATTCCGGAAACGCCGACAAATAACCGGCGTGCGAACCATTTGTCGCGAGCGCGTTCTGGCATTCGGCAAACCCGGCGACAATTTTATCCACGCGCTCCTTGAAGCGCGCATCGCCGGTGCTGGCGAACATCAGCGCGCACGCGGACAAATAGTGTCCGACGCAGTGCCCGCGCAATTCACAATTCGGTTCCTCCCAGCCGCCGTAGGGTTTTGCGTCCGCCGGCAAATTGGCGTTGACGCGAAAATTTCGCAGCAGCCGGTCGCAATCAAGGCTCAATAAATAATTTTCATCGCGCAGCATCGCGTCGCGAAACGGACCGTCGAGCAGCCGCACTTGCGACAATGGAAACGCTTCGGCGGCACACGGCGCTTTCATCGTCGGCGCGTCCGCCAGGGCCGAAATGACGCAGGCGAACAGGCCGATGAAGGCGACAATAACTTCATTAAACTTCAACCGCATGATCATTTACTTGGCTTTCAACCGCAGCACGGTAAAGGAATTTCCGGGGAACAAACGTTTCAGGCTGGTGCCGGTAAATTCCACCACTTCCGTTTTCGGCGAAACTTTTGTTGGCTCAGCCAGCGAATTTTCATCCGCGCCACTTTCGGAAGTCAGCACGGTGGCCGTACCTTTGCCGGAAAGGCTGGCACCGGACAAATCCACCTCCGTTTCGAGCGGCTTGGTGCCGGCATTCACAACCTTCACGATAAGGTCGCCGGATTGCGCGTCGGTCGCCGCCGTGGCGTAAAGGCTGTTGATTTGACCGCCGGCGTCAAAATCCAGATCGTGGATCAGTTCGCCATCCAGCCAGCAGCGAAGATGCCTGCCGGCGACGGTGAGTTTGAGGTCATACCAGCGGTCGGTTTCGATGTGGCCCGGCTTGGAGTCGAGCGTTTCGCCGGACTCGATGGCGTCCTGCGTGTTGTTCCAGCCGCCGAGGTTCCACCAAATACGGTCGTCGTTGCCGCCAATGCGGAACAAAATCAGAAAACCCTCCGCGCCGGAAATTTTCCGCGCTTTGAGCGAGAGTGTGTAATCGGTCCACTCGCGCCTGCCGGCCAGCGCGCGGATGAATTCCTTTTCCGCGTTTTGCCGCAGCGCGCCGTCCTGGACTTTCCAATCCGCGCCATCCCCGAGCAGTTTCCAGCCCCTGGCATCCTGGCTGAAATCAGGCTTGAACAGCACTTTCCCATCCGGCGCGGTCACCTGGATGTCTTTAAACTCTGCCGCCGTGTTCCAAGTGCCGACCCCGATCATGCCGCCGGGGACCGCGTCCTCCTCGACTGGCGACTGCACATCCGTCGGCAAATAAACGTCGCCGCGATTTTCGGCGAACATTTTTTGGACGTAGTAGCCTGGCAAGCCATACCACTTCGAGCTGTCGAAGTTGATCAGGTCAGGATTCCAGGCACGGTGGTTCAGGTTCACGAGCAGCGGGGCATAGCTGGCCATGACCACTTCGTCGGAATTGCGTTCCAGCCCGGTCATAAACGCCGCTTCCCCGATGGCGCCGCGCAAATTCCCACGGCCGCAATTTTTGGTGACCGCGTATTCGCCGACGAAAACTTTCGGGCCGTTGCGCGCTTTTTTATCATACAGGCCAGCGTGGCGCATGAACCATTCCGGCGTGTCGTAATAATGATCGTCCACGATGTCCGGCGGCCGGTCGCCAAAT
Source organism: Limisphaerales bacterium (assembly GCA_052145735.1). Taxonomy (GTDB): domain Bacteria; phylum Verrucomicrobiota; class Verrucomicrobiia; order Limisphaerales; family UBA11358; genus UBA11358. The sequence goes on from JBKQOA010000031.1 coordinate 25,228, forward strand.
TTGTCCCAGCCGTCGGCCACGAATTTTATTTCGGGATATTTGGCGCGGATGGCGTCATAAAAAAGATTCCAGTGCTCGACGTAGCCGGGAAAACCGCCGTTTTCATTGCCGATTTCCAGGTATTTCAAATGGAACGGCGCGGGGTGGCCCGCTTTCGCCCGCAGGGAACCCCACACGGAATTCGTCGGGCCGTTCGCATATTCAATCGCATCCAGCGCGTCCTGCACCCATTGGCCCATGCGGTCCATCGGAATCGTTTCCTTATGGGACATGCCAATGTTGATGCAAAACAGCGGTTCCGCGCCAAGGTCTTCCGCGAGCTGGAGATATTCATGGTAGCCGAGTCCCTGCGTGGCATAATAATTCCAGAGGTTCCACAGCGGGGTGCGCGTGTCAATGTTGCCGATGGTGTTTTTCCAATGATTCATGTGCGCGAAATCGTCGCCTTCGACCCAGCAGCCGCCGGGAAAGCGCATGAATTTCGGATGCAAGCCGTCGAGCGATTCCGCGATGTCGGGGCGCAAACCGTGGTCTTTCCAGGTCTTTTTCGGCATCAGCGAAACCATGTCGAGGAACAAAACGCCCTGGCCGTCGCCGGAGATTTCCAGCTTCGCCTTCGGGTCGCCGCCGGTCGCAATCAAATCCAGCGTCTGATAACGCCAGTTGTTGCTGACGCCGGAAAGGTCGCCGCTGGCGAGCACGTCGCCGGCGGGGCTCAAAATTCTGGCGGTCAACCGGCCGTTGAATTTCTCGCCACGTGCCGCAAGCTTGAGGGTGTAGCCTTCGCCGGCCACGATGTTCATCCCCCAGTAACCTTCGTTCTGCAACGTGAAGGCGCCATCGGCATTCACGCGCAGGGATTTGCGGTTGAAGGGATTCAGCGGCGGTGGTTTGGCATGCTCGTCGGCCGTGACAACCGACGCTTCACTTTTGCCATCGCCCACGCTGGCAAATTTCCAATATTCCGGCGTATTGGCATCCTCGAACGAGCGGTTGCGGACCAGCTCCGGATAGATGCCGCCGTCGGCGGACAGGTTGATGTCCTCAAAAAAAATGCCCCACAGCGTCGGCGAAATCGTGTGGCCGGGATGCGCCGCATCCACTGTGATTTTCGCCGCCGCCGGTGCCGTGGGTGTGGCCGCAGTCGCCGTCGCCGGAGAATGGCAACCACAAATCGCCGCCAGCAGCAATGCCATGCCAACTAACGCCGCGTCGGCATGGTAACGTCTCAGGTTCATAATTTAAGGTCCAAATTTTCAAATCACGGGAACGTCAAACCATGCCCGGCGTTCCGCTTTCAAGCAACCCAGCCGCTCTTCAAGCCATAGGCGCAGTCGTTCCAAAGGAGTTCCTGCTTGAACTGGCGCAACCTGGTGCCGGCGTCAATCACGACCACCTCGATTCCGGCCATGGCCGCGAAATCTTCGAGCATTTCCGTGGTGACGGCCTGGCTGAAGCCGGTGTGATGCGCGCCTCCCGCGTAAATCCACGCCGCGCACGCATCCTCAAAATTCGGACGGCATTTCCAGACTGCCTGGGCCACGGGCAGCTTCGGCATCGGCTGTTCCGGTTTCACCACATCCACCTCGTTGATGAGCAGGCGGAAGCGGTTGCCAAAATCCATCAGCGCCGCATTGAGGGCAGGGCCAGCCGGCGTGTTGAAG
>JBKQOA010000032.1:0-44082 GCA_052145735.1 Limisphaerales bacterium
GCGTCGATTTTCAAGTTGATCCTCAGAACGGCAAATATCCACTGCCGGATTTGACCCAGCCGAATCGCCATGGCGTCGGCATTTACTGGAATGCCGGGGCCGGTCTGCCCGATTGGGGGGCCAAGGGATATCCGACCTCGGTGGTCAAGGATCCCAGCGGCACCATCCTGCTGTGCGAAGATTGCAGCGGCCAGGGCTGTATGGGAAACATCTGGCCTTGTTGTTGCATCGGCCCGGAAACCACGAACCCGTCTGACACCTCCAGCGGCTGGGGCAACCTCTACCAAATTGACATGAACGCCCCGACCTCCCCGAACGCGAGACTGGCATATACCGCATACAACGAAGGCCAGCAGTTGTACAAGGCGCACAATTCCAGGTTCAACTACGCTTTTCATGATGGCCACGCGGAAACGTTAAAAATCGAACAAACCCTCGGCACAACCACGCTGTTACAAATACCCAAGGGAATGTGGACCGTTGCGGCGGGAGATTGATTGTTTGCCCTTATGTCTAAAGGCGCCATTTGTTTCGTGTCACCAATACTGGTGACTTGCAGGACGATACGCCCGTGTTACTCTCTAACAACCCTATCAAGACCAATTTAGACCAAATATGTGCTGCAAAGCCTTTATTTCCACCGTCGCCAAAAGAGCAGTTTTGCTGCGGGCAAGGTGATGGCCCAATTTCCTTCGCAGACCCAAACAAAAAACTACAAAATTAACCCTCAACCCAAAAATAATATGATAAGAAAAACAACAATACAGCGATGGCTTCCTTCGTTGATGACCGCGGCGGCGCTGGCCGGCTCCGTCGGTTTGTGTCAGGCCCAATCCTGGGACTTTAGTACCGGCTTGCAAGGTTGGTTCAATAATAACGGCGCGCCCCTAACAAGCATGGTCGCGGATCCGACCGGTGGCCCTAGTGGCGGTCCCAGTATGGACATTACCTTTGACGGCGTGACCACCACGGAATGCGACCCGGCCGTGGCTTTGTCCCCTCCCGAGAATACCGCCTACCTTCAACAAGTGGATGTGGATTTCTATATTGACCCCGGTTCCGGCGTGGATGCCTTAGGCGCTTACGGTCAAATTCAGTGTGTATTCCGTCAGGGCGGGTCTTGGAATAGCATATGGGATGGCGGCAACCCGCAGTTTGACTCGGGCTGGCAGCACATCACCTTTATTATTTCGGGGAACTACTGCGACGCGGATACACTGCAGTTTCAATTCCAAGAAACCACAGCTGGCGGTTATAACAACCCCGTGTCGGTGCGTTTTGCCAATATCGTAGTCTCCCCGATATCAAACCCGTGGATTTACCAAGCGTTCAACGACGCCACCGCCAACAGTTCCATGGACGCACCCTATTACAATGCGGTGACCCACGCTGGACCGACGTACATCACCCCGCCAGGGTCAATTACGTACACATGGACGGGAGCTGGCTATAGTTGGAATCAATTCGGAGGGGTGGGGAACTTCGATGCTACCAGGTATCAATACATGGGATTTGATGTCTATATTGATCCCAGCAGCACTGGGCCGGCATATGGCGGCGTGCAACCGTTTATCTTTGACAGCGGTTGGGGCGCGCATTGGGTTGCGGCAGTTCCTTTTGATGCGAGCATGGTTGGGAAGTGGACTCACTTTGACGTGCCTTCTGCCGCCTCCGGTGTCACCAGTTCTCCGCAGATCGCGATGCAAAGCTATCCGGGAAACGATGGTGGGGCCAATACAGTCACACTGTACATCGACAACATTCAGTTCTGGAACCCCGAGGTCATTCCGACATTGAGCATTTTGCCGGGCACTCCGGCCGGCGTACAGATGACCGTGGATAACGATGGAACGGCCAACCAGTACGATCAGGAGGGCATTACCACTCCTGCCATCGACAACACCTCGACAAACTTTTTCTGGGTGGGTCAGTACCCGGCGATCTATTCGTTCTCGCTCACGAACTGGCCGGCGCCGGCTACGGCTCCTGGATTTGATGCCCACATGTACCTTGTCAATGGAGACTCAATTATTGCCGGCCCCAACGATTGGTCTTATAACCAGGGGTATAGTGGCATTCCTTATAACGCCTTTGACTATGCCGGGTTCCGGATTGCAAACTCCCCCGGTAACAACTATTTGCAAGCCACTTTTGAATGGAAGACCGACCTCGGCAGTGCCAATCCGCCTCCGGCCAACGTCACAACTGTTCAGTTGTCGCAGTACGCCAGCGCGAATGGAACCTGGACGGTGACCATCAATGACGACAACTCGGCCACCCTTACGGGACCGGACAATAATCCGGCGGCAACCTTCACATTGCCGGGTGCAACCTATGATGCCAACTTCTCTCCCGTGGCGTCGTGTGTTCAGTTCGGCGTTGCCAAGAACGACACGGCCAACACCGGAGTGAACAACGGCAAGAGCGCCATCTTCAACCATGTTCATTTGGAAAATTCGGTGAACGGTGTGATGTTCGATGACAGTTTCGCCGGCCCCGGGCTGACCGGTGAATACGCCTGGCAAGTCGCTACCTACTATATCGATGGCGCCAACAGATGCATCTGGCAGCCGGCTGGCACGGCGTTCTGGGTCCAGTATAATACGGCGGGGAGCGGTTGGAACGTGCAATCCGCCAGCGACCTTGATCCCACTTGGGGAGACGCGGGCGTGACATACTCCTACGTTGACCTCACCGGGACCAACAGACTCGCCGCAGTTCCGACTACCGCGCTGCCTGTCGGCAACACAGGCTTCTTCCGGGTAATGCATCCCTAAATAGCCGGAATTCGAAGGTCTTATCAGGGGCACCGACGTTCAAGTCGGTGCCCTTTTTATTGTGCGCCCGGCGGGGGCGCACTGACTTGTTGGTTAAAGTCCAATGCAGGCCCGGTCGGGGGAACTGCTAGCCGGACGGCAAGGGTGTTCACCGCGAGGTGGAATCTGGAGGAAGCCGCAGGCAAAACGTTGGTCTGACGAACAGAAACCGCATACGAGGCGGACGCGATGGGCGAGCAGGCGGTTATCGGTGAAGCCCGCTGCTGACACGGAAATCGCGGACATAGATGCGACGGACATAAGCGTGGGGGTCAGTGCGCAATACCCGGGGAGATCTCCGGTTTTGTCCCGCGAGGGCGGGACTAGCGCCATCGGAAGGTGGTGACGAAGAAGCCGGAGAAGTCAGCCGGGGCCATAGTAGGTTGCTCGACCGACTGAAGGGCCGAACAGAAGAAGCGGAAAGGAATCTTTTCCTTCGTGAACGAAGCAGCGCCAGAAAAGCGAGTTGAGACACTCAAAGTTGACTTGTGGACCGGACGCCAGAAGCGGACGGAAACGCGGGTCAACGGTGCAAACGTTCCGGCAGGAGAAGCCCAATCCAATCCTGAGAACCATCCACGGATGGAGGGAGTGGTCGAAAGACAAAATGAAGGAAGACGTGAAAGGACTCGGATGAAAACAGCGGAAACCACGGAAGAGGTGTCTTCAGATGGCATGGAAAAGCGTGTGAAAAGGCTCAAAGGCCAACGAAGCGCTCGTTTTGCCAGTGACAAACTGAGGGCGGACTGAAAAAAGGACTTCCAAATCTGTGGAGCAGGAAGAAAATTACGAAAAAGCCCACGCTGGTCGTGGGCAAGAAACCAAATGGGAAATCCCAGGTAACGTCTTTTATGGGACATATGACTAGCTATGAGCAGAAGCTCAAAGAAAAAAGCCAAGGCCGTGCATTTGAGCCTGACCACTGCGCCGGCCGGTGAAAAGCCGGAAGTGAAAGACTCCCGCTGGCTGACAACCGAAAGTCCAGTGGCGGGTTGGAATGACCGCTGGCTGGTCTTCGCGGTTTGTGTGTTTCTAGCGCTGGCAGTGTGGGCCGTTTTCGGCCAGACCCTGCGCTATGAATTCGTCAATTACGATGATGACGAACAGGTCTATGAGCACCCGGTGGTCAAAAACGGCCTGAGTTGGCAGGGCATCGTCTGGGTATTCACCCATAGCGACGATGGTCATTGGATTCCGCTGAACAAAATCTCCCACATGGTGGATTGTCAGTTCTACGGGTTGAAGCCCGGCGGCCATCATTTGACGAACGTCCTGCTGCATACCGTTTCGGTGATCGTTCTGTTTCTTGGGCTGCGGCGGATGACGGGGTTTCTGTGGCGGAGCGCGTTTGTGGCGGCGGTGTTTGCAATTCATCCGCTGCACGTGGAATCGGTGGCGTGGGTGGCGGAACGCAAGGATGTCCTCAGCGGATTGTTCTTCATGCTGACACTCCTTTGCTACGCCCAGGCAGTGACCGGCGGCGGGTGGCCCGCCTTCGCTGCACTTCGGCGCGGCAAGCAAATGACAGGAACCGAAGGGGCCGCGCCTGCGTTTATCATGTCACGTATCACGTATCACGTGTCACCTTACTATTATTTCGCGCTGCTGTTTTTCGCCTGCGGGCTGATGTCCAAAGCCATGGTGGCGACGCTGCCGCTGCTGCTGTTGCTGGTGGATTACTGGCCACTCCAGCGGTTCTGGCGACCGGAGCTCGCGGCTGCGACAGGCAAGAAAGAACGGTTGTCTGTTTTCAAGTGGCTGCTGCTGGAGAAGATTCCTTTTGTGGGGCTGATCATTGCGGCAGGGGTGGGGTTGCTGTTCTCGCGGGACAGACACAACATGGTGGTGGCTGTGGCCTTACAGGCCGGCAAAGGGGTGGTGCCCCGTAAGGATTTTAGCCCCATGGTTGCGACGGGTCACGCTCTGATGACACCCCTGGTCTATATAAAGCAAATGTTCTTTCCCGCAAGGCTGGTCGTTTATTCCCCTCCCCACGAAGGTGTTCCGGGCCTGGAAATGTTGATGGTCGTAATATTGTTGATGGCGATTACCGCGGCGGTTTGGGTCCGGCGGCGGAAGCAACCCTATCTGGTGGTGGGCTGGTTTTGGTATCTGGTCATGCTGGCGCCGATATTGATACTGATCCAGCGAGGCGCCGAAGTGCGCTGTGATCGTTACACCTACCTGTCGCTGATCGGTTTGTCTCTGATGCTGACATGGGCGGCGGCGGATTTGTGTGCCGGCTGGCGTCACCGCCGCCTGGTGCTGGGCGGCCTCTCGGCGGTCATTCTGGCGGCCCTGATTTTCTGCGCGCGCGTACAGACGGCTTATTGGCGAAACAGTGAATCGCTGTGGACTCACACTCTCGCCTGCACAACTGACAACTTCGTTGCCCATAACAACCTCGGCAACGCACTGCTAAATATGGGCAGAGTGGACGAAGCAATAGCCCAGTACCAAAAGGCAACGCAAATCAACCCGGATTACCTGAATGCCTACGGCAACCTTGGCAACGCGCTGCTTCAAAAGGGTCAGGTGGACGAAGCGATCGTCCAATACCAAAAGGCGCTGCAAATCAAACCGGACGACGCAGAAGTCCGCAGCAACCTGGGCAACGCTCTTCTTCAAAAGGGTAATGTTGACGAAGCGATGGTTCAGTACCAAAGGGCGCTGCAAATCAACCCCGACTTCGCGATAGTCCATTTCAACCTGGGCAGCGCGCTACTCCGAAAGGGCCAGGTGGACGAAGCGATCGTTCAATACCAAAAGGCGCTGCAAATCAACCCCGACTCCGTGCATGTCCTGAATCATCTGGCGTGGCTGCTGGCAACCAGTCCGGATGCGCACCTCCGGAATGGTGTTCGAGCCGTCCAATATGCCGGGCGCGCCTGCGAATTGACGCATTACGGCGTGATTCAACTCGTCGGCACCTTAGCGGCTGCCTACGCCGAGGCGGGACGATATGACGAGGCGATGGCGACGGCGCAGAAAGCCTGCGCCCTGGCTGCGGCGGCGGGCGAGCCGGAGCTGTTGAAACGAAATCAAGCACTGCTGGAACTATATCGCGCCCACCAACCGTATCATGAGGCGGCCGCAAAAGTCGTTCCCGTCGCACCCTAGTCATCGGAGATCAAGCTGGGTAGTTTTCTGTTTGATTCACCGTTCATGGACTAAGGCGATATGGATTATTACAATTGGGCCACCGGCAAGGAAGGGAACCAGAGTCAGGTCACCAAATGGCCCAACTTTATGCACATTGCCACCAACTCCGCCGTCGTAGTCGCCTGCTTCACCAGTTCTTTCCCGCCGGGTTCGCTGACCCTCTTCACCTTTGCGCCGGCCCCGGCCCAACTGTCCGCCAGCGTGCCGCAAGCGGGCCAGTTCGTCCTGCAACTCCAGGGCCAGCCCGGCATGCCCTATGGCGAATCAAAACAACAGGGGTACATCGGATCGGTAGGGCGGCGCTGCTGCGCCGCCTTGTTGGCTGACCAGCAGATCAGCCCTGCCCAATGGACGTTTGTGCCAATGCAGATGGAAACCGCCATACATCAGCCAGAATTCCCCCGATTTGTTCACGTGGACTCCGGTCTCGACGAACACGCTGGCCGGGAATGTTTTGTATGTCACCCATGCAATTTCCTCCGGCGCCGCCCGGCAATTTTGGCGCGCGGTGTGGCAGCCGTGAGAGCCTGCCAATTAATCTTGCGCGGGCCGGGAGGCGGGTGACAGGGGCGCCAGGCCGGACGCGGCGCGGAGGGGAGTGATGCCCTTGCGATATTCCGGATCGTCCCGGCTTAACGAGCGGGGATCGTTGACCAACGTTCGCATCGGGCCGGGGCCATGGGTGGTGGCCATTCCGTTTCCGCCCATCGCCCAGAGCATCCACCAGGTCCATTGCGGTTGCTCCTTCAGGATGGCCGGCGTCGGCGCCGGTCCCACCTCGGCCAGGGTCACCGGCTTGCCCGCCGCCAGCTTGAGCAGGTCGTCGTAATAAGACTTTTGGAAGTCGTTCCGGTACACGTCCAGGGCGGCGATATCAAAATAATTTTTGCCCGGGAAAAAATCGGCAAAGGGGCCGGCATTCTCGCCGGGCCGGTCCACGCTCCAGATCCAGACCAGGTTGTTGAGCTGATGATAATTCACCAGCCGGTCGAACAACTGGCGGTAGAGGGCCGCCGTGCCGCGGTTGCCGCCGCGGCCGCCCCACCAGAACCAGTTGCCGTTCATCTCATGATAGGGCCGCCACAGCACCGGAATGTGCGCCGCCTGCAATTGTTTGAGATAACCGGCAATCACGTCCACCTGGGCGCACCAGTGATTATACAGTTCGGTTCCGGGCGTGATCACGTCGTTCCACTGTTCATCCGTGAGCCGGCCCTGCACGCTGGCGAGCCGGTTGGTCGGCGCTCCCGGCAGCGGCCGGAACGTGACCGGCTCATCCGCGGTGGGGGGCACGGCGTGCCAGCACAGCGTGATGAGCGAGCCGTTTTCATACTGCCGCTTGACCTCCGCGATGATTTCGGGCCGGGCGGCCGCCGCGTCCTTGTCGCCGGGCCTGGCGAAACCGAAATCCTGGCCGAAAATGGCCGGCGTCTTGCCCCAATTCTTGACGGCCAGGCGGGTGGAGGCGTCCTGCGTGTTCGGATAGTTATGCTGGCCGGTGAGCGTGTGCCGGCCGGAGAGGCTCTGGATATAATTCAAAAGCGCCACCGCTTCCGGCGAAGGATGGGGCGTCACCGGCTTGATGGAACTGCATCCGCCGCACAACAAGCCGACCAGCGGCACGAGCGTGGTTCTTTTTTTCATGACTGAAACTCCCTTGGTTAAAAAAGCATTCATGGCCTGAGACTGTTCCGCTTTTCAACCGCCCGGCAACACGACCTGGCCGCCGCCCCGGGCAGCGCAGGCGTCCACCGCCTTCTGGATCGCCGCCGTGTCGTCGGCCGCGCCATCGCCCTTGGCGCCATAGTCCAGCACGTTGTAAGTGCCTGGTGTGGTCATGGGCTGGTGTTCGCCGGACTGGCCGGCCGCGCTCGTTGCGAACGCGGCCAGAATCAACATTCCGGCAAGAGAACGAACGGTCATTGTTATGGGTTGCAGTTGTTCAGCCCTCAGGTTCACCGCACGGTTCTCAGGCGCAGATTCTTTTCGATCAAATGGCAGCGCTGTTCGACACAAACTTTCGTCCGCCGGCCGTCTTTGGGCGTGTTGGCCACATAATCCAGCAGTTTCTCGACCGTCGTCGTCGCCACATGCGTGCGCGTGTCCGAGGAGCCGTAATAGATGAACACGTCGCCGTTGGGACGCGCCACCCAGCCGTTGGCAAACACGACATTCGACACATCGCCGACGCGTTCTTCGCCTTCCGGCGCCATGAAAAAGCCGCCGGGCGCCTTGATCTGCTTTGCGGGATCCTTCAGGTCGCACAAAAACAGGTAGAGCACGTAACGCATGCCGGCCGCGGTGTTGCGCACGCCATGGGCCAGATGCAGCCAGCCCTGCTTCGTCTTGATCGGCGCGGGGCCGAGGCCGTTCTTGCCTTCCTTGAGCGTGTGATAAAACCGCGGGTCGATGATGCGCTCCTTCTCCACCACCGCTTGGGTGATGTCATCGCACAAGCCCCAGCCGATGCCGTCCCCGCTGCCCGTGGCGGCAAAGTCGCTCATGGGCCGCGTGTAGAACGCGTACTTGCCCTTGACGAATTCTGGATGCAAAACGCAATTGCGCTGGTGCAGCGCAGGCGTTTTTAAATCCGGCAACCGTTCCCACTTCACCAGGTCCTCCGTGCGCGCGATCCCGCAGCGGGCGATGGCCGCCGAGAGATCTCCGGGCTTGGAGTCATCGTGCCGCTCGGCGCAGAACAGGCCGTAAATCCAGCCGTCCTCGTGGCGGACCAGGCGCATGTCGTACAGGTTCGTTTCCTTGTTGTCCAGCTCCGGCATGCGCACCGGGTAATCCCAATATCTGAACCCATCAATGCCGTTTTTGCTTTCGGCCACGGCGAAGAAGGATTTGCGGTCCCAGCCCTCGGTGCGGGTCATCAGCACGATGTTCCCGTTCCACTCCATCGCGCCGACGTTGAAAACGCAGTTGATGCCGAGCCGCGTCATCAGATGCGGGTTGGTGGCGGGGTTGAGATCGTAACGCCAGAACAGGGGCACATGGTCGGCGGTCAGGACCGGGAATTCGTACCGGTCGAAGATGCCGTTGCCGTTCTTTTGCGGGCGGTTGCGGCGCTTGATCAGTTGCTCATGCTGCCGCTGGAGTTGTTTCAATCGGGCCTGAAATGCGGTTTGGTTCATTTGGCTGGTGCCGTGGTGAGTGAATGAGTTTTCGGTTTGGGCCGTTTGCTTCAAGCACGGTCAACCGCCGACGCCAGCATCATGGGGGCGTTTGGCCGGCGCGCTTTGGCTGCAATCGCTTGGATTGCGAACCAAAACATCGCGGCTCCACCACCCGCTGGTTGTCGGCTGGAAAATCATGCTCGCTTAGGTCTGCGGTTTGATACAGTTTGGCGGAGGGCAGGGGGAATTCAAAATCAAAAATGTCGTTAAAATTTGCGACTTGAAAAGATTTCCATTCCCGTGCGCAATACCGGCGTTTTTCCATGTCCATTTGCAAATATAACCGGAACCATTCAACGGCTTTGAGCGTCAAAGCATTATGAGCCGCCGACCCACGTCCCGCCGGGACTTCATCAAAACCACCGCGCTGGCGCTGCCGTTCATTGCGGCCGGCTGCAGCCATGTGCCGGCCAAATCCGCCGGTCGAAAAAGCGCCGGCGATTTCGTCGGCGTCCACAACGGACGCTTCGAATTGCAGGGACGCCCCTGCTTTTATGTCGGAACCAATCTTTGGTACGGCTGCTACCTGTCCGATCCCGCGCTGCCCGGCGGCCGCCAGCGCCTGGTCCGCGAGCTGGACCGCCTGCAAGGCCTGGGGGTGGCGAACATCCGCCTGCTGGCCGGCTCGGAGACGTCGCCGCTCGCCGGGGCCATTCCCCGCGGCATCACCCGCGCTCCGGGTGATTGGGACGAAGCCCTGCTCCAGGGCCTCGATTTTTGCCTGGCCGAAATGGCCAGACGCAACATGCGGGGAATCCTGTTCCTTTCCAACTACTGGCAATGGTCCGGCGGCTTTTCCCAATACGTCCGCTGGGTCACCGGCGACACGATTCCCGACCCGGACAAGCCGGTCATGGCAAAGGGCAATTGGAGCAGCTTCATGAAGTTTTCCGCGCGGTTTTACGTCACGCCCGCCGCGAACCGGCTTTATCTGGATTACATCGCCCAACTCATCCGGCGTCGCAACACGGTGAACGGCCGGGTCTATCGTGACGACCCGGCGATCATGACCTGGGAACTCGCCAACGAACCGCGCCCGGGCGCGGATGCCGCGGTCAGCGGCGTGCCGGAATACTGCCAATGGGTGGACGCGACGGCGCGATTCATTCATGCGCAGGATCCCCATCATCTCGTTTGCACCGGCTCCGAGGGCATTCATGGCTGTCTGGACAAGCCCGGGGTATTTGTGAAGGCGCATGAAACGCCGGCGATTGATTATGTGACCGTCCACATGTGGCTCAAGAATTGGCGCTGGTTGGAAGACTTCCAACTCGGGCCTGATTTTGAAACGGCCGCCGCCAGGGCCAGGGACCATGTTGAACAGCACAACGTCCTGGCCACTAACACGCTGCACAAACCGCTCGTCCTGGAGGAATTCGGCCTGCCCCGCGACCACGAGCAGTATGGATCGGGAACGCCCACGGCGGCTCGCGACGAGTATTTCCGCCGCATGTTTGCTCAGGTGGCAGAATCCTGCCAGGCCGGACGCGCGCTGCAGGCGGCAAATTTCTGGACCTGGGGCGGTGAGGGCCGCGTGGGCGACAGCATGAGTTCCGCCGGCGGGCTGATGGGCGACCCGTTCTGCGAACCGCAGGGATTGAATTCCGTATTCGACACGGATAAAAGCACCCTGGCTGTTGTCGCTCAAGCCAACAAAAAACTGGCTGCCATTACGAAATAGCCGATTTGCACATGGCTCAGGCGTCTGGATGCTGATAAAATGAGTGTCAGCGGACACCACGAAACTTGCCCGTCTCCCGCCGCCAGTTTACTTTGTCTCCGCACTCCATGCCGACAACGAATATTCTTGGCATCTCGGCCTTTTATCACGACAGCGCCGCTGCGCTGATTGTGGACGGACGAATTGTCGCCGCGGCGCAGGAGGAACGGTTCACCCGCAAGAAGCACGATTCAGGTTTTCCCGCCATCGCCATCGCCTATTGCCTGCAAGCGGGCGGTCTTCAGCCAGAGGACCTTGATTACGTCGCGTTTTACGACAAACCGTTGCTCAAATTTGACCGGCTGCTGGAAACCTACCTCGCCTTTGCGCCCGCCGGTTTCCGCAGTTTTCGCCTTGCCCTGCCGGTCTGGCTCAAAGACAAGCTTCATCTGCGGCGGTTGCTGCGCCGGCAACTGCCCGCCGCCCGCCGCGCCCGTTTTGTTTTCACCGAACATCACGAGAGCCACGCCGCCAGCGCCTTTTACCCCAGCCCGTTTGACGAGGCGGCCATTTTGACGCTGGATGGCGTCGGCGAATGGTGCACGACCGTCATCGGCACCGGAGAGGGGAATCGCATCCGCCTTCTGCGCGAGCTGAAGTTTCCCCATTCGCTGGGATTGCTTTATTCGGCGTTCACCTATTATTGCGGGTTCAAGGTCAACAGCGGGGAATATAAACTCATGGGGCTTGCGCCTTACGGCCGGCCGCAATTTGCCGATGTGATTCGACGGCATCTGATCGAGATCAAAATGGATGGCAGTTTCTGGATGAACATGGACTATTTTAATTATTGCCAGGGGCTGACGATGACCAACGAGCGTTTCCATGTTCTGTTTGGCGGGCCACCACGCCGCCCGGAAACACAGCTGGAGCAGCGGCACATGGACCTGGCCGCGAGCATTCAAGTTGTGACCGGGGAAATTGTTCTGAACATGGCCCGTGAAGTTCACCGCCTGACGGGCAAAAAAAACCTCGTGCTCGCCGGTGGTGTGGCGCTGAATTGCGTCGCCAACGGGCAGGTTCTGCGGGAGGGGCCGTTCTCCGAGCTGTGGATTCAGCCGGCCGCTGGCGATGCCGGCGGCGCGCTGGGCGCGGCGCTGTTCGTGTGGCATCAGTTGCTCGAAAATCCGCGCCAACCCGCCGGGTGCGATGTCCAGCAAGGCAGCCTCCTGGGCCCCGCATTCTCAAACGAAGCAATCGCGCACATGCTTGCTGCCGAAGACGCGCCCCATCAGAAATTTACCGGGGAAGCGGATTTGCTGGCCGCGGTGGCCAGACTGCTGGCCGCCGGCAAAGTTGTCGGCTGGTTTCACGGGCGAATGGAGTTCGGCCCGCGGGCACTTGGGTCAAGAAGCATTCTGGGCGATCCGCGAAATCCAGTCATGCAACCGGTGATGAACCTCAAGATCAAGCAGCGCGAAAGCTTCCGCCCGTTCGCGCCATCCGTGCTGAAGGAACGCGCTTCCGAATACTTCGCGCTGCCGGGCAGGAGCGAAAGTCCTTACATGTTGCTGGTTGCGCCCGTCCTGGAAAAGCATCGCACGGCGATTTCCGATGCCGACCGGGAAACCATGACGGCAAACCCGGACCTCTGCCGTCGGGTGAACATCGTCCGCTCGACCTTGCCGGCCATCACCCACGTGGATTACAGTGCGCGCCTCCAGACCGTTGATGAGGAGCGGCACGGGCGATTTTACCGGTTGCTGAAGGCGTTCGAACGCGAGACGGGTTGCCCGGTGCTCGTGAACACCAGTTTCAATGTGCGCGGGGAACCCATCGTATGCTCCCCGGCCGAGGCGTTGCGATGTTTCCTGGCCACGGACATGGACGCGCTGGTGCTGGAAGATTTTGTCCTCCAAAAGGAACAAATGCCCGGCGTTCTTTCCGCCAAAGAGCGGGCGAAGCACCTGGCAACCTTTGAACCTGATTGACATGCCCATGAAATGGTCCAATCTTCCGCTCAAACCGACGCCACGCGTGCTGCGGCAATTCGCCGCCGCGTGGCTCGTTTTTTTTCTGGCGACGGCCTCGTATCAAATGTTCGTTCACGGCCGCACCGCCGCCGCCGGCGTGCTTGGGGCAACCGCCTTGATCGGCCTGGCTGGCCTGTTGAAACCGTCAGCCGTACGATGGTTGTTCCTGGGAGCGACCGTTGCCGCGTTTCCCGTTGGCTGGGCAATGACACAAGTGGTTCTCGGGGTGATGTTTTACGTGGTGTTGACACCGGTTGCCCTGGTATTCCGCTGGCGCGGGCGCGACGAACTGCAATTGCGGCATAAGCCCGAACAAGCCAGTTTTTGGATTGCGCGATGCCCCGAACAAGACGTCAAAAGATACTTGAAGCAATTTTAACGCCGGCGTAGGCTTTTGGCATTCCAATGGGCAGGCAACCATCCAGTGAGTTTGAGAAAGCAGCGGCGGCTCAATCCAGCCGCGGCTTTCTGCGCGACCTTTGGGACTTCCTCAAAACGAACAAGAAGTGGTGGCTTGTGCCCATCATTGCCATGCTCCTGATTTTCGGGCTGCTGATCCTGTTGTCGAGCACCGGGGTGGCCCCGTTCATCTATACCTTGTTCTGAAGTCAACGGGCCGGCGGTGGAGCAAGATGGCTGCGCAAGTCCTGGCTGTATTCGAGCGCCAGCCTGTTCGTGGGACATTGTTGGAGAACTTCGTCGAATTGTGAAAGGGCTTCGAAGGGACGCCCCTCTTTCATTAACGCGATGCCGAGGTTTTCCCGTGCTTTCAGCAGATCCGGCTGGATACGCAATGCTTCGCGAAACTGTTTCTCGGCCTCAACTATCCTGCCCTCTTGTCCGACCGCCAGGCCGTACACGAGATGGGCCTCCGCCGAATCCGGGGTGAGACGCACCGCTTCCGCAAGATGATGCGCCGCATCGGAGTAATGCCCGAGAAGCAGAAGGCTCTGCCCCACCTCGACGCGCAGGGTTGCGTCCCACGGATGCAGCTTGATGGCTGCGTTGTAGTTCGTCATCGCTGCTTCGAGCCAGCCACGGCTCTGGCAGAAACGCGCCAGCTCGACCAGGTCCCGCTCGCTATTGCCGCGGATTGCCAGCGCCTTGTGATAACAATCTTCCGCCGCCGCCTTGTGGCCCGTCTTTTCGAGGCTTTGCCCGAGATCGGTCCATGCCGTGCTGGAATCCGGGATCATGGCCGTCACCCGCCGCAATTCACGGATCGCCTCTTCGTGTCGGCCAAGCGCCCAGAACGATTGTGCAAGGTTGTTGACTGCCAACACATTCTCTGGATCCAGTTGCAGGGCGCGCTGTGACGCGGCGGCGGCATCCTCGAATCGTTGCTCTTGTACGAGGATTGCGCCCAACTGGAACCAATGCGTCGAGTCGTCCGGAAGCAGCTCCAGCACGTGCTGTAATAACGCCACCACCCCGGCGAGATCGCCGGTGTACGATTTCACCGTTGCCAACTGGCCGTATAGCATCGGGTCGTCAGGAACCGAAGCCACTGCCTCTTCGCAAATCCTCTGGGCTTCCCTTAACCCTGCCGGTTGGGTCGCCGGGGCCAGTTTGTTGAGTGATGCCTGCAAACGCAGCATTTGCGCATTATGATTCAGTTGTCCCGTGAACGGTGCGTCGTCGATGTCGGGGAGGATTGTTTTCAAAGTATCCAATTCGGCCAAATCGGACCAGGCCAGCCGCCGCGCGCAATCCGCCACCGACGGCCAGGATCGGTTTGTGCCGCTGCGCGCAGCAACCCACCCTGGCAATAATTTCTCTATCTCCACGCCGAGGGTCCTGGCCAGAAGATAATTGCCATCGAAGTTCAAATGAACGTGTTCGTAAAACAGGTTTTCACCAGGCAGGCCGTCCGGACTTTGCTCCGCAAAAACACGTTCGGCATCCGCCAGCAATATATGCTCGCCCTCACGATGTGAAGCGCCTTGCCGTATCAAGTCATTGAGCCTGCTGTCGCAACGAAAGCGCAGGGTGTCCAGGTCCCGCGCGGCCTGGAAATGCCGCTGCGCCGTCTGCGTTTGGCCCAGCGCCAGCGCGCATTCCCCCAGACGAAAGCGAAGATCGGCAAAATGATCGTCAAGCTGTGCGGCGGCTTGAAACTGTTCCGCCGCTTCCTGTGTTTTGTTGGCGGCCTGGGCCTGGATGCCGAGTTGGTAAAGCTGTTCCCATTTTGCCTGGTCCGGCCCGGACAACTCCGGCCGATGGGCTGATGCAAACGGCGCCGAGTCCTTTAGGTTGACCGCCACGGTGCTCACCACCATCTTGGCGCCGCGGCGCTGTCCTGCCCGGATGATGTCCGCCAGGTTCCGCTCGAAATGGCCATAAACGGCGTTCAAGCGCGGATCGTCGGCCCGCACATTCTGGCCAAGAAACATTTTCATGCCGCTCCATTCGTTCCTTCCCGGCGGCGGCTTCTGAATCCACTGGCGCGCCAAATCCAGCAACTGCCCGGTTCGCGTGGTTTTAAGTGCCAGGATGCTCCGAATGAGCGGCAACGGCGGCATTTGCGGCCCGAAAATGGTGCCGGGGCCAAAGGGGCCCACGACTTCGTTGTTGCCCATGTAAATGACCCAGATATCGCCATCGGCATTCGCACAGTCGCGCGCGATGGGCAGGACGGCGCATGAATTGATGGCCGTCACCGCGGCGTTCACCACCTCAAAATGCACGCCCGGATACCGCAGGCTCAACATCGCCTGCAACATCCGTGGCAGACCATACACGGGTTGTGGAAAGCCCTCGGCTGCGGATTCGCCAAAGACGAAAATCCGCACTGTATCGGGCACCTTGGCTTGGGGAATTGAAATCACCCACGGCAACCGCGACAGTTTTGGCCCGAAGAATCGCCAGCCAAACCGGTTGTTCTGCACGAAAACCTTCTGTCCATTGTGCGAGGCAGGCAACAGAAACGCTGTGGGATAGCCAAAGCCGGCCAGTCTCAACACCAATTCAACCAAACAAAAAAATAACGCCGGTGCAACGACCAGGGCCAGAAACCGGAAGACCCAAAGCCGCCAGCCAATGACACGGGAAGTTGCCGGGAAAACCGCTTTGTCTGGGGCTGGAGCCTGCGGAAGGTTGGCGGACGCGGGACTCCTTTTGCGGCGATTTGACATGGCAGATTCGATGAATTTGCAGATCGCAGAAACCGCAATCCGTTTTTCTGTTTCTTAGTATAACACGACAACCTGAAAAATTAGCATGGGCAAATGAGGACAATCTGTCAAAGACAATTGGCATTTCCTCCCGCTCCCGGACAAATCAGCAGCGCGGTCCCGTTGGGCTTCCCCTTTGGCGGAAGAAAGACTGTGATCGACGGATTGTGGATGTTGCGAACCCGTTATACTGATTTGCTGTAGCGTCGAGCCTGTGGCTCGATATCGGCGCACAGCGCCGACACTACAACAACCGAATCAGGACACTGCCGGTTTTTGTCATGGCTTGACGGCGCTTTCTTTTCCGGAGATGGCGCGCAACCGGTGGAGTGTTTCCAGGCACGCGCGCGTCCCATGATAGGGACCCTTCCATTCGCTGACTTTGGGCAGAGTCGTGTCCACCCGGCCTTCCGGCGTGATGCGCCAGAACCATTCGCCATGGACGCGATCCATCAGTCTTTGCTCGATAAAATCCCAGGCGTGCCGGGCGGCCGCGAGGAATTTCGTTTCGCCCGAAAGCTGGTAGGCGTGAATGAAACCGATGACGGCCTCGGCCTGCGGCCAGCATTCCTTGCCCGCATCGGTGATTTTCCCGGCCTTGGCCTCGTAGCGCAGCGCCCCGTCAACGTCGATGCCTTCCCGCAGCACCACTTCCGCCATCCGCACGGCCACCGCCTGCACGCGCCGGAGCAGGGCGGCATCCTCCAGCACCTCCGCCGCTTCGCAGATCAGCCAGGCCGCCTCAATGTCGTGGCCGAAGCTGTAGGCGTCCGCCGAACGCACGTTCCATTGCTCGTCAAAAAAGTGATGGAGGTGAAGCGTGCGCGCGTCGAGGATCCGCTGTTCAAACAGCCGGATGAGTTCGTGCAGGCGTCGTTCCACGCGCGGCTCCTTCCAGATCCGGTAAAGATTGGTGTAAGCCTCCAGAACGTGAAGATGGTTGTTCATGGATTTCTTCTCGTTCATGTCCTTGTCGCTGAGCCGCGCCGTGTCATCGGCTTCCGACCAGTCACGGCGGCGCACCTCCAGATACCCGCCGTATTTCGCATCGTGCGCGTGCCGCTCGATCAATTCAAAGACTTCCCGGGCGCGCGCCAGCGCCGGGCCGGCGCCAAAGGCCCGGTGATATTCCGACAGCGCGTAGATGTAGAACGTCTGGCCGTAGATTTTCTTGGAATCATCCATGACGCGCCCGGTGTCATCCAGGCGCCAGTACGCGCCGCCGTATTGCGCGTCCCAAAACCGGTTCATGACGTAATCAAACGCGCGGTCGGCCATTTGCCGGAACAACGCGTCGGGCCGGGCCTGATGCACGGCGGAAAAGGCCCAGAGAATGCGGCTGTTGACGATGAGTCCCTTGGGTTGCGTGCGGTCGGGTTTGAGATCGTTGGACAAACAGCCCATCCAGCCGCCCTGCTCGTGGTCCACCGCCGGGCCGCACCAGAACGGCAGGATGTGGCCGAACAACTGGTCGCTGACGCGCTGCGAAAAATTCTTCAACTCATTTGCACTCATATAAAATCCCGGGGCGCCGCCTATTTCGACTCCAAAGCGTGGATGATTTCCACCCGCCCGATCTGGGTTTCACCCGTCAGTCCGATTTTCAGGAACTTCGCGCCGCCGCCGATGTTCCCGGCGTGGTAGAGGACGGGTGCCCAGTAGCCGTAATCGCCAGCACCGCTAAAATATTCATTTTTGTCAACCTGGACTTCATGGTAAGTCTTGCCGTCTTCGGAGATTGAACATTTCAAGTCCGCGATTTTGTTGGGAAAGAATGTGAAAACGCGAAAACCTTCAATCGAAGTCGGAAGCTCGTAGATGAGCGCGTCCCCGGCGTTGCCGGCGGCGCGGTGCGCGTCTTCCTTCACCTTGCGCGTGTTGCGCGTGGTGATTCCGATTTGACCCTGCCGGGCGCGGACCTTTGAAAAGTCAGCGAGTTCATCCACCAGGGTTGCGTGCGTGACGGCGACCGGTCCGACGACGTTGGAGGGTTCCGAGAGACCGGCTTCATTTTTGGCGCGGACCCGGTAATACCAATTGCCTTTGGGCGCGGACTCGTCGTTGAACAGCGGACGATATTGCACGAAGCTTTCGTCAATGTTGGTGCCCGCCATCGTCCATGGCCCGTCCGTTTTCGGGGCGCGTTCCACGGTGTAACTGGCGGCGCCCACGGAGCCTTGCCAGGAAATCGCGGCCGTGTCGGTGATCGGCAGCAATCGGGGTGGGGCCGGAGCGGGAATGGGCGGCGGAGTCAATCCACGGATGGCAAAGGCGAATCGCCGGACTGAGGCCATCAAATTGATTTCGTCATACGCCGCGCCGTTGGTCGAACCGGGCCAGTGAAAACCTTTGTAAAGATTGCCGCCGGATGGTTCGCTGTGCCAATAGAAGCCGCCATCACGGTCGCGGAAACGCAGGCTCCAGAGCAGGCCGCCGGAAATGCCGGTAGCAATGATGGTCTGCATGGCCGCCGCCATCTGGTCGGTGGGAACGAATCCGAATTCACCGACGACATAAGGCTTCCTGCCTTTCGCCATGGCCGCATTCTCCCGGATGAGTTGGGCGAACGGAGTGGTCCGCCTCGGATTCGGATAATGGTGCGTTGTGACAATATCTATCTCCGGGATGGCCAGCAATTCCGGCTGCAATGGCCCGGCCCGGCCGTCCATCACCAGATGGTTTGTATCCAGGCTCTTGATGTAGCGCGCGATCTCGCGCGTCCATTCAGTGGTTGAGGATATTTCATTGCCGGTTTCCCAGCACAGAATGGCCTTGTCGTCGCAATAACGCACGCCGGTCAGGGTGTTGGTGCGCATCAGGACAAACCGGATGGTCTCCTTGAAATCTGCGATGAGCCGGGGATCGGTCCAGAAGTCGTCCCGGTCTTTGCCGCGAAAGCCGGCATATTCGGCCCGGCCGCCCTGCCATTTCCAGTTGTCCACCAGGGGAATGATGAGCCGGATGCCCTGCTCGTTGGTGATCTTCAGGGCGAGATCCAGCTCGCGAAAAGCCTCTTCATTGAATTTGCCCGGCCCCAGGACGTGACGGGGCATCCCTGGCAGGTCATTGGTGCGGACCACGGACAGCACGTAGGTCCGCACCACGGTGCCGCCCATCTGGCGCACCGTCACCAGCGCGTCCGTCAATTCAAACTCATCCGGCAAACGCCAGGGATTGGTCTCCATAAAAGGCATGTTGTCCTCAATCATTTGCAGATTGGGAATGTCGAAGGAAATGAAGCGAAACGGTTGGTTGCCGTCCATCAACTGGTCGCCGCGCACCGTGATAAAATCCCGGAGCACCGGTTCCGCCGGGACCGCGGTGATGGCGGGAAAGGCGAGGAGCGCCATCGAAAACAAAGCGGGAGATTTCACCAGAGGATTCCTGTTAAAACATTAAAATATTCCCGACCGTCACCTGGTTGGAGACGAAACTGTGAACAGGGAAATACGCCTGGGGCTCAAGGTCCATTGCAAAACATGATGTTGCCAAGTCGCGGCCCGGTTTTCGAGAGGGATTTTAGTCACCTGTTTTGGTGACACGGGCGGGTTGCCAAGGGCACAAAAGAATAAAACCATTCCCCGTTTTTGCGTCCCCGGCGACCCCTGCTTCCCTGTGTTTTCACGTTCAGCTCTTTCGCGTGGTTCGCGGTCAAAGTTTGGGGAATTACTTCAGCATCTGGTCGAGCGGGCCGGCCAGGGCGTCGGCCCAGATTTGATAGCCCTTCTCGTTCGGATGCAAGAGGTCGGGCATGATGTCGCGGGACAAGGTGCCGTCCGGCGCAAGGAATCTGGAACCGATGTCCATGAATTTTACCATCTTGCCGTCGTCGAGCTTCGCGATCCCGGCATTGACCGCCTTGACCTGCTCGCGCACCGGGTCGTTCTTTTCCCCGCGCGGGAAAATGCCGAACAACAGGACCTTGGTGTCGGGCAGCCGGGTGCGCAGTTCCCGGACGATGGCCGATATTCCCTCGATGATTTCGGGGGTCGTGTTGCGGGGTTTGCCGTTGTCTTCATTGCCGCAGTTGTTCGTGCCGATGAGCAGCACCACCGCCCTGGGTTTGATGCCGTCGAGTTCGCCGTTTTCGATGCGCCAGAGCACATTCTGGGTGCGGTCCCAACCGATGCCAAAGTTGGCGGCGTGACGCGGCGCATAACACTTCTTCCAGATGTTTATCCCGCCGTTTCCCCAAAACCAGCCGGCGGTGATGGAATCGCCGAGGAACAAGAGATCTATGTTGCCCTGTTTCGCCTGTTGCACGAAGGATTCGTGGCTCGACATCCAGTTGGTCGGAACCGTCGTGCGGGGCACGGGAATGATGGCGGTGTTTTCGGCGGAAGCCGTGACCGCCAGGAACGTGGCAACGGCCCAGATGAAGAGGAAGCAGCGTCGTTTCATGCGTCGAACATAGCGGGTGCGCCCGGCAAAAGCAATCTGCCTGCGGAAACCGGCCGGGTCGCAAACAGATGCAACGACCCGGGGCCGGCCATCCGCAGTTCAATTCATTGAGTAGCCAAAACCGGCCGCTTTTTTTATGATTTCCCGATGAAACTCGGGCTCGGCTTGTACCGTCACCAGCTCAATGTGGAACATTACCGCTTTGCGAAGCAATGCGGCTGCACGCACCTCGTCATCCACCTGGTGGATTATTTTCGTTCCTCGCGCAGCAACCAGCCCGGCGACCAGCCGGTGGGCGACGACGCCGGCTGGGGTCTGGCCGGCGATCCGGACCGGCTCTGGTCTTACGAGGAACTGGCCGCCATCAAGAAGGAAATCAACGCCGCCGGGCTGGAACTGGAGGCGATTGAAAATTTCGATCCGGCGCACTGGCACGACGTGCTGCTGGACGGGCCGAAGAAACTGCCGCAACTGGAAAATCTCAAAACCATCATCCGCAACACCGGCCGGGCGGGCATCCCCGTTTTCGGCTACAACTTTTCGATTGCCGGCGTCGCGGGCCGCATCAAGGGCCGTTTTGCCCGCGGGGAGGCTGAAGCGGTGGGCATGGACGGCCCCTTGGACAAGCCGTTGCCCAACGGCATGGTGTGGAACATGGTCTATGACCGGAACGGCCCGCCGGGCGTCGTGCCCTCGGCCACGCCCGAGCAACTCTGGCAACGGCTGAAGGTTTTTCTCGATGCATTGATTCCGGTGGCCGAGGAGGCCGGGGTGACCCTGGCCGCGCATCCGGATGATCCGCCCCTGCCGACGGTCCGTGGCCAGCCGCGGCTGGTTTATCAGCCGCAACTTTACCAGAAGCTCATTGACCTCAAGCCGGGTCCGCACAACGCGCTGGAGTTTTGTGTCGGCACCCTCGCCGAAATGACGGAGGGGAACATTTACGACGTGGTGGACACCTACAGCCGGCAGCACAAGCTGGCCTATGTGCATTTGCGCAATGTCCGCGGCAAGGTGCCGGCCTACAAGGAAACCTTCATTGACGAAGGCGACGTGGATTTGCTCCGCGTCCTGCGGATCCTGAAGCAGAACAACTTCACCGGCGTAATCATTCCCGACCACGCGCCGCAGATGAGCTGCGCGGCGCCGTGGCACGCGGGCATGGCCTACGCGCTGGGCTACCTGCGCGCCGCGCTGCAACTCATCGAGGGCGAACGCGGGCAGGCGCCGCGCTGACTTCAGATGAATTCGTTGATGAGGTTCTCCAGGAATTCCTGGCGGCCGCTGACATTGGGCGCCGCTTCGCCCTGCTTGAGCATGTAGGCTTCCAGTGCGGCCAGGTCGGCCTTGCCGGCTTCGATTTTCGCGCCGATGCCGGAATCCCACGAGGCGTAGCGCTTCTCCACGAACTCCGCGAGCCGGCCGTCCTTGCGGATGGCGGCGGCGATTTTCAACCCGCGGGCAAAGGCATCCATCCCGCCGATGTGCGCGTGAAACAGGTCAATCGGCTCAAAACTCTCGCGGCGCACCTTGGCATCAAAATTCAAGCCCCCGGTGGTGAACCCGCCATACTTGAGAACGGTGAGCATGATCTGCGTCGTGAGGTAAATGCTGGTGGGAAACTGGTCGGTGTCCCAACCAATCAGTTCATCCCCGGTGTTGGCGTCCACCGATCCCAGAGCGCCGGCCGAACCTGCCACTTCCAGTTCGTGCTGCATGGAGTGGCCGGCCAGGGTGGCGTGGTTGGTTTCGAGGTTGAGCTTCAAATCGCCGAGCAAATCGTATTCGCGCAGGAAATTCAGGCACGCGGCGGCGTCGGAATCGTATTGATGCTTGGTCGGTTCCTTGGGCTTCGGCTCGATGTAAAACTGGCCCTTGAAGCCGATCTTCTTTTTGTAATCGACCGCCAGGTGCAGGAATCTGGCGAGGTGCTCCAGCTCGCGTTTCATGTTGGTGTTCCACAAGGTCGAATACCCCTCGCGCCCGCCCCAGAAAACGTAGCCGGCGCCGCCGAGTTCGTGCGTGATTTCCAGCGCCTTCTTCACCTGCGCGCCGGCAAAGGCGAACACGTCGGCGTTGCAACTTGTGGCGGCGCCATGAACGAACCGTGGGTTGGTGAACAGATTGGCCGTGCCCCAGAGCAGTTTGATGCCGGTGCGCTTCTGTTCCTCCTTCAAGACGCCGACCACGGCGTCGAGGTTCCTGTTCGTCTCGCGCAGGTTTTTCCCCTCCGGCGCAATGTCGCGGTCATGAAAGGCATAGAACGGCGCGCCGAGCTTCGCGATGAACTCAAAGGCCACCCGGGCGCGGTTTTGCGCGTTGGCCACCGAATTCGAGCCGTCGTCCCACGGCCGGACGGCCGTGCCGACACCGAAGGGGTCGGAGCCCGTGCCGCGAAACGTGTGCCAATAGACGACCGAGAAACGCAGATGCTCGCGCAAAGTCTTGCCCTCGACGACCTCGGCAGGATTGTAATGTTTGAAGGCCAGCGGATTTTTGGACTTTGGCCCTTCGTATTTTATTTTCGAGATGTTCTTAAAAGCAGTTTCCATGATATTATTAACGTTGATTAAACTGAATAATGGACCTTGGGTCAAGTTTGGCACTGGTCATTGGAAGACCTTGGCTCCGAAGTTGAAAAAAATCAACGGTTTACCGGCAGCGAATCCGATCTGGAGTGCCCGACAACTTGTCCGCATTGAGTTACATCATACACGGGCATAAAGATTATAGTGTTTCGGGGTCAGGGCAAGGAATGAAGTTGCATTTCACATGGACAATCCTCCATGCGTAGCCGGGGTCCAACGGGCTGTGTTAGAACGTATTTCCCCAAAACAGCCGTTACCGTCTGCCGGTAACGGCCGTGACTCTAACCAAAACGAAAACAACCCGAGCTTTCTGGCGGCGAATAAACAAGCCACCTCCTGATAGCTCATTAGCAGTCAATATTTCTCACCTTCCTGAAGCCGGGCCCGGCCGCACCAATTGGTCTCTGGATAAATTATTGGCGCCCTTGGTCTTGAATTGGAGGCGTGCCATTGCGTTCCGGCCCCTGCTGGAGTTCGCGCGCCGGCAAAAGGCGCAGGGTAATTCCGCAATCCCGGACAGCCTCCTTGGCCCCGTTTTGCAGCAACCGGTATTCGCTGGGCGCGACACGATTGACCGATTTAAAAATGCGCGAAAAATAGAACGGGTCGTCGTACCCGAGCGTGGCGGCGACTTCCTTGATGCTCATCATGGTCTCATCCAGCAAACGGCAGGCGAGTCGCATGCGAAGGCGGATGAAGCAGTCAATGGGCGCGAACCCGACCTGTCTTTTGAACAATGCAAAGAAGTATGACGGGGAGATGTTAGCCTGTGCCGCCAGTGTAGCCACCTGCAACGGTCGATCCAGGTGCCGCAACATGTAGGTGAGGCTTTGCTCAATCTTCCGGACTGCCTCCGATTCGCCGGACTCTCCCCGGCCAGCGGCAACACCCGGGAAAGCCGGATTCAGGGTCTCGCTTTCAACGGTTTTCATAAGTCTTTCAGTAACGAATTAGTTCGACGCGCGAACAAAATCGACCATCACAATGTTTTCAGTTTCGGCCATGGGTTGGTCAGGCAATCAGGGGCGCGCCGAAATGCTTTTGCAGAACCAGCGCAATCGTGCCCCGCAACCGGGTCTCCGCTGCCGGATCGGTCGGCACAATCCGGGTTTTGGCCGGGGTGTGCAACCGGCCCTGAACCTGGGCTTCGATGATCGGCCCGACTCTCGGCCAGGCCTGGGTGACTTCGCCAAAAACCACCACGAGACTTGGTGCCAGCCCCATTACCAGCATGGCAATTCCTTCACCCAGAAAATGTGCCATGCGGTCCAGTGCCTGAGCCGCCGCAGTGTCGTTTTGTTCGGCCAGGCGCAGCAAATCTTCGAAGGTTCGGGGTTGGGAAAGGGCGGCGGGGTTTCGCGCGCACATCTCCCTGTAATAACGCAACGCCGCAGTGTTGGAGGCGAGGGATTCCCAGCAACCGTGGTTGCCGCAATTGCAGAGCGGGCCGTCTTCGCGTACCACCACGTGGCCGAATTCCCCGGCCATGCCCGCCGGACCGCGCACCAACTGGCCGTTGAGGACCATGCCCACGCCGATGCCTTCGGTGACGGCCACGGCGATTAAATCATGCACGCCGTCAGCGTAATGTTCGTCCCACAATGCGGTGAGGGCGCAGGCGTTGGCGTCATTTTCCAATTCCACCGGCAACCCGGTGGCCCGTTCCAGAGGCGTCTTCAAATCCAGATCGCGCCAGCCCAGGTTCGGGGCGAAGATCAAGCGCTGCGACAACGCGTCCACGCGCCCGGGCAGGGCCACGCCCACGCCTTCGTAGCTGATTTCGGGATGGCTCCTCATCAAATTGCGAAGGCGCTGTCCTAAATCAGCGACAAATTGGTGCGGGTCTCGTCCGGTGGGAAAGGTTTCCTGCGCCAGAAACCGGTCATCCAGGCCGGCCAAAGCAATCGTGGTGGTCAACGGACGCAGGTCCACGCCGATGATGCCGGCGCGTTCGCTGTTGAGGCGCAGGAATGTCGGCTTGCGCCCGTGCGGCAGAGCTCCTCCGGCTTCTTCGGTTACCCAGCGCGAGGCGACGAGTTCCTCAGTGATGGCTGAAACTGTGCTGCGTTGGAGGCCGGAACGGCGAGAGAGGTCGGCGCGAGAAAGTGGTTGATGCTCGCGAATCAAATTCAACACGATGCGGCGGTTGATGTCACGTGCCGTCTCGCTGGTCGCAACTTGAAAATGATTTAAATCTATTTTACGCAAAACAGGGTTTGTAAGCGTTTAAATGGATTAGTTCGAGGGTCGAATTTAATCTGTTTAAGATGATGTGTCAAGGATAAAGTTCGAGCCTCGAACAAATGCGTTTTAGTGCGGATTTTATGGAAAACTCAGGCCTCGAATCTGTATCATCAACCAGCATCTGGCCGCACTCACCGTGATGCTGTTTGGCGGCTGAGTTCAAAATGGGTTGAAGCGACCAGAGGCACCAATTGATTTTATGAGGCAGGCACAAGTTTTCAGTAGCAGATGGTTAAAAGGGGCATTAGCCGCAATCGCCGGCATCACCACGCTGGCGATGCTGGCAGAATGTGTCTTGTTTGCCGGGCCGGCCCCACCCGCCGGGGCTTCGGGCGCTTCGCCCACCCTGCCCGAGCAACCCGACCGTAATCGGGCCAACGGCTCCGGGGCCTTTGCCACCGGCCAATACCGCAACCTCTTTGCCGAAGCCGGACATTCGCCGGAGGAAATCACCAACAAAATCAATGCCGCCTTCCAGCAACTGTTCCACGGCGACCCCGCCACGCATACGGTTTATTATGTCGCGGGGACAAACGCAAACGGGCCGCTCGCCTATGTCACCGACATCAAGCACCACGATGTGCGCACCGAGGGGTTGTCTTACGGCATGATGATTGCGGTGCAACTGGATAAAAAGGCCGAGTTCGACGCCATTTGGAATTGGTCGAAGACCCATCTCTACCACGATTCGCCCCGGCACCCGAGCTGTGGTTTCTTTTCCTGGCAGGCAAAGACGAACGGCGAATGCCTGAGCGAGTTCGTCGCGCCGGACGGAGAGGAATATTACGTCATGGCGCTGTACTTTGCGGCCCATCGCTGGGGCAGCGGTGCGGGAATTTACAATTATCAGGCTGAGGCCGACCGGCTGCTGGCCAACATGCGGCATCATGCACTTATCAAGGGAACAATGTCCATGATGTGGGGCAAAACCAATCGTGTGTTGGAGGTGACCGCCGGGCCGCTCGTCAACGAGGAACACAAAATGATTTTGTTCTCGCCGAGCACCGAGCGACCACCGTTTACCGACCCGTCGTATCAGCTGCCGGCGTTTTACGAGCTCTGGTCGAGATGGGGACCGATCGGGGATCGATCCTTTTGGGCCGGGGCGGCAGCGGCGAGCCGTGATTTCTTCGTGCGCACAACCCATCCGATCACCGGCCTGACTCCCGATTACGCCAATTTTGACGGCACGGTGGTGAGCAACGGCTGGAACCGGGGGACGGTCAACTTCCGGTTCGACGCGTTTCGCACCGCGGGCAACTGGTCGGTGGACTGGTCCTGGTGGGCAAAGGACATCCGGGAAAGGGATCTCAGCGACCGGTTGCAGGCCTTCTTTGAGTCGAAGGGCATGGCGGATTACGGTTGCCAGTTCACGCTGGAGGGCAAGCCGCTGGATGACCGGCATGCGCAGGGGTTGGTGGCGATGAACGCGGTGGCCAGTCTTGCCGCAAGGAGTCCGCGGGCGAAGGAGTTCGTCGAGGCGTTATGGAACACGCCGGTTCCGGACGGCACCGAGCGTTATTACGAAGGTTTGCTGTACCTGATGGCCATGCTTCATTGCAGCGGAGAATTCCGTATCTGGTCGCCGGAATAAACCAAAGCCCCCGGAGGCCGACAGTCGCTGAAATGGTTGCGGCTGCAACTTGAATTTGAATATGGTTCCCAAAATGATCGGGGATTTTCAGTCTATGAGAGAACGCCCAATTTTTTTGGAGCCAAATCGTCGACAGTTTGTGCCGTTGGCGATGTTGAACAAGGCCCTCCTGCTTGCCGCCCTTGGTCTGCCCGCCTTTCTGGACCATGGCTTTGCCCTCGGCCAGGCTCAATACGTGGAGCCGGT
Source organism: Limisphaerales bacterium (assembly GCA_052145735.1). Taxonomy (GTDB): domain Bacteria; phylum Verrucomicrobiota; class Verrucomicrobiia; order Limisphaerales; family UBA11358; genus UBA11358. The sequence continues at coordinate 27,100 of JBKQOA010000032.1, forward strand.
CGGCCGTCCGGGCAGTTTCCCGATTGTTCGACAAGGCGTGGCCGCGAAGATTTATGTGGATGCAAATGATTTTGCCGGCGTCGTGCGGGCGGCCGGTGACTTGCAGACAGATATTGCCCGCGTCACCAAGCTCACTCCGACCCTGACGCATGAAGAAAATGATCTTGGGGAAAACGCCATCATTATCGGCACCGTTGGGAAAAGCCCGATCATTGATCGACTGGTCCGGGACCATAAAATTGATGCCTCGCCGATTGCAGGCAAATGGGAGTCATTCTTCATCCAGGTGGTGCCGAAACCGTTGCCCGGCGTCGCCAGCGGACTGGTCATCGCCGGCAGCGACAAGCGGGGAACCATCTATGGCATCTACGATCTGTCCGAAGAAATGGGCGTGTCCCCGTGGTATTGGTGGGCCGACGTCACCCCCGAACACCGGGATGCGCTCTTTGTGAAGCCCGGCAAATATGTCCAAGGCCCGCCGGCGGTGAAATATCGCGGTGTTTTTCTGAACGACGAAGCGCCGGATTTAAGCAACTGGATCACCAACAAATTCGGTTTGGTTCCCACCAATGCCAATCCGCCCATCCCGCCCGGCGTGGCCAATTACAGCCGCCAGTTTTACACGAAGCTGTTTGAACTGATTCTGCGACTCAAGGGCAACTATCTCTGGCCGGCCATGTGGAACAACGCCTTCAACGAAGACGATCCGGAAAATCCACGGCTTGCGGATGAATACGGCATTGTCATGGGCACCTCGCACCAGGAACCGATGCTGCGGGCGCAAAAGGAATGGGACCGGCGTTACCTCAAAACCCTCGGCACCTGGAATTACGCCAAAAATCCGGACGTCCTCGAAAACTTCTGGCGCGAAGGCATCCGGCGAAACAAAGATTACGAAAGTCTCATCACCATCGGCCTGCGCGGAGCCAATGACACCGAGATGGCCCCGGGAGGACCGGAGGCCAACATGGCCTTGCTGGAAAAAATCGTGGAAGCGCAACGGAAAATCATCGCCGGCGAAATGAATCCCGACGTGACCCGGGTGCCGCAGGTGTGGTGTCTCTACAAGGAAGTGCAGGATTTTTACAACGCGGGCATGCGGGTGCCGGACGATGTGACGCTGCTGTGGGCCGAGGACAACTGGGGCAATGTCCGCCGCCTGCCGACGGCGGAAGAGCGCAAGCGGGCGGGCGGGGCAGGGGTTTATTATCACTTAGACTACCATGGCGGACCGCGGAGCTACCAATGGATCAATACCAGCCCGATCCCCAAAATCTGGGACCAGATGTCGCTCGCCAAACAGTACGGGGCCGACCGGATCTGGATCGTGAACGTGGGCCATTTCAAGGGTTATGAATTCCCGCTCGAGTATTTTATGAGCCTGGCCTGGGATACAGAGCGGTGGGGCAATACCAATCTGGACGAATTCACGCGGCTGTGGGCGGAGCGGGAGTTCGGGCCGGCGTACGCCCGGGACATCGCCGACATTGTTGCCAAATACACAAAGTACAACGGCCGCCGCAAACCCGAGTTGCTCGCGCCCGACACCTATAGCCTGGTCAATTATCAGGAGGCGGAAAACGTACTAAAAGATTTTCGGGCCATTAATAAGCGCGCGGCAGAGATCTACGACCAACTTCCGGTAGCCAAGCGCGATGCGTTCGATGAATTAGTACTGTTCCCGACTGGAGCCAGTAGACTGGTGAACGAACTGTACATCTATGCTGGAAGAAATGCGTTGTATGCCCGCCAGGGTCGCGCCAGCGCCAATGATTTCGCCGAAGCCACCCGAGGTTACTTCGAGGCGTGCACAAATTTGATGAATTATTTCAACGTCACTTTAGCCCACGGCAAATGGGACCACTTCATGGACCAGCCGTATATCGGGTATACCAGTTGGCGGGACCCCGCCCACAACAACCTCGACGCCATCAAGCTCACCCAGCTCGACGTGCCGGAAGCCGCGGCCATGGGCGTGGCTGTGGAAGCCTCCGACGACGCCTGGCCCGGCGCAACGAACCGCGCCCTTCTGCCGACGTTTGATTCGTTCAACCGGCAACATCATTTTATCGAAGTCTTCAACAAAGGCAAAGCGCCGTTTGACTTCACCGTTACCACCAGCGCCCGATGGATTGTCCCGGCGAAAACCAAAGACACTTCTGACGCAACCTTGTGGATTGCGATAGATTGGAACCACGTTCCCAAAGGTAAGGCCAGCGGAACTGTGAAGCTCACCGGGGCCGGCACCAACGTCACCGTAACCGTGAACACCTTTAATCCCAGGCAAGTCACCCGCGAATCCTTGCAGGGTTTCGTCGAAGGCAACGGTTATGTCTCCATCGAGCCTGAGCATTACACCGCCAAAACCGACGCCGGCGCCAATCAATGGATCAAAATTGACGATTACGGACGCACGCTATCCGGCATGCGGGCCGAGGCTCCTGTTGACACGCCCGCCGCCACGCCGGGAAAAGATTCCCCCTGCCTTGAATACCAGATGTATCTGTTCACCACCGGCAAAGTGGATGTGGCCGCCATCACGGCCCCAACCTTGAATTTTGTTCCGGGCCGGGGGCTTCAATATGCGGTGTCATTTGACGATGAGGCGCCGCAGGTGGCCACGCTGGTTCCGCAAAAATACAGTGCCCAGAACGGAAACCGGGATTGGGAGAAATCCGTCGAAGACAACGCTCGCTGCGGCCACACGACGCACATGTTGACGAAACCCGGCTATCACACCTTGAAATTCTGGATGGTGGATCCCGGCGTGGTATTGCAGAAACTCATCGTGGATTTCGGCGGGGTGAAACCCAGCTATCTCGGCCCGCCGGAAAGCTACCGGAGCGGCGGCAGATAAAACCTGCCGCGAGAATCAAACGGGTTGGGGCGGCCAAACGCCTACTGCTCGAGCCAGAGCGTTGACGTGATAATCCTTGGGTAATACCTGCTGCCGTACGCTTTGCCGCTGACGAGCTGGTCGGAGCAGGCCCAGTAACCGCTGCCGTCGGTCTGCCATTTGACATGGGCCGCGTCGGCGGCGGCGAAGATTTGCTTCACCTGCTCGTCCTGATCCAGCCCGAATACCCGCCGTGCCACGTGCATGACGATGCAAATCTTGCTCGTCCACGAATTGTTCGAAGTGGAGGAGAGCTTGATGCCGCCGTCGGTGAACAAGTTGCGCCGTTGCGGGTCCAGCAGCAGCACCTGCGTGTGTTTCTTGAGCGCATCATGCAAGGCCGAACGCTCGCGCACGCCCCAAACGAGCGGATAGATCAGACCCTCGCACGCGGGCAGAATGCGCGAGACGTGGCCGGGATTGTCCTCTTCAAAGACGGCGGGGAAGATGTCCTCGCCGTTCGTGCGTCGCTGCAAATCCTGCTCAATGCGCCCCATTTCATCCCGGGCCGTTTTGGCGCTGGGGACCTGGAGTTTTTCGAGCACCATCGCCAGGCCGAGATAGCTGGCCCAGCACTTGACGGCCATGTAAACGTTGTTTCGTGTCTGGGCCAGGGAATTGTCCAGAGAATCATAGGTGGTGATCTCGGCGCCGTTTTCGCAGAGGGACGAGTCGTAGTGGACGTATCCGGTTTCGCCGCCGCGATTGACCAGGCTGCTCACGCAGGCCGCCAGCACGTGCTGGTTCAGCCGCGCCCAATGCAGGTCCCCGGTTTTCAGCACGTAAGTGGCGGCCATCAGGCTCCAGTTGCACAGTTGCTCGGCCGTCATGTAGCTGAAACACCCGGCAAGGTTTTTCAGCTCATAACTGCTCGTGCCGGGAGGCGAGAAGTTATTGTGGACACCCATGTCGTGGGCGAAGCTGATTCCGCCCGGTGAGCGGCGCGAATTGTCGCCGCGTTCCCGCTTTACTTCATCGATGTAGCTGTAATGGCGGACGAAATTGTCCAACAGGTTCTTCACCACCCACGGGTTCTGCTTCAGCTCCCAGAACACGTGATCAACGCTCAGATCCAGCGTGTTCATCATGCAATATTCACCTTCGTTGACGATGAAGAAGGGTTCCCCGCCGACGTCGAGCAACTGTGTGCTGCCGTAGTAGCTGCGGGTGGCATGGGCGATGAGGAACTGCTGATCCGGGGAAAGCCGGGATGCCAGCAATTCCTCGTCGCACGCTTCGGCGGCGGCGCGCAGCTTATCAGACCGGTCCAGCGCTTCCGCCAGGACCTCGCCCAGGCCGCCAAAATAATGCACGTAAAGATACTTTCCCTCCAGGCCCGTCGTGACGATGTGGTCCAAATAGGCGCCGATGGCGATGACCAGCTCGTACGATTTCCCCGCCGGCACTTCAAACCCGATGCCGATGGCGCTGCCCAGCATGTGAACCGGATTAATGTCGCGCAAGCCACCGTCAACCGTCCATCGCTGAAAGAGAAACGGTTTGTCCGCGGGAACGGCGCCGCTGCCGGATTCACGCAATTCCGCGGCGACGCCAAAGTCCCGCCCGTGCGCGAACGCGAGACGGAACCGGGAGCTCGATCCCAAGTCCAGCGGCCGTGCGCCCGGTTCGTGGAAATGCAGCGCAAAAAAAGCCGTCCTGGTGCCCGGGCCCTGGCGGTTGTCCAGCGTCAGCCGGGCCGTGATCGCCGGCAGCAGCGCATCGCGCAGGTGCTCCGGCGTAGCGGTCTGCGGATCGGGGATGCTGCCGAAAGGCGTGTGGAGGCAGAACCCCAGTTCGTCTGCCTGCCACCGGTCGGTCGCCCAGCCATAAAAGCGCTTGATCTGTTCGGCGCGGAACGGCTGCACCTTTTCCGTGAGATTTTGCTGCTCGGGTCCGGCCTGCTCGATGAGAAATGCGCCGGCTTCATCACCCGATTTGCCCTGGTAAAACGGCAGGCATCGCGGCGGTGAGGCGGCCCTGCGGTCGCCGTCTTTGACCCCGATGTAAATATCCTGATTTCCCGGCTGGCCGATCTGCAATCCCACGCCCCCCCGCGTCCCGAAGTTGCCGCAGGTGAAACTCATAAACGCACCCATCGGCGAATGCTGGGCGTTAAAGCTGATGTTGCCGGCAAAAGGCTGAAGTTTTTGACTCATACTGCGCGTCTCGACCTGTTAAAATGATTTCTTATTAATTTTGTTCACGACTTTTATGCGCGTCTGTTTTAGGGAAAGGCAGCAGCAAGGACAAGGCCAAAATCAGCAAACGTCCTTCCGGGGAAGCCTTTGTTCGAGAGTGGAGCCGTTCTTTTTCTGGCGTGGAACTCATCTCGTAGCGGTCTGAAGACCTTCCTGTGAATGCCAGCCCATCCACCGGATCAAAATGCCCGACCAAAGTCGGAGGATTCTCCATGCAAATCGCAACATCGTCTATTGACACTCAGTGATTCCAAACCCAAAATCAGAGAAATTTATAACCGAGCCGGAATCTTTCGAGGCGCGGGGCTGTCAATGCTCTTTTCGTTACCCGAACTCCGAGTCGGACCTGACGGTTGCGATTGGTGCGAACAGGCCAAAAACATAAAATAACAAACATCAATAATATAATTCTGAGGAGATACACCATGTCAAAAAAAAGAGACGATTTTGTCGCCGCCAAATTGGCGAAAATGAGCCTGCTGGAGAAATGCGGGCAGGTCCTCACCTTCACCTGGCGCGGGGCTTACCTGACGCCTTCGGGTTTCGAACAGATCACCCGGCTGCACGCCGGTGGCCTGTGCCTGGAACCCTACGCGCTCGAAACCTGCAAGAACCTTTACTGGGGTCGTTCGCAGGTTGATCCCAACTTCAAAAAGCCGAAGGACTATTTCGACATCGCGCACACCTGGTTTGACGATCGCAGCTTCGGCGTGAGCGTCACTCCGGAAGAGCTGACGGTCGCCCTCAACCGGCTGCAGGAAATCGCCATGAACCGGCCCTCCGGAATCCCCCTGCACGTCACCATCGACATGGAAGGCGACTTCAAGAACGACTACACCGCCGGCCGCGTGTTGCAGTTTCCGCCGCCGATGGGCATGACCGCGATCGGGGATCTCGATGTGGCCTACAAAGTGGCGAACGTGATGGGCAAGCAGATGGCGGCCATCGGGGTGACGCAGTTTTATCACCCGGTATGCGACGTCAACATCAATCCGTTGAACCCCGAAATCGGCGTGCGCTCCTTCGGCGATGATCCGAAGGTTTGCGCGAAATTCGTGCAAGCCACGGTGCGCGGCTATCAGGACGCCGGCATCGTCGCCACCATCAAACACTTTGCCGGCCGCGGCGATTCGGCCACTGATGCGCACGACACACTGGACGTGTGCCGCGGGGACAAGAAGCGGATGCAGGAGGTCGAGCTGGTCACCTTCCAGGCGGGTGTCGATGCGGGCGCCAAGGCCCTGATGACGGCGCACACGATCTTCCCGGCCTTTGACAAGGAGTATCCCGCCACCCTGTCTTCCAAGATCCTCACCGATCTTCTCCGGAAAGAAATGGGCTTCGATGGCGTCATCGTTTCGGATGCGATCGGCATGGCCGCCATCCTGAAGAAGTGGCCGCTGCCGCAGGCATGTGCGATGGCGATCAAGGCCGGTGTGGACACCATCCTGCTCAAGGCGGACGACGAATCCCGCGCCCAGTGCCTGTTCGGCATCAAGAGCGCCATCGAACGCGGAGAGTTGTCCGAAGAGCGGCTCAATGACGCGGTCCGCCGGCTCCTGTGCATGAAATATGACCAGGGCCTGTTTGAAAAGGCCGGTAAAATGGATCCAAAACAGACGACGGCCATTGTCCGGAGCAAGGAAAACATCGAATTCTCGTGGGAGGTGGCCCGCAAGGCCCTTCTGGTGGTGCGCGACGACAAGAAACTGTTGCCGCTCAAAAAGGACAAGAAGATCCTGGTCGTCGAACAGGCGATTCCCTATTCCTTCCTGGGCAAGGACCTGTACAGCCATCCGCACATGTTCTGCGAGCAGATGGCCAAACATTCCATGAACCTGATCCTGGATGATACCGCTTTCCACGCCAGCGACGAGGAGGTGGAAGAGGCGCTGCGGCTCGCCAAAGGGGCGGATATGGTTGTCATGACGAACTATTACGCCCGCATCGAAAAGAGAGGCAACAATCAACACCTGGTGAAGGCGTTGAAAGACGCGGGACATACCGTGGTCGTCGTGACGAACTTCCCCTACCGCAAAGGAACAACCACCCAGGCCGATGCCGTGGTCTGCAATTTCTCAGGCTCACCGGATTCAATCCGGGTCGCCGCCGATCTTCTATTCGGAGCGGTAAAGGCCAGTCCGACGACGAAGATGCCGATCAACCTGAGTGCGGAAAAGAACCTCCCCGACCAGGGGCCCGCAGCTGCCCCGAAGAAGCCGGCCAAGAAACCGGCAGCGAAACCGGGCAACCCGTGGGGAGGGAAGTGCTAGGATAATGCGCCTTTCCACATAGCGAGTATCATCATTCCGAGCGCCAGTGCCAAATCTGAGGATTGCGAGCTGGCGCTCGGAATAGCAATGGACTCTGGAGCATACAGGGTCCTGCCTCAGGTGAAACACAAACGACCAACCAGCGAGAGTAAAATGCCCAAATCCACCCCATTCGACGTGCGCGATATTTATACCATCGCGGGACCCCAAATCGCCGCCATTTACGAACAGAACAAAATGGCGGTGCATTTCCAAGGCATGTCCAAGACCCTGCAGTTCCCCCAAACGGTGGCTTTGCAGGGCGCGCCCACGTGCTCGATTGGCATTTCCCCCTATGGTCTCTATAACCGCCTGAACGATGCCGGCCGGCTCATCATGCTGAACCAAAAGGCGGTCCAATTCGGTTCCGCGCCGATCGTGTGCATCGGCGACAGTCTCACCATGCTTACGCAGGCCAAGCCGGGAATCTCCGAACTGCCCGACGACATCCCGGCGACCGGCAACTACTACCATCCTTCCATCGACGAAAAACACGTCTCACTCACCATTGCCACACCCTCAATGGAGATGGCCTTCAAAATCGGGAAGATCAACATCATTCGCCGGCTCATATCGCCGCTGCTTTCGGGCAACGAGCAGACGCTGATGCCGATTGGGGTGGAAGAGTACGAGGTCGAAAACACCTCGAAAGAAACCCAGACCATCACACTGGTCGTCCCCCGCCCGTCGCTGGTCAATCTCCAGGAAAAGGAACTCAAACCGACCGACCAGGACAGCGTCTATGTCTCCTCGGCGGCGGTGTACGGCCAGGTACACGAGGTGTTCGAGTCCGAAGGCGTCCGTGGTATCGTCATGGGCAGCACCGAGACCCCCAACCGCATGGTGCTGGCGGTGGCTGACACACCCGGCGTGTCGATCGATACACAGCCTTATTTCTGCCTGAACCGGCTCAAGCAGGATTTGTTGCTCAACAACGACGGCAGTTTCTATGAAAAACGGCCGCCCGTCCTCCGCAGCGATTACGGATCGGCGATCAGCCTCACCTTCACGGTCGAGCCAAAGGCCACTCGGAAAGTTGCCCTGGCCGTGGCGCTGGACTTTCCCGAGCAGGTTTACATCGATGGTGCAAAATTCGCGCGCAAATACGTCAAGAGCTTCAAGAATAAGCAGTCGCGGGCCGTGGCAATGGCCAAACTTGCTCTGGGCAGCTATCCGCGATGGCAGGATCGGACTGTGGCGATTCAAAAACGAATCTTCGATTCGATTCAGTCCAGCGCCGCCTACAAAGGTGACCGGGACGGGGCCCTGCGCCTGACCCGGTTGATCCTGAACGAACTCCATTTCCCGCTGTCGAACGCCATAGTCTGGGTCGAAGATGAAAAAGGCTGGGAGCGCGCGCGGTTCCTGGAATGTTTCGATTATGCCTATATCGATCCGTCGGATGTGGACTGGTATTCGATGATGCTGTTGATGCTTTTCCCACGGGTGGAAAAAGATTTGTGCCAGGGTTTCATCGATTCAATTCAGGCCGAGGACCCCACCCCGCGCTGGTACCATCATCATGCGTCGTTTACCGAAGCCAGAAAGCATTTTCAGGAACATCCCGAGGAATACAAGGGCGTGTCGTTGACCCAAATTCGCGATGCCTTCAAGACCAAGGGCAGCGTCGCGCACGACCTGGGCGCCATGCCGAAGGGCCATCCCCTGCGTAACGTGAGCGACTACGCCTGGTACAACAACAATTACTGGGTGGATTTGTTTCCCAAGCTGATGATGCGGGTGTTGCGCAATGTGAAGTTCACCGGTGACATGGATTTCCTGAAAAAGAATTGGGAGACGCTCAAATTCGGCCTGGAATCCCTGCTGAAACTCGATTTCGGTGACGACGGGCTGCCCGAGGGTTATCCTGATGACGTGAAAAACACCTTCGACAACCTGGTGCTCTTTGGCGCGGATGCTTACGACGCGACGCAATTCCTCGGCGGTTGCCAAGCCATGATCAAGATGGCTGGGATGCTCAAGGACAAGGAAGGCGAAGCGCACATCAGGAAGGTATTCGACAAGGGCTGGAACAGCCTCGAGAAACTGTGGCGCGAGACTAAGAATAAGAAAGGCGAGAAGCTGGAATATTACATCACGTGTTTCGATCCCGAGACTGGAAATAAAAACACCGACGTCTGGACCAATCAGCTCGATGCCCTGTGGTATCTCATCTCTATCGGCGAAGAGCCTTTCATCCCGGAGGACCGCGCAAAGAAGATCCTCAGGACGATCTACCGGAACAACCACTCCTTCATGGGCTGGGCCATGTGCAAAACCGAGAACGGCGAGCCTGTGGAATCAGATCAGGGAAAGGACGTCTACACGACTTCCAATTACGTCTTCGCGCAATTGCTGGATTATTACGGCATGTTCCAGGAGAGCAAAGAGGTTTACAAACACATGGACCGGGTCGTCTTCGACTACGGCAATTCCATGGTCACGCCGGACAACCTCCGGGCCGAGCTGGAACAGGAAGCGGGAGAAACCAAGCCCGGGCCGCATTACATCGTCGCCGCCTATCCCCGGCCCGGGGCCGTCTGGACGCATTTGGTCATGAACCAGGTCAAGAACCTGCAGGTCAGGACCAGGTCCATGACGATTGAGCCGAAAGATTTGATGCCGTTATTCCCCCGGTTGCTGGCCGGCCCGGGAGACGGGAAATAGGCGGAAACAACGGCTTCAGACAACAATCAATCAAGGAAAAATCGATATGTCCAAGAAGTATGACATCACGTTTGTGGGGCACATGTGCTATGACGAGATCATCCCGTTTGGCGGCAAGCCCCACGTCGCTCCGGGAAGCGCCGTTTTATGCGGCGCCATGGTGGACGCCCGCGTCGGCAAAAAAGTTGCCGCCGTCGTGAAGATGGCCAAAAAAGACGAGCCCATCCTGCAGCCGATGAAGGAGGTGGGCGTGGACACCTACCTGATCCCGAGCGCGGAGACAACGTATTCGCGGGTTTTGCACGAGTCCGAGAATGTCGATGAACGCAAACTGACGCTCGTCAAATCCGCCGGGCTGATTTTCATCAAGGACGTTCCGAAGTTGGACTCGACCTGCGTCCACCTGGCCGGGATTTCGGACACCGAGTTTGACATGCCGCTCATGCAGGGTCTGAAAGCGAGGGGATACAGCCTGTCGGCCGACATGCAGAATTTCGTTCGCCACGTCACCCCGGTCACTCACGATATTCAGTTCAGCGACGTCGCGGACAAAAAAGACATCGCGGCCATGATGGATAAACTCAAACTGGACGTCGTGGAAGCCCGTATTCTGACCGGCACCGAGGATCTGGAAAAGGCCGCCATCATGGTTGAATCGTGGGGCTGCCCGGAGACCCTGATTACGCACTCCCAAGGAGTCCTGGCGCGGGTAAAAGGCAAAACCTACTACGAAAAATTCTCCAATAGCAACGTCTCGGGCCGGACAGGCCGCGGCGACACGACTTTCGCCGCCTACCTTTCCCATCGGCTGGATCATGGGCCGCTGGAGTCACTGAAGTTCGCGGCCGCGCTGGTTTCGATAAAGATGGAAACCCCCGGGCCCTTCAAGGGAACGCTCGAGGATGTCACAAAAAGATTGCGGGAAAAGCATTCCGCGTAGCGGCGCTCCGTCTTTTCAAGTTTTCCCCAACGCCGTTTTGACGACGGCATGAAAGGCGGGCTTTGGCTGGCAGCGCCGGTCAAACAGCATGGGATAATCGGCCCGGCCGGTAATGGGCCAGTAGTTGCGCCAGGATTGGCCGTCATGCACGGCCCAAAACGTAATCCGGCTGAATTTGTCCCGGTGCTTCAGGAAAAGTAAAAACAGATCAGCATAACGCTTGGCCAGGTTTTGCTGAACAGCGTCCGGCAGACCCTGCGGATACGGATTGAGTTTCTTCTGGGTTGCGGGGTCAAAAGACGAAATGTCCACGATTTTTGACTCCAGCGGATGATACGGAAGCACCCCGATGTCCAGCTCGGTGATCATCAGTTTCGTGCCCAATTGAGCCAGGGCCAGGAAGTGGTTTTCCACCTCTTCCATCGGCGGATAGTCCGTGAACCAGTGCCCTTGGATGCCGATACCATCCACGCGGACACCCTTGGCCTGCAGGTTCTTGATGAGTCGGATGACGCCTTCGCACTTGGGCCGGTTCTCCAAATCGAAATCGTTGTAATAGAGTTCGGCTGAAGGATCCGCCTGGCGGGCAAATTCAAAAGCCTTGGCCACATGGTCCTCGCCGAGGATTTCATACCATCTGGATTTCCGCCAGGAACCATCCGCGTTGATGGCTTCATTGACGACGTCCCAGCCGTGGATTCGGCCCCGGTAACGGCCCATGACCGTGAAGATGTGCTCCTTCATCCGTTGCAGCAACGCATCGCGACCCAAGGGCTTGCCCGACGCATCCTGAAACACCCAATCCGGCGTCTGATGCCACCAGACCAAGGTATGGCCAATGATGTGCATTTTGTGTTTCTCACCAAAAGCGACATAACGGTCTGCCGCATCGAAATTATACCGATCCGGTTCCGGATGAATTTCCTCCCACTTCAGGATGTTTTCCGGTGTGATGCTGTTGAAATGTCTTGCCACCACAGCGATCGCGTCCGGCTCCTTGCCGTAAATCTGATTCAGGCTGAGGGCGGCACCCACATAAAAGTGGTTTTTGAAAACAATTTTCAAGGCCGGCTGGGCGGCGGTTTCAGTTCTGCCGGTCGGAACGGTGCGGTCTGGTGCATTCATCATAATTGGCCAATGGCCTCCCGGTCGGGCGGGCTGACGGTTGCCGTCCGGCGGTATTGTGCGCAGCCTTTTCTACGGGAAACCCGCGGACCCGGACAAGGCAAATTGATTAAAGTTGTTTTTTTGCATGTAGAATTCTCCATCACTTTGCGGTTGAAATAACTTAACCGGTCTGGAATCGTTGGCGCATCCTGAAGTGATTCCGACGGTGACGAATTTAATTCAACCCGCAAAAATATGGCCGAACAACATTTCCAACAAAAGCTCTCATTCTTCGAAAAAGCCGGTTACAGCGCCGGCGACGGGGCCGCGAATTTCGTCTTCATGTCCATGATCCTTTTCCAGACGAATTTCTATACTGATGTGTTTGGCCTGACCGCCACCGCCGCTGCCGCCATCCTGCTCTGGCCGCGGTTGTGGGACGCCTGCTTCGATCCGATCATGGGCGTCCTGGCCGACCGGACCAGCACGCGCTGGGGCAAGTTCCGGCCCTGGGTTCTCTGGACCGCGATCCCCTGGGCGGTGGTGATGATTCTGGCCTACACCACGCCGAAGGGTTGGAGCATGGGCATGTTGATCGCCTACGCTGCAATCACCAACACGATGCTCATGACCCTCTATTCGATGAACAACATGCCTTACTCGGCTCTGGGCGGGGTCATGACCGGCGACTTGAACGAGCGCACCAAACTCAACTCCTTCCGATTCGTCTCCGCCAACGTGGCCCAGTTCATTGTCGGCGGCTTTACGCTGACTCTGGTGGCCAAGTTCGCCCAGGGTCACGACCGTGCCTACGGCTGGCAAATGACCATGTCCATCTGGGCCGCTCTTTGCCTCGTGCTTTTCCTGATCACCTTCTTCTCCGCCAAAGAACGCATCCAGCCCATGGTCAGGGAAAAATCTTCGCCGCTGCAAGACTTCAAGGATCTGGTCAAGAATAATCCCTGGAGAATCATGTGGATAATGACAATGATTCATTTCGGCATCCTTTCCCTGCGCGGCGGGGCGAATTACTACTACTATCATCAATACGCCGACAAGGCGGCGATGTTTGATTTCGTCGAGAAGTTCGGTCTCACCGCGCCGGCGCTCGCGCCGGGCGCCCCCGCACCCGGCGGCATCCTCGAATGGCTGGGCTGCATCGTCCACGGTTCCCGGGACAACATGGCCACCTCCAATGTTGCCGATGTCTTCAACAGCGTCGTCAACATGACCGGCACAGCCACCACCATTATCGTCATCTTCCTCTCGGTTTCTTTCGCCCGGAGATTCGGAAAAAAAGCGGTGGCCATCACCGGCTTCGCGCTCTCCGCCGCAAACGCCTTCGCCACCTATTTGCTCAAGCCCACGGATGTCTATGGCATGGCTGCCCTGACCGTGGTTGGTTCGATCGTCTATGCCCCGACCATCCCGCTGATCTGGGCCATCTTCGCCGACTGTGCGGACTATTCGGAATGGAAAACCGGCCGCCGTTTCACCGGCATGGTTTTTGCCACGATCGGCTTCGCCCTGAAAGCCGGGCTGGCCCTGGGTTCGGCTGGATTGCTCTGGATTCTTGCCGGCCTTTTCCATTACGACACACAATTCCCCACGGCACCGGAAGCCGTTCATGGCTACCGCGTTTGTGTCGGCATCGTCGTCGGCCTCATGTTCTCCGTCTGCACCATTCTGCTGCTCGTTTATCCTCTCAACAAACGGGTGACCATACAAATGGCCGACGAACTGGCTGAACGCCGGAGAAAATTCGCCGCTCAAACCAATTAAACGAAACGTGAAATTTCCATTATCTGCCTGCTGCTTCCCGTTTTTGGCCGTGCTGCTGCTCGCCGGTTGCGCCACGCGTCCGGGACAGGAAACCATGCCCAAGACGCTCAAGGATGCCTTCAAGCATGATTTTCTCGTCGGTGTCGCCGTCAACCACCGGCAGTTCACCGGCGGGGATACCCATGGCGTGGCGCTCATCACCTCGCAGTTCAATGCCATCTCGCCGGAAAATGCCCTGAAGTGGGATAGCGTCCATCCCCGGCCCGGAACCAATGGCTATGATTTCACGGCCGCTGACGCCTACGTTGCCTTCGGCGAAACGAACCACCTTGTCATCGTCGGCCACACGCTCATGTGGCACGCGCAAACGCCGGCCTGGGTTTTCCGGGATGAGAACGGCCGGCCGCTGCAAGGAACCAACGCCGCCGACCGCGCCCTGCTTTTGCAACGAATGCACGATCACATCCAGACCGTCGTGGGCCGTTACCGGGGCCGGGTCAAAATCTGGGACGTGGTTAACGAGGCGTTGAACGACAAGGTCAGCGTCACCGACACGAATCTGCTGCGGCAGCAGTCGCCGTGGGTTCGCATTCTCGGCCCGGAGTTCATCGTGAAGGCGTTTGCATACGCGCACGAAGCCGATCCCCAAGCCGTCCTCCGCTACAATGATTATTCCATCGAAAATCCGGTCAAACGCCAGCGCCTGATCACGCTGATCAAAACGCTGCAAGCGCAGCACGTCCCCGTCATGGCCATCGGCTCCCAGACCCATGCGACCTTATCCTGGCCCAGCTTCGACCTGGAAGACAGCTTCCTCACCGACGTTTCGAGCCTGAAGCTGCCCGTTCACATCACCGAACTGGATGTCAACGCCTCGCAAGCCGGCCAGAACAATCAGAGTGCGGACATCACCCAAAATGCCCAGGCCACCGGCGGCGCAGGCCAGGTAGATTCCGTCCAGGAAAAACTCGCCCGGCAATATGCCAGTCTTTTTAAGGCGTTCGTCAAGCACCGCGATGTGGTCAAGCTGGTGACGTTTTGGGGTGTCACCGACGCCGATTCCTGGCGGCGAAACGGCAGTCCGCTGCTGTTCGACGGGAATTGGCAGCCGAAGCCGGCGTTTGACGCGGTGATCAAGGCAGCCGGGGATTTCCACGGCAGCAAATAGAATCGCATTATCAGCGCTGAAAAAAAATCGCCTCCCTCATCCCTGCCTTCTGAAACTCCATGAAAATGAATGCCGTTTCCATCATGACCATGATGGCACTCGCCGCTGACACCAGCATGAAAGCCCAAACCACCCTCAAAGCGGCCTTTAAAAACGACTTTCGCATCGGTGCGGCAATTAACGAAATGTATGCCAGCGGCCAGAACCCCAATGCCGTCGCGATCATCCAGACCCAGTTCGACACCATCAGCCCGGAAAATTGTTTGAAATGGCAGCCCATCCATCCCGGGCCGGACCGCTATAATTTCGGGCCTGCGGACCAGTACGTCGAGTTCGGCCAAAAAAACGGAATGTTCATCATCGGTCACAATTTGATCTGGCATGAACAGACGCCAAAATGGGTTTTTCAGGATGAAAATGGCAACCCGGCTGACCGCGACACGCTGCTCGCCCGGATGAGTAATCACATTTTTACCGTGGTCGGACGCTACCGGGGAAAAATCGGCGGCTGGGACGTGGTGAACGAGGCGTTGAACGAGGATGGCACGCTGCGCAAATCACCGTGGGAAAAAATCATCGGCGAGGACTACCTGCTCAAGGCGTATCAATTCGCGCACGCGGCCGACCCGCAGGCGGAATTATATTACAACGACTATTCGCTGGAGCACCAGCACAAGCGAAAAGGCGCCATTGCGTTGATTGAGAAACTTCAGTCGCAGGGCGTTCACATCGCCGGCGTCGGACTGCAGGGGCACTACTCCATGAGCTGGCCGACACCGCAGCAGCTCGATGAAACCATCGCCGACTTTTCCAGCGTGGGGATGAAGGTGATGATTACGGAATTGGACATGAATCTGCTGCCGTCGCCGACGCAATCCCAAGCGGCGGATATATCCCTGAATTTTGCGTTGCAGGCAAAACTGAATCCTTACACGAATGGCCTGCCGGACGACGTGCAGCAGGCGCTGGCGAAACGATATGCCGATCTGTTCGCGGTGTTCGTCAAACATCATGACACGATCAGCCGGGTGACTTTTTGGGGCGTGACCGACGCGGATTCCTGGCTGAACAACTGGCCGGTCAAGGGTCGCACCGCATATCCGCTGCTATTCAACCGCGATGGCCAGCCCAAACCGGCATTTGATGCCGTTATTCAATCCGCCGGCGCGCATCAGGACGCGCACTAAAACACAGGCATCATATCCTCTGGTCAACCCCGGCCCATGTGGCAAAATCAGATTGATTTTATGGTGCAAGGCCTTGTTTTCCCGCTGTCTTAAAATCCGACAGGACGCTTCAAGTTGAGACACTGGAGTAACCCCTGCGTGATGATTTTCCCGTATGGATCAGACATTTCTGTTTCTTTGAATCATTCTTTGCTTGGCCAGTGCATAGGATTGGCTGACCTTGTGCACGAGGATTAAAATGTATGATTTTCCAAGTTGCCGCTGGCATCGAGAGTGCTAACCTAGAAATAAGCTGCGGTTGCAACAGGCAATGAGTGAACAAAATGTAATCATTGTAACCCGCCTGTTGGCTTGTTCACGCCGCAACAAATGGAAAGAAAAATACATGAAAAATACTAAGGTCCTCCGCAAGGCAGGCTTCACATTGGTGGAAATCATGATTGTCGTGGCCATCATCGGCCTGTTGGCGGCAATTGCGATACCCAACTTCGTGAAAGCCCGTGCCACCTCGCAGGCCAACGCCTGCATCAACAACCTGCGCCAGATCGATGCTGCGGCCCAGGAAATGGCGCTGGAAAGAGGCAAAACGACCGGTGGCTCCATCAACTATCCGACCGACCTGACGCCTTACATCAAGCTGAACTCCAACCAGAGCATTCCGCCTTGTCCGGCAGGTGGCAGCTACGCCTGCGCCACGGTAGGCAACAACCCGACCTGCTCGTTGAG
>JBKQOA010000033.1:0-8374 GCA_052145735.1 Limisphaerales bacterium
TCGGCCTGTTGGCAGCCATCGCCATTCCCAACTTCGTGAAGGCGCGTGCTACTTCCCAGGCCAATGCCTGCATCAACAACCTGCGGCAAATTGACGCCGCAGCACAGCAATTCGCGCTGGAAAACCACAAAACGACCGGTGGCTCCATCAACTATCCGACCGACCTGACGCCTTACATCAAGCTGAATGCCAACCAGAGCATTCCGCCTTGTCCGGCAGGTGGCAATTACGCCTGCACCACGGTGGGCAATGCCCCGACTTGTGACTTGAGTGACACCGTCACTCCGAATCACATTCTGCCGTAATCAGTCCATCAATACGGAAGTTGATTCATGGGCCGGAAGCGAAAGTTTCCGGCCTTTCATTTTTTTACGCGTAACCAGTCGGAAATGGCGTCGGCGGCAGTTGACTTCGCAGACCGTTTGCAGTAGGACAAGGACCATTATTTCGTGTCATTCAAGCCGGGCATGAGCGTTATTTTAAAAACGGAGAAATTGCGGGTTGAATTCACCAGCCGCGAGTTTCGGCAGAGCACCAAGGTCGCCTTGCTCAGCCTCGACTTGGAGGTGAATGAAGGCGAGGTTTTCGGCTTTCTGGGACCGAACGGCGCGGGCAAAACCACGGCCATCAATGTCCTGCTCGGTTTCGTGCCGCCCACCCGCGGCACGGCGTATCTTTTCGGCATCGATGTGCGCCAGCCCATCGCACGTCAGCGCATCGGCTACCTGCCGGAAATGACGTATTACTATAAATTTCTCACCGCCGAGGAGTTGCTCCGGTTTTATGCGTGCATTTTCGGTCTGTCGCGAACGGAAACGGACAAACGCATTGACCAACTGCTCAAGCTGGTGGAACTGGAACACGCCCGCAAACGCCCCATTAAATCCTACTCCAAGGGAATGCAGCAACGCGTCGGCCTGGCTCAGGCGCTGATCAACAATCCCGATCTCTTGATTCTGGACGAACCCACCAGTGGCCTTGACCCGCTGGGCCGCATGAAAGTCCGCGAAATCATCCAACGCCTGAAAAACGAGGGCAAAACCGTGTTCTTTTCGTCACACGAACTGGGCGAGGTGGAAACGGTTTGCGACCGCGTGGCCATCATCAATCAGGGCGAACTCAAAGCCGCGGGAAGCGTCAGCGATCTCGTCGCCCGGCACCAGGCCAATCTGGAAAAGGCCTTTCTGGACATCATTGGCCACCCGTTACCATCCACGTCATGAACACGATCTGGGCATTGGCTGGCGTCGTCATCAAGGAACTGTATCGTCGCAAGGACTTCTACGTCCTGTTTGTCCTCACCGCGCTCATCACCATCGCCACCGGCATGGTCAATTTCTTCCATGACCCGAAGATTGTGCGCTATGTGAAGGACATCTGCCTGCTGCTCATCTGGGTTTCAGGGCTGCTGATCGCCATCATCACCACGGCGCGCCAGATTCCGGCCGAACGCGAAAGCCGCACCATTTTCCCCTTGCTGGCCAAACCGGTCACACGCTGGCAGGTCATCGTCGGAAAATTTCTCGGCTGCTGGCTGGCCACCGGCATTGCGCTGCTCGTTTTCTATCTGTTTTTTGCCGTCATCACCGGATCCCGTGAACAAAACTGGCCGTGGCTCAGTTATCTGCAGGCCATCTGGCTCCAATGGGCCATGCTCGCCGTGGTCATCGCCCTGTCCCTGCTCGGCTCGATCGTCACCGCCGCGCCGTCATCCACCACCACGATCTGTTTCATCGCCGTTGCCAGCATCCTGCTGGTCGGAGGGCATCTGAACACGGTGGCGCTCCACCAGTCGCAGCCCTTGCAAACCATCTTCTACACGATTTATTTCCTGATTCCGCACCTGGAATGGTTCGATATCCGTGACCGGGTGATTTATGACTGGGGCTTGGTGAACTGGTGGGATTGCGTGCTGGCCACGCTCTACGCCGCGGCTTACACCGGCTTGTTTTTGCTGCTCACCTGGCTGGGTTTCCGGCGCAAAAATTTGAACACCGGATGAAAGCTTCCCCGCCTCTGGTTCTGGCACTTGTGCTGACGGTCTGCTTCACCCTGGCGACCACCCTCGAACCCCGCGCCGGGGCCTGGAGCGACCGCTCCAAATCAAGCAACGTCTTCAGCCTGCTGTTTGGCGACGGCCGGCGGATGTTCGCCAACCAGTTCTTCACCATGGCGGATGTGTATTTCCACAGCGGTTATTATCCGTCCATTTTCGACCTGCGCGAGGAAGGACCGAAGGAAATCGTCGCCGAAAGCCACGGCCATACCGACAGTCCGGAAGACGAACTCAAGGAGGACTTCCTGGGCAAACCGAAGGATTGGATCGACCGGTTTGGCCGCCACTTTCGCATCACCGAGCACACGCATCTGGAGCACAGCCACGAACGTGAAATTCTGCCCTGGCTCCGGCTGGCTGCGGACATGGACCCGCAGATGATTGAAACCTATACGGTGGGGGCATACTTTCTATGTGAGCACCTCCACCAACCGCGGGAAGCCGAGGCCTTTCTCCGCGAAGGACTCCGCAACAATCCCGGCAACTACGAAATCCTGTTCAGTCTGGGCCGGCTTTATTATCAAACTTATCAGGACATCGACCGCGCGCGAAACGTCTGGCAGCTTGCCCTCAACTGCTTCATGAAACAGGATCCCGCGCTCCAAAAGGAAAACAAGCTCGGTTTTGACGAAATCACCGTGAACCTCGCCAACCTGGAACGGAAAGCCGGCAACTACCCGGACGCCATTCGATGGTTCCAGGCCGCCCAGAAAGTTTCACCGGCGCCCGAATTCCTGCAACAGCAGATTGATGAAATCAAAGCGAAAATGGCGGGGCAAACGAATACCCCGGCCGCCCGGCCCCAATGACTGCGCGATTGCGCTTGGTTTTCTCCGGCACAGTTTGTTTTAATGGCCGCCATGAAAGCCCGGCAGGCCCGAATCTCCCGCCACACCAAAGAAACCCGCATTGCCGTCAGCCTCAACCTCGACGGGCGCGGTAAATCATCGGTCAAGACCGGCATCCCTTTTTTCGACCACATGCTCGCGCTGTTCGCCAGACATGCGACGATGGATTTAAGGCTCCGTTGCCGGGGCGACCTCGAAGTGGATGCGCATCACACGGTCGAGGACTGTGGGATTGCGCTCGGCCAGGCATTTGCCCAGGCGTTGGGCGACAAAAAAGGCATCCGCCGCTACGGCACGGGGTTTCATCCGAAAAACCCGCTCACCGGCGAAGCGTACGTGCCCATGGACGAATGCCTCGCGCGCTGCGTCATCGATTTTGGCGGCCGGCCACATCTCGTCTGGCGCGGGTTGGATGCCTTTTCCCAGAAGCGTGTCGCCCGTTCCGAAAGATCCCAGGACATGTCGAGTACGTTTCGTTTCGGCTTGGCACGCGAATTTTTCCAGGGCTTCGCCAACGAAGCCCGCTGCAACCTGCACCTGGAACTGCTCTACGGCGACGAGCCGCATCATATCGTCGAGGCGTTGTTCAAGGCGTTTGCCCGTGCGACGGACGCCGCCTGCCGGCATGACCCGCGCATCGCCGGCCAGTTGCCCAGCACCAAGGGTAAATTATAAAAAATTGATTTGCCGCTGAAGCTGGCGGGTTCAAACGTGACACGTTTGATTCATCAGTAAATGGGGAAGCTTGGCCATGAGGGTCAAAGGGTTTTCGCCGGCCCCGTTAATGTGTTTTAACGCCCGTCGTTCACGCCGTCTGGTCCGCAGAAATGCCGGGCTGGACGTGCCGCCGCCGGGAGGGTACGCAAAAGGCAATCAAACAGCCGGCCAGCGCGGTCAGCGAGATAATTGCGCCGAAATGAAATCGCCGGTCTTGATAGGCCAATTTCACGCGATGGGAACCAGCGGGAACTTCCAGGGCTTGAAAGGCGTAATTGGCCCGCCACAACGGCGTTGGTTTGCCGTCCACATAGGCCCGCCAGGGATGGTAGTACGTTTGTGCCGCCACCAGCATTGCGGGCCCGTCAGCCTCGACTTCGCCTTCAATCTGTTGGGCGGAAAACCGGGTCGACAAAATTTTTACCGACGCTGCATTGGTGGCGGCAATGAAGGCCTTCGCCTCCGGCGGCAAATAGACTTCCCGGCGCGGATTGAAATTCGTCCGGGCAAGCAGTTGCAAGGTCATTTCGTTGCCCGCGAACAAGGGTTTTTGCCCTCCAGTAAGCAACGGTATGATGGCCGGACGCGACACCCAGGACAGCTTGTTTGTCTCCAGGAGGGCGATCTGGGACACGCCCAGGAAATCAAGCAACGACTCGTTGGTGGCGTTGTAGAAGAGCACGGCATGAGCCGCCGGGTAGAGCGGAAAAAAACCGTCGCACTTGGGAATGTCCTCGAGCAAATTGCAGTTCAGAAAAAGCGCAAAGCGCTGGTTCAGGTAGTCCTCGGCCGGGTCGGGCAGGTAGGTGAAAATCAACCGGTCATGCACGGCCACCGGCATCATCGCCCGCGTCTGGCCCGGTTGCGGTGCGGAGATCGCCCGCGGCAGGTCCGGCCGGTAGATGATGCGGTCAATCGTCAGCGGCAGCGATTCATGTTGATATAAATCAAACCAGACCAGCAGCAGCAGCGAAAACTGCAATGGCCGGCGCAGCCCGGGTCGGGAAATGTTTCCCAGGAAAAACATCCCTGCGATAATGACGGTGAAGAAGGCCACCCGGATCAAACCGTTGGCCAATGCAATTGCCCCGTCATCACCGGCTTGTGGAAAATGATGTCCCCACCAAAGGACGCCCAGTATCAGCGCCACGACCATGATCCAAATCAGACCCCAGGTTTTGCCGGAGCCGGAGGGACATTCTGCGAGGCTCCCAGCAGCCAGCACCGGCAGGACCAACACCGGCAGGACCAGGAACTTGACCGGGTATCGCATCAGGCCAATCGCGCTGACGTGCCCGTTCAACCAATGGTAAACCGCCGTCGCGTCACCCAGCGCCAGCACGAGGCAGAACCCGGTGATGGCCGACAGCAGCCAGACGCGCGGGTGTCGCAACCGCCAAGTCGCCCACAAGGCCAGCGCCACCGTGGCCACCCCCACATAGTAGGAAGACGTCCAGTACAGGCCGTTTTGCACATGGACGCCCTGTTGCAGATGGGAGTGAAGCAGTGGCACAAAAAAATTCATCCAGCCGTCCTTGGGCATCGGCCATAACGTCGAATCCCCCCATCCCTGCCGTTGTGAATGGTGGAGCAAATCAAAAAACGGGAGCAACTGGGCGGCGCAGAGCCCGCTGATCAACAGCACCACCCGGCCGGTGCGCAGAAACGTCCTCCCGCGCGGCAGTTCACCACGGACGAGTTCGAAGAGGCCCAGGGTGCCGATTAAAAACCACGTCAACAAGATGACTTCCGTTGCCCCGGAAAGCATTTGCAACGCACCGACAAAGGCGGCCATCACCACCGTTCTTCCCCCTTCGCGCCAGGCCCGCTCCGCCAGCCACACCACCCAGGGCATCCAGCCCAGACCGGCAATGGTCGCCGGCCACATGAGACTGTTCAGCATGAGTCCATTGAAGGAAAAGACAATGCCGGCAAAAGCGGCGGCAAAGCGGTTGTGCGTCCAACGGTGCGCGAGTAAAAACATTCCCCAGCCGCCCCAAAACAGGTGCAACAGACAGAACACACCCAATGACCACGAAAGGGGAAAGAGCAGGTAAAACAACGCCGGTGGATAGAGCACTTGTGTGTTCCATTGCGCCAGAAACGGCACGCCACAATTGCTTAACGGGTTCCACAGTGGAATCTCGCCCTGCCAGAAGCTTTCCCGGAAATGATACGCAATCGGGTAGGAGAAAAGACCAAAATCCTTGTAAATAAACGTTTGCGACCCGAGGAAGACTTGGGGAAACGATACCAGCGTCAGTACCGCCAGCAACGCAACAAACCGGCCGGGCGTGAGCAAGGGATCATCGCCCACCGTCCGGGCTTTCACATCCAGCTTCGGGGGAAACAGCATCCGTGGCACAATGCCAAAAAAGCCCTTCAACCCAAGCCCAAAATCCACAACCTGCCGGGCCGGGCTGCCGGCGAAGGCACAAAAAAAGCGCCCGCCGAAAAATCGCCGGGCGCCTTTCTATTTGAGGGAATTATCAGGAACCGACGCTGGCCAGTTCCTCGTTGTTTTCCACATTCACAATCTTGAACTGTTCGGCGTGCATGCCGGTGTCGGCCCGGAACGACAGCTTGCCGAAGTAGCGTTTCTCCATTTCGATGAGATGCTTTTCGTCCTCGGTGCGGAGCCGTTCCAGCACCGTTGGATGCACTACGATGCGGAGTTGGAAATCCGATTCGTCCCGTTCGCGCTTCTTCAGAATTTCCTGCAGCTTGCGCTGGATTTCCACGCTCATGGTTACGACGCTCTTCACCTTGCCGCGGCCCTTGCAATACGGGCAGTCGTCATACACCGCCGACCGCACGCTTTCGGTGTGGCGCTGACGTGTCATCTCCATCAGGCCGAGTTGCGAGATGGGGAGGATGTGCGTCTTGGCCTTGTCGCGCCGGAGGCCTTCCTTGACGCGCTGATACACGGACTGCTGGTCACGGCGCGACTTCATGTCAATGAAATCGAGCACGATCAACCCGCCCATGTTGCGCAGCCGGAGCTGGCGGCAGATTTCCTCGGCGGCTTCGAGGTTCACCTTCAGGATGGTGGATTCCTGGTCGCGGCTGCCCTTGTGCCGGCCCGTGTTCACATCGATCGCCACCAGCGCCTCGGTTTCGTCAATGACAATGTAGCCGCCGCTCTTCAAATGCACCTGGCGGGAAAAGGCATTCTCCAGTTGCTTGCTGATGTTGAAGCGGTCGAAAATCGCCTGCGCCTCGGCGTAGAGTTTCACCTTGTTGGCCGCGCGCTTGGAAATCCTGGAAACCATGTCGCGCATCCGGTCATGGTCCTTTTGATTGTCCACCACGATGCGTTCGACGTCCTCGGTCAAAAAGTCGCGCACGGTGCGCTCGATCAAATCCGGCTCCTGGAACACGCACGTGGCCGGCGGCTGTTTCTTGATGCGCTCCTGCACGCCGTTCCATTCCTCCAGCAGCAAGGCCAGGTCGCGGATGAAATAACGCTTCTGCTGGCCTTCGCCGGCGGTGCGCATGATGACGCCCATGCCGTCGGGAATCGCCAGTTCGCGCAGGATTTTTTTCAGGCGCTTGCGTTCCTCCGGGTTTTCAATCTTGCGCGAAATGCCGGACTGGTCGGAATTGGGCAGCAACACCAGGAAACGGCCGGGCAGGACGAGGTTCGTCGTGATGCGCGGACCTTTGGTGCCGATCGGGCCTTTGGTGACCTGCACGATGATTTCACTGCCCGGCGGATAGAGCCGCGGGATGTCTTTTTGCGTGATCTTCGGCCGGTCGCGCCGACGGCCTTCGCGTTCGACGATTTCCACGCCGCTGTCGAACTGGTTCGGCACGATGTCCCAGTAATGCAGGAAGGCATTTTTTTCGAAGCCGATGTCCACGAACGCGGCCTTGAGACCGTCTTCGAGGTTGCGGACCTTGCCCTTGAAGATGCTGCCCACGAGGCGTTCCTCGGTGGTGCGTTCGATGTTGAATTCCTCGAGCTTGCCGTCCTCCGTCACCGCGACGCGCGTTTCGAGCGTCTCGGCGTTGATGACGACCTCCTTGCAGACCCGCTTTTCCTTCCGGATCAACCGCTGGACTTTCTTGACGAGGTTGTCCGCGGCGGTCTTGATGGTTTCAATCAATCCCTTCGGCCGCTCGGTGATTTTCACCGGCTCGAATTGTTCCTCCGCGACCGGTGCGGGGGGGGGTGGGGTGGTGACGGCCGGTGCCACCGGTTCGGGGGCCGGCGGCGGCGGTCCCTGCGGCGGCAGGCCGGCGGCAATGTTTTCGGCGCGTTCGATTTCGTGCGCGTGCCGTTTTTCAAACACCCCCTCGTTGCCTCCCTGTTCGGTCACCACTTCGGCGCGGGCCTGCACGGCCTCGCGGTCGGGTTTCTGCTGGTTCTGGCCGAGGCCGCCCTTGGGCCGGAACCGCATTCCGCGGCGTCGCCGCGAAAAATTGTTAGTGCTCATAGTCAGTATCCTTTTCGATGGATATATACGTTTTGCATCAGGCCCAGTGCGATCAACGAGCACAACACTGAAGATCCGCCGTAGGAAAGCAGCGGCAGTGGGACGCCCGTCACGGGCATGATGCGAATGTTCATACCAATGTTAATAAAGACGTGGCTGAAGATGAGCGTCACGACGCCCACCGCCTCGAGTTTGCCCTGGCGATCGCGCGCCTGGCCGGCGATTCTCAATCCGGTGAAGAGAACCACCGCATAGAGCGTGATCACGACCACGCTGCCGACGAATCCTTCCTCCTCCGCAATCACGGAGAAAAT
>JBKQOA010000034.1:0-5529 GCA_052145735.1 Limisphaerales bacterium
CAGGGTTCGAATCCCTTCGCTCGCTCCAATTCTCTGCGGTTCTGGCACAAAACCCGCTAGCTAGACACCCGAACGCAGACAATTATTTCATCATGGCCTTGCCTGACAAACCCGTCGTCTTGAGCGTGGAGCAAATCGGTGAGTTGAACCGGAAACTCACCACCTTGCGCCATGACCTGAACAACAGCCTTTCACTGATTGCCGCCACCGCGGAACTGATCCGCCGCCGGCCAGCCACCACCGAACACATGTGGAGCACATTGCACGAACAGCCCCGCAAAATCATCGAGGCCATCACGCAGTTCTCCCGCGATCTGGAGTCGGTCCTGCACATCACCCGGTCTTGACCCGCCGGAGCCGGGCGGCTTTTGCCCTTGGCCGCGAACTGGTTTTTGGCAGACTCGCAACGATGGAACGTACCGAAGCGGACCTGATCGCCGCCGTTTTGCGGGGCGATGCCGCCAGTTTTGAGCCTTTGGTGCAACGATATTCGCCGCGCGTCTTTGCCACGGCGCGCCGTTATGCGCGCCGGGATAGCGAAGTCGAGGACATCGCACAGGAGGTCTGGCTCAAGGCCTTCGACAAACTCAAAAGCTTCCGCGGCGAAGCGCCGTTCGAGCACTGGCTCATGCGGCTGACGGTGCGGACCTGTTACGATTTTCTGCGCGGTCATCAGCGCAATCGCGAGTCGTCGTTTTCGGATCTGACCGAGCCGGAAAACGACTGGCTGGAGCGGTTTGTCGCGCAGCCGGAAACCGCCTCCGAAAACGCGGAGGCGGCCAGGCTGCTCATCGGGCACATACTGGAACGGCTTTCACCCCAGGCGCGGCTGGTCATCACCCTGCTGGAGATCGAGGACCGTTCGGTCAAGGAAATCGCCCAGCTTACTGGTTGGTCGGTGCCGCTGGTGAAAGTGCGCGCGTTTCGGGCCCGGGCGGAAATGCGAAAGATTCTGGCCCAAATGGCCCGGGACAAGTATTTGTGATCCTGTAACCCATTATCGCGGGGCCACGTCTGAAGTAATGTGGTGTTTATGCACAATTGGCAGTCATTGCAGCGCAAATTAATCGCGGCCGCCCGGGCGAATCCGCCGGGGGACCATGTGCCGTACGCTTTTGAAAAGCGCGTGATGGCCCTGCTCGCGGCCCGCACCACGACGGACCGGCTGGCCTTGTGGGTGCGCGGATTTTGGCAGGCGGCAGCATCGTGCGTGGCCGTGGCGCTGCTGCTCGGCGCGTGGGCGTTTTTCAATCCAGCGGCTCCGGCAAACGCCAACAACCTTTCCCAGAATCTTGAAAACACGCTGCTGGCGTCCGTGGACCAGGGCGACCAGATCCAATGAATGCCTGGAAAATCATCCTGGCGACCGTGGTGATTTTTGGCGCCGGCGTAATTACCGGGGGACTGCTGGTCAATCATGTAACCGATAAACAGCCGGGGGAGGTTGAGCCGCCGCCCGCCGCCTCCAATGCCCGTCCGCCGTCGGATAATCATGAATCCGCCGTCAAGCCAGAGATCCCCCTCCCGCGACTGGCAGAACGCTTAAGCAAGGAATTCGTCCGGCACCTCAACGATTCGCTGCATCTCACAATGGCACAAAGCAACAACATCGCCAAAATCGTTGCCGAGGGCCAGGAACGCAACCGGGTGATCTGGACCAATGTCGCGCCGCAAATGCGCAAGGTGATACAGGACGTGAACCAGCAAATTCGCGCCGAGCTGACGCCGGCGCAATTGAAAAAGTTTGAAGAGTTGATGAAACAGCTTCGACCGCCAGGACATCGCCCGCCGCCGGCGACAAACGAGCCGCCAATGGCTGCGCCCACCAACCCGCCGCCGGGCGTTTGATTCCTATTTCTCGTCCAACAACGCGCCGATTTGTTTGCGCAATTCCTTGGTGACCGAATCCATGGAGCGATTGGCGTCAACCATGTAAAAGCCGTATGACTTTTGCAGACTCTGGAACACGGTCTGAATGGCGGTCTGATATTTCACAAAACTGTCAAACATGTCGCGCGACAGGCCGAGGTCCATGCCGCTCTCCCAATAATCCAGGGTGGCCTTCTTGGCGAGATTGCGCTGAACGAGTTCCTCGGGCTCGACGGAAAGATAAAACACCACGTCCGGTTCGGGCGCAATGCCATAAAGATTTTTCAGCCAGGCCTCGTCCATGCCGCGCACCATGTCGCGCGCCATCAGCGTGTAAATGTAACGGTCGGCCAGCACGATGAAGCCCGCCTTCAGCGCCGGCAAAATGATGTTTTCCAACTGATCGGCGAAATCCGTCGCGTAAAACAAACTCAGGGTCGTCCGGCTTAAAATGTTCCCCTGCTGCGCCGTTTCAAGTTCGGAGCTCACCAGCGTGGAACGTTTCAAACCCACCTGCACCGTCGGATGCCCGTTGGTTTCGAGCCAGTCCACAAGCCGCGCAATTTGCGTGGAGCGGCCCGAGCCGTCCGCGCCTTCGACCACAATCAACCGGCCGGTGAGTTCCTCCAACCGGACCCCGGGTATGCCATGCCCGTAAAATCGACGGCAGGGATTGGTGGGCTCGGAATTCATGTTCATGCGGCGGCATCCTCCTCCACGTCCAAGGCCGGGCTGTCCGGCGGGGTTGTTGGCGGCAGCGGCAACGGCCGGCGGCGTTTGAATTTTTTCAAATCGATATGCTCGGCCACCAGCCGGCGCACGAGCACCTGCTGCTTTTCCACGTGCAGGTTGGCATCCATCACCACGAAGTTGAATTCGCCGCTCATGGCCATGTATTGCTCCAGAATGCGGCCCTGGAAGATGCGGAAACTTTCGTAGGGATTGGACGACAGGCGCAAGTCCATGCCGGCCTCGAAAAATTTAAGCTTCGGACGGCCTTCAAGAATCCGGTTGAGCGACACCTCCAGGTCGGCCTTGAAGAAAATGGTGAGATCGGGTTGGGCCGCGAAATTGTAAAGGCCGCGCACCCACTCGGGCGGACAACCGCGCACCACGTCGCGCGCAAACGCGGTGAAAACATAACGGTCGCACAGGACCACGTAGCCGGCGCGCAGCAGCGGCAGCAGATGGCGCTCGTAACGGTCGGCAAAGTCGGTGGCATGGATGAGGCTGAACGTCGTGGGCGTGAGCAGTTCGCGCTTTTTGCCCTTGCTGGTGGCCGACTTCACCAGTTCCGACGAGTTCCACTCGCTGAAATAGACCTTGATGCCCTCGGCCTCCAGCCAGCGCTTGAGCAGGTAAATCTGCGTGGACTTGCCTGACCCGTCGAGGCCTTCGACGGCAATCAGTCGCCCCGAGAAATTCAGTTCGGCAAAGGTTTTCATCGTTTAAACCGCGTTTGTTGATTCTACGCAATCTGGCCCGGCCCACAAGCGCAAGTTGATAACAGAAATGTCGCAATCAGCATTGTTAAATTCACGTGAAAATTTCCGCGAGCGAAACTTTGTGAAAAAATTCACAATTTAACTTGTTCCCATTGTAACCGTTGATTATGTTGGGCTTGGCGCCTCTTTTTGAGGCGCATGTTTATGCCAGCATGGAGTGAAATCGGCTACGATTCCAAGATTGAAGGCGACGTCATTGTCACCCGCGTTGACGCCGCCTTGAATTGGTTTCGCAAGAACTCGCTCTGGCCCATGCCCATGGGGCTGGCTTGTTGCGCCATTGAACTGATGGCCGCAGGAGCGAGCCGGTTTGACATTTCCCGCTTTGGCTCGGAAGTAATGCGGTTTTCACCGCGTCAGTCCGACGTGATGATCGTTGCCGGGACGGTCACCTACAAGATGGCCATGGCGGTCAGGCGCATTTACGACCAGATGGCCGAGCCGAAATGGGTCATCGCCATGGGCGCGTGCGCCTCAACCGGCGGCATGTATCGCAGTTACGCCGTCCTGCAGGGCGTGGACAACATTCTGCCGGTGGACGTCTATGTGGCCGGTTGCCCACCCCGGCCCGAAGCCCTGCTCGATGCGTTGATGAAGCTGCAAAACCAGGTGCAACAGGAGCCGCTGCTGGAAACCCTGAAGAAAACAGCGGCTTGATTTGAATTTTAATTTCAACCACGGATCACACAGATGGACACGGATCATTTGGAGGCAGCTCGCAATTGCTTTTCAACCGCGTTTATCCATGTTCATCGGTGGTTTATTTTTGAAACGTGACCGCGCTCGAACAAGCCAGCAAACTCAAGGCCCGATTCGGTGAACTCCTCTCCGAACCGGCCGGGTTTCGCGGCGAAACCACGGTCCGGCTGACCGATGCGGAACGGATCGCGGAGGTGTGCGGGTTTGCCAAAAACGATCTGGGCTTCGATTACCTCGTGGACATCAGCAGCCTCGACAATTACGGCGAAGATCCGCGCTGGACGGTTGTTTATCATTTGCGCGGCCTGACCAACCGCTGCGAATTGCGGCTCAAAACTGATGTCAGCGAGGAAAAATCCGAATTGCCGACCGTCACCGGCGTCTGGCGCACGGCGGACTGGCATGAGCGTGAAATCTACGACATGATGGGCATCCGCTTTCGCGGTCATCCCGATCTGCGCCGCATTTTGATGTGGGAAGGCTACCCGTATTTTCCGTTGCGCAAGGATTTCCCGCTGGCTGGCAAGCCGACACAAGTTCCCGAAGTCGCCTTTACCCAGGTCGCGCCGCTCGAAGGCGGGCCGTTTGTCACCACCCCGGGCGGCAAGGACGCCATTGAGCGGGAACCGCGCGTGCGGACGCCGGAAGAATGATTTCATGTCTGACGTTCAAGACATCGAGTTTCAAGACCCAGCCGCGCAAGCCGCGTCGGTCGTTGAAGAGCTTCAGGACATGCAGGGCGAGAAGATGGTCCTGAACATGGGCCCGTCGCACCCGGCCACCCATGGCGTGCTGCGTATCGTGCTCGAACTGGACGGCGAAATCATTACCCGCGCCGCGCCGGATGTCGGTTACCTGCATCGCGGCGACGAGAAGATTGCCGAGAACATGACCTATACCCAGTTCGTCCCCTACACGGACCGGCTGGATTATCTCGCGCCCCTGGCCAATAATGTCGCCTACGCGCTCGCGGTCGAAAAGCTGCTTGGCATTCACGATCAGCTTCCGCCGCGCTGCCAGTACATCCGCGTGATCTGTGCCGAACTGGCGCGCATTTCGTCGCACCTGCTTGGCGTAGGCTGTTTCGCCATGGACGTGGGCGCGCTGACGGTTTTTCTCCTCACGTTCACCGAGCGCGAAAAAATTTACAATCTCTGCGAGTCGCTCACCGGCGCGCGGTTTACCACCAGTTACACGCGCATCGGCGGGCTGGCGCGCGACCTGCCGCCGGGCTGGATCGGCCAGTGCCGCAAATTCCTCGACGAAGTGGTCGTCAACATCGACGAAACCGAGAAACTCCTCTCGCGCAACAAAATCTTCGTGGACCGGACGCGGGACGTGGGGTTGATCGCGCGGGAAACGGCCATTGACTACGGCCTCAGCGGCCCGAACCTCCGCGGGAGCGGCGTCGATTTCGATCTGCGCAAAGCCCATCCCTACCTGGTCTATGACGAGT
>JBKQOA010000035.1:0-17232 GCA_052145735.1 Limisphaerales bacterium
GCCCAGGCTTCCAGCCTGTATTAAAAGTATCGGAGGGGCTAGTTATACGCGCCCCTGACCCATTGAATGCCTCTGAAAAGGGGGCTCGTATAACTCGCCCCTCCGACGAGAAATTGCTTTGAGACAAATTCAAGCGCGCCGTCCTGTTTGCCTGAGAGCCATCTGCCATCCCTGCCTTTCCGCTTGTTTTGACGGGTCACTCTGTTATTCAAATCGCAATGAGCAATCCATTTCGATTGGGCGTGATCGGCTCCGGCAAAGGGTCGAACTTTGCCGCCATTGCCGATGCCGTCGCGGCGGGCAAAATCCCGGCGGAAGTGGCCATTGTCCTGAGCGATGTCGAGAATGCGGGGATTTTGTCGCTGGCGCGGGACCGGAAAATTCCGGCGCAATTCATCCCACCGGGGAAATTCCGCACCAAGCTGGACGAGGATGCCGAGCGGGCGTTTGTGGCCGCGTTGCAGGCGGCGAAGGTGGATTTGATTGTGCTGGCGGGTTTCATGCGGGTGTTGAAGGGCGATTTTCTGCGCGCGTTCGAAGGGCGCATCGTGAACATCCATCCGTCGCTGTTGCCGTCATTTCCCGGCCTCGAGGCGTGGAAGCAGGCGCTCGATCACGGGGTGAAGGTGACGGGTTGCACGGTGCATTTTGTGGATGCCGGCGTGGATTGCGGACCCATCATTGGCCAGCAGACCGTGCCGGTGCTGGACCACGACACGCCGGAGACACTGCACCAACGCATCCACGCGGCGGAGCACGAGTTGTATCCGGAATGCGTGGCGGCGATTGCGCGCGGGAAAATTTCGGTGGTGGGACGAAGGGTGATGGGCAAGAAACCATAATCCTCCTCGTCCTCGAAGGTCATACAAAGTCGAGAACGAGGACGACGGCGAGGACGAATAAAAAAGGCAAGTCTATGAAAACGATTCCGATTTTCGCGGTGATTTTCGTTGGCCTGCTGGCCGGGTGCGCCTCGCACAAACCGGCACCGGCAGCCAAAGTGAAGCCGCCGGAGGCCAGCCGAAAATTTGAGGCCAGTGATGACTTCAAGATCGAGGCGGCGGTTTACGGTTATTTGCTGGAGAAACATCCCTGGGAGGGCGAGTACGCCGCGATTTTTCTACAGGGCAGCGATGACCGGGTGACGGCATTGATCAACAAACTTCCGAAACATGCCCCGCCCCTGAAGCCGGCCAGCCGGGCGGTATTGCGGCCGAATGAGACGCCGATTGACCGGGCCACGGGCAAACCGGCCCTGTTGCTGAGCGCGAAAGCCGTGGGTCCCACCAACGGCGTGTCCGAAGCCGTTGGCACCTGGTACGGCGGCGTGGAGGCTTCGGGTTTGTACGCCTTCGTGCTGGTGGAAATTGATGGCCAGTGGACGATTCAAAGCGCCAAGTAGCGGTGCGATCACCGTCTAAAATTAGGCGGCTGCCCTGAAAAGAAGAAGTGGCTTTTCCTCACCGGAGTTGGCAAATTAGTCCGGCTGCGCGCGTGAGCTCATCGTTGAAACGGTGTTCACGTCCGCGCGCAAAGCGGGATTTACAAAAATAGAACGGGTAGGGACGCGCTGCCGCACGTCCGGCTGGACAGCAAGTCAGCCGTGCCATAAACCATCAAAATGAGCAAGAAACTAAAATTCGGTCTGCCCAAAGGCAGTTTGCAGGACGCCACCATCGAAAAGATGGCCAAGGCCGGCTTTAACATCCAGATCAGCAGCCGTTCCTACATTCCGTATGTGGACGACGACGAGTTGGAAATCCGGCTGATTCGCGCGCAGGAAATCAGCCGCTACGTCGAGCACGGTTATCTCGATTGCGGCATCACCGGTTACGACTGGATCATCGAGAACGGCTCGAAGGTCCACGAGGTGGGGGAGTTTTTGTTCAGCAAGGTTTCGCGCCGCCCGGCCCGCTGGGTGTTGTGCGTGCCGGAGGATTCACCCGTGAAATCGGTGAAGGACCTGGAAGGCAAACGCATCGCCACCGAAGTGGTCAACCTGACGCGGAAATATCTGAAGAAAAACGGTGTTACAGCGGAGGTGGAATTTTCCTGGGGTGCGACCGAGGTCAAGGCGCACGAACTCGTGGACGCCATCGTGGAAGTGACCGAAACCGGGTCGTCGTTGCGGGCGAACAAGCTGCGCATAGTGGACGAGCTGCTGAGTTCCACGCCGCGGCTGATCGCAAACCGCGAGGCCTGGAAGGACGCCTGGAAGCGCAAAAAAATCGAGACGCTGGCGATGCTGCTCAAGGGCGCGCTGGATGCCGAGGCGAAGGTGGGTCTGAAGATGAACATCGCCGAGAAAGATCTCAAGAGCCTGCTCAGGAATCTGCCGGCGCTGCGCAACCCGACCATTGCCAATCTGAGCCTGAAGGGCTGGGTGGCGGTGGAGACGATCATTGACGAGAAGGTCGTGCGGGAATTGATTCCACAACTGAAGGCCGCCGGCGCGGAAGGCATCATTGAATATCCATTGAACAAGGTGGTGTATTAAAAAATGGATTGTCGGCTGGCTGGCTGGTTGAAAGATTTGAGTTGCATTAATCCAGCAATCCACTAATCCATCACCCCGTTACCTTATGGGTTCACTCAAAAAACGCCGCAAGGCCAAAATCAACAAGCATAAACGGCGCAAGAAGCTGCGCTTGAATCGTCACAAGAAGCGCACCTGGCAGAAGTAATTCCGCCCTGCGCATTGTGCTTCATCCGTTCGCGTGCGGTTGCCCACCGCGCCGCCGCGAGCGGTCTTTGTTTCGCAAGCCCGGCGCTTTCCGCCCATGGAACAACGTTTTAACAAGCATTACACCCGCGACGAGGCTCGGGCGCTGCTGCCGCAGATCCGTAAATGGCTGGAGCTGCTCAACCGGCTGCGCAAGGACTTGGAGCGTTACGACAAACGCCTGAGCGGCCTGACGGAGCAGGGGCATGACATCGGCGGCGACACGGTGAACAGCTGGATCCGCGCGCTGGCGGACATGCAGGAGGTCCTCGCCGAGTTTCAACGCCGGGAGATTTTCATCAAGGACCTCGAGCGCGGCCTGATTGACTTTCCCGCCGTCATCGGCGGCAAGGAGGTTTTTCTCTGCTGGGAACAGGACGAGGAAGATGTTGAATTCTGGCATGAATTCGACACCGGTTTCGGCGGCCGCGAACGGCTGTAATACCCGCGAGCGCCGGTGTTTTAATTCCCGGACTGCACCCGGCCGGTGTGACGGGCGTTGGCGTGAAACATCGGCCACGAACTTTTTGCGAGCGGGGCCAGACCGTTGGTGGAATTGATCGCATACAAAAACCTTTCATCGGGCACAAAAATGGTTCCATCGTCGCCAATCGCCGGGGAGGCGCTGACGTTTGATCCCGTGGCGGTTCTCCATTCCTCAACCCCATCGGCCCGCAGCGCCGCCAGTCTGCTCCAGGGCGCGGAAAAGTACACCAAGCCGTTCGCGGCCACCGCCGGCGAAGCACTGATCGAGACCGGCAGCGACCAATCCCAGCGTTTTTTTCCGTCGCGACTGACGGATATATCGTGACCATTTTCAAAACCGCTGACCGAAAAATAAAGGTTCCCATTTTCATCCAGCACCGGGGACGATTCGGTTATGCCGCCGGTGTGCAGGCGCCAAAGTTCCGAGCCATCCGCGTGCAGCGCATAAAGATTGCCATCCAACGAAGTGAAATAAACCGTGCCATTGGCGGCGATGGCGGGCGAAGAGATGATCGGACCGCCGGTTGAAAACGACCACAATCGTTTGCCATCCGGTTTCAGGGCGTAAAAATTTTTGTCGTGCGACCCGAAATAAATCGTGCCGTCGGCAGCGATGGCCGGCGAGGACACCACGATGTTGCTGGTGGCAAAGACCCATTTTTTTGAGCCATCGGGATTGAGCGCATATAAATTATTGTCCCACGACCCGAAATAAACCGTGCCGTCGGCGCCGATGGCCGGAGACGAATCCACCCACGCCCCGGTTTTGAAGGTCCACTTGAGTTTGCCCCGCGGCGTGAGGGCGTAAAGTCTCCGGTCGCGCGCGCCAAAATAAATGGTTCCGTCGTCCGCAATGGCCGGCGACGATTTGATTTCCGAGTTGATCTGGAAGGACCACTTGATGTCGCCCTGCGGGGTGACCGCCAGCATTTTACCTTCAAAACTTGCCTGATAAACCGTCCCTTCGGGCGCCAGCGCCGGCGACGATGAGACAACGTACTTCGACAAGTCGAGCACCCAGAGATTGGTCGGGGCGGATTGGGCCTGAACCTCCGTCGGGATGCTCCCGCACAATGCGCCGACGGCCATTCCGGCCAGATACGTGACAGTGGAACGCTTCATTCCCGCCAGTAAAGCCGCAAACGGCGCATCCGGCAAATTCAAATCACGCTGCCGAACTTGCATCCGCCGCCCGCCCGCACTACCTTGCGCCCGCCTATGGAAAAAGTGGTCATCATCGGTTCCGGTTGCGCCGGCTGGACGGCGGCGCTTTACACTGCGCGCGCCAATCTGTTGCCGCTCGTTCTCACTGGCAAACAGCCCGGCGGCCTGCTCACCACCACCAGCATCGTGGAAAATTTCCCCGGCTTCCCCGAAGGTGTGGACGGCTACGAACTGATGACGCGCATGCAGAAACAGGCCGAACGGTTCGGCGCCCGTGCCAGTTTCGGGCTGGTGGAGAAGGTGGATTTCTCGAAACGCCCCTTCACGCTCACCGTGGACGGCGAAAAGGTGGAGGCGGAAACCGTCATCATCGCCACCGGGGCGAGCCACCGGCATCTGGGTGTGCCCGGTGAGGACCTGCTCGAAACCAAGGGCGTGACCTACTGCGCCACGTGCGACGGCGCGCTGCCGGTTTTCCGCAACCAGCCGCTCGTGGTGGTCGGCGGCGGCGATTCCGCCTGCGAAGAAGCGCTCTACCTGACGCGATTTGGCTCGGCCATCCATCTGGTGCACCGGCGCGACCAGTTGCGCGCGTCCAAAATCATGGCCGAACGCACGCTGTCGAATCCCAAAATCAAACCCGTCTGGGACTCCGTCGTCACCGAGGTCCTGGACGTGAAGCAGGACAAGGTGACCGGTGTGAAGTTGAAGAATCTCAAGACCGGCGCGGAATCGGTTTTGAACTGCGCGGGCGTCTTTGTGGCCATCGGCCACGGGCCGAACACGGACATTTTCAAGGGCCAGATTGAACTGGGCGAGAACGGTTACATCGTCCCAAAAAAAGGCACGATGACGAATGTGGCCGGCGTGTTTGTGGCGGGCGATTGCGCGGACCACGTCTATCGCCAGGCCATCACCGCAGCGGGCGCCGGCTGTGCGGCGGCGATTGACGCCGAACGGTTTCTGGCGGCACAGAATCATTGAGGCTGGCCAAAAAACGGGGCGCGTTGGACAATTTCGTTCCTGAATTCTGCGTTGACCCCGGCGAGATTGCCGATAAACTGCGGGTTCGGTTTTGCACAACTTTATTACTTAAAAACGGATCAATAAAATTATGGCAGTGAAAGTTGCAATCAACGGGTTCGGCCGCATTGGACGCCTGGTGTTCCGGGCGCTGGTCGAACAAGGACTGGTGGGCAAGGACATCGAAGTGGTTGCCGTCGGCGATATCGTCCCGGCGGACAACCTTGCGTATCTGCTCAAATACGATTCCATCCAGGGCCGCTTCAAGGGTGAAGTCGGCTCGAAGAAATCCGCCGCCGACAAGCTCGATGACGACATCCTCGTCGTCAATGGCCGCGACATCAAGGTGGTCAGCGCCAAGTCGCCCGCGGAACTGCCGTGGAAGGCATTGGGCGTGCAACTGGTGATCGAATCGACCGGGCTTTTCACCGATGTGGAGAAGTCGCAGGGCCACATCACCGCCGGCGCCAAAAAAGTCATCATTTCCGCCCCCGCGAAAGGCGATTGCCTCACGCTGGTCATGGGGGTGAACGACGACAAATACGACCCCGCGAAACATCACATTGTCTCCAATGCTTCCTGCACGACGAACTGCCTCGCGCCCGTCGTCCATGTGTTGCTCAAGGAAGGTTTTGGCGTGGACGAAGGTCTGATGACCACCATCCACAGCTACACCGCCACCCAGAAGACCGTGGACGGCCCGAGCAAGAAGGACTGGAAGGGCGGCCGCAGTGCGGCGATCAATTTGATTCCCTCAACGACCGGCGCGGCCAAGGCCGTCGGCCTCGTGCTGCCCGAAGTGAAGGGCAAGCTCACCGGCATGTCCATCCGCGTGCCGACCCCGACAGTGTCCGTCGTGGACCTCACCGTGCGGACGGTGAAGGAAACCAGCTACGCCGAAATCAGCGCCGCGATGAAGAAAGCCAGCGAGACCTACCTCAAGGGCATCCTGGGCTACACCGAGGATGAAGTGGTCAGCTCGGATTTCATCCATTGCGAACTGTCCTCGATTTTCGACCAGGGCGCGGGCATTGAACTGAACAAGCGGTTCTTCAAGCTCGTGAGCTGGTACGACAACGAATGGGGTTATAGCTGTCGTGTCGGCGACTTGGTCAAGCTGATGATCAAAAAGGGAATTTAAGCTCGTCGGGAGAATTCAAAACGGCGATCCGGCAACGGGTCGCCGTTTTTATTTGCCGCCGGTTTGCGGGCTGGCCTGAATCACCTTTTCCTTCTCCAGTTTCTCCAGCTTGGGCGCGATCACGACCTGGCAGTAACCTTCGTTGCTGTGGTTGTCGTAGTATTCCTGATGATAACCCTCGGCTTGGTAAAATTCCGTGAACGGCACGATCTCGGTGACGATGAGGTGCTTGAAATTTTTCTGCGCCGTCTTCATGGATTTTTCCGCCGCCGCTTTCTGCGCGTCGCCGTGGTAAAGGATGATCGAGCGATATTGCGTGCCTTCGTCAGCGCCCTGCCGGTTCAGCGTGGTCGGGTCATGCGCCTGCCAGAAGACGTCGAGCAGCTTTTCGTAGGAAATTTTGGCCGGGTCAAATTCGATTTGCGTCACTTCGGCGTGGCCGGTGGCGCCGGAGCAGACCTGTTGGTAGGTCGGATTGGCGGTGTGGCCGCCGGCAAAGCCGCTGGAGACGGCTTTGACGCCGGGCAGCCGCTCGAAGACGGCTTCCATGCACCAGAAACAGCCGCCGCCGAAGGTTGCCAGTTCGGTTTGGTTTGGATTCATGGTGTTCGTGGGTTGTGCCAGCGCGGTGAGGTTCAGCGCGCCAATGGCCATTAAATGACAAATGGATGATTTCATTTTCCTCCTGCAAATTCATTCCGTTTCCGGCCGGTCCAGGTGTTCGCCTGGCGGCAGGCCGGCGTATTTTTCAAAATGTTCCGGGCGCAACGGCTCGGAAATCACGTGCTCGCCGCCAAACCATTTGCCCAGGTCGATCAATTTGCAGCGGTGCGAGCAAAACGGGCCGTGCGCCCCGGCAAACCAGTCGCCCTTCTTTTTGCACGTTGGACAGACGACTCTGGCGCTGCGTTCACTCATCCTTTACTTGGCAATCAAGATCTGGTTCGAAGACAAGTCTGATATGTAATCTTCGAGAATCCGTTCGGTTTCGTCCAGCATGGGGTCATTCGATGCTGGCACCCCGGCAGTGGTTGTGGTGGTTGTGGATCCCGTGGACACCGTTGCTGCCGGGCGCGGGACCGCCGGCAAACTATTTGCGACCACGGCGTTGGTGAATTCCAGCGGCGGCGGCAGGCCGGCTTCACCGGCTCTTTTGACGGTCAGCTCGTAAATTATCAGGTCCGGCGTCTTGCGCGCGGTTCGTTCCGCTTCGCGCGCCTTTTGACGGGCGTCGGCCTCCTGCCGTTCTTCCAGCCGCTTGCGCTCGTTGAGCGAAGCGGTCTTGTCGGATTGTTTTTTCAGGAATTCATCAATGTCCTGGCGGATGTAAACGAAATCCTGGTTGGTGGCCAGCCGGGCGGCCGAACGCAGCCGCAGGTCGGCCAGATACGGTTGCACCAGGTTCAACGCGGTGTAATTCGTGGGTGAAATGGTGTCCCAGGGCAGCGGATTTTCGAGCGCGGATTCGCCGAATTGTGTCGAATAATTCAACACGTCCGGGAGCACGATGTCCGAGGACACTCCCTTCAACTGGGTCGAAGCGCCGCTGATGCGGTAGAATTTCCGGATGGTGATTTTGAGGGTGCCGGGGTCGTTGGTCGCGGTGGGATTGGCCGGCCAGACGAAGGGGCGCAGTTGATTCAAATTCTGCACCGTGCCCTTGCCGAAGGTGGATATGTCGCCAACCACGAGCGCGCGTCCGTAATCCTGCAATGCGGCGGCAACGATTTCCGACGCCGAGGCGCTGAAGCGGTTGATGAGCACGACGAGCGGGCCGTCGTAAAGCACGGACGGATCGGGGTCGCTGTCCACCGTCACCGAGCCATCGGGAGAGCGGGCGAGCACCACCGGGCCTTCCTTGATGAACAGGCCGGTGAATTTGACCGCTTCCTCGAGCGAACCGCCGGGATTGCCGCGCAGATCGAGAATGATGCCGGACACCTTTTCCGATTTGAGTTTTTTTATCAGGCGCGTGACATCGGCCGTGGTGCTCTTGATTGCCGGGCGGTCGGGGTTGCTGGCGGGCAAATCAATCGTCGCGTAAAACGATGGCAGATCAATGACGCCAATCCGGTTCGTGCCGCCGTGACCGTTTGGCCCTTCAATGAGCCGGGCCTTGGCCTCCTGGTCCTCGAGCTTGATTTCATCGCGGATCAAGGTCACCACCCGGC
Source organism: Limisphaerales bacterium (assembly GCA_052145735.1). Lineage (GTDB taxonomy): Bacteria > Verrucomicrobiota > Verrucomicrobiia > Limisphaerales > UBA11358 > UBA11358. The sequence goes on from JBKQOA010000035.1 coordinate 8,708, forward strand.
GGGCGGCGCGGTCTTCCGCCGGACTGATGGAGAGCCGCACTTCGGTTCCCTTGGGACCGCGAATGAGCTGCACCACCCGGCCAAGCTCCATGTCCACGACGTCCACAAACGGCTGGTTGCCCTGCGCCACGGCGAGGATGCGGTCTTTTTCATTGAGTTGTTTGCTTTTCTCCGCCGGGCCGCCGTGGACGAGTGAATTGATGGTGCAATAACCGTCATCCTCGGTCAGTTGCGCGCCGATGCCGAAGAGCGACAGGTTCATGCTGATGGAAAAATCCTGCGCATGCTCGAGGTTTAAGTAGTCCGAATGGGGATCATAGGCGTGCGCCAGCGCGTTGAGATACGTCTGCAAAACATCCGTGCTGTCCCAGTTCGTCGTCATGTGCAGGTTCCAGCGGTAATGCCGCTCGAGCGTCTGGCAAATTTCCGCCGCCGCCGGCTTGGACAGCGGCAAAACCACCTTGCTGTTGGTCGGCGAAATTTCGCGGCTGAGTTTTTCCTGCAAGTATTCGAAGCGCAACCGTTGTGACCAGAGCTGTTCGGCCTCGGCGAGGTCACGGGGATAGGGCGCGTGGCGCCGGTCCAACAGGATGTTTTCATCGATGTTGAACTTGAATTTGTCCTCCTGCAAAAGCCGGTTCACATAGTCGGCGTGCTGCTGGATGCGCTCCAGATAACGCCGGTAAATAACGTAGGCGGGCGCCAGGTTCGCGGTGCGGTTGGTGCCGATGGTGTAGATGTCCAGATTCGTCCGGTAGGACGCGAACTCCGCCAGATCGGATTGCAGGAAATTCTCATGCCGCGGATCCAGCCCTTCCAGATAAGCGTCGAAGAATTTTTCGGAAACTTCCGTGTCCAGCAATTGTTGCGAGTAGTGAAATTCCTCCAGCAGCCGCGCCGTGACGTAGGCGATTTGCGGGTCGTTCGGCCCCGGCCCCAAAAGATGGTTGGTGGGCGGCGCTGGCGCTGCGGCAGGGCTGGTTTGAACCGCCGGTGGCGGTGATACCAGTTTGGTGGTGCAGCCGGCGATGATGACAAACCCGGCCAGCGCCGCAAAAGCCAGGAAAGCGGGGACTTTTATTCTTTTTGAGTAATTCATTTCGATTGGCACAACTTCGACCCAATGTAAGCGAATTCGTTCAGGAAGGGAAACATTTTGGATGCGCCGGGGTTGGGAATGAAAAACTGGTTGCAATTTCAATCGAAATCCGTATAGTACGCGCCTGAAATACAAAACTATGAAGAATATTGCTTGGACTGTAATGGTTTGCCTGGGTGTCGCCGGCGTGGCCGGTTGCACTACCTCCTCAAAACCAAATGTCGCCGCCAACATGGCTGTCGCCTCCACAACTGTCGCTTCCAACACCGCTCCCGCTGAAAAAATCCTGACGGGCACAAACGTGTTGAGTGACGAAAAGGCGCGCGTCAGTTACGCCATTGGCATGACCTTTGCCCAAAATTTCAAGATGCAGGGCGTCGAGGTGGATCCTGACCTGTTGCTCCGTGGCCTGAAGGACTCGGAAGCGGGTGGAACGACGCTGTTGACGGTGCAGGAAATGCACGAAACGCTGAACAAATTTCAAAGTGAGCTCATGGCCAAGCAGCAGAAAATGCGCGAGGCGATTGGTGTAACCAACAAGGCCGAAGGCGAGGCGTTTTTTGCGACGAACAAAAACAACCCGGGAGTTCTCACCCTGCCGGATGGTGTGCAATACATTGTCATCACCAATGGCAGTGGAGCAGTTCCCGCGTCCAACGACCTGGTAAACGTGATTTACCGGGGGACCCTGCTGGACGGTACGGTGTTCGATGATTCCCGGGGTCACCCCCGGAAATTACCCCTTACCAGCGGTATTCCTGGCTGGGTAGAAGCCCTCTCGCACATGAACGTGGGCTCCCGATGGAAAATCTTCATCCCGTCGGATCTTGCCTATGGCGAAAGGGGTCGTCCGACGCGCATCATGCCCAACAGCGCGCTGATTTTCGACGTCGAACTGGTGTCCACCGAACAGCCCAAGCCACCCGAACCGCTTACCAGCGACATTCTCAAGGTGCCTTCGCTGGAAGAGATGAAAAAAGGCGCGAAAGTCGAAATCATCAAGCCGGAAGACGCGGCCAAGGCGCAGGCATCGCCCGCCGCGCCCCCAGCCAACGACCAGCCGGCCAAATAGGCGCCGGCGGCTTGAACAATCGGTCCGGAGTGGTGTCAATAGTTTCACGAAACTATGAGACATTATTTCAGGTCATACCTTGGGTTTATTTCCGGGATGGCGGGCGCTTTGGCCTTGGTGGCCGTTTTTCACCTCACCTTGTGGGGCAAGGGGATCGAGCCGGCCATCCGGGTTGAGACCGCGCCAATCAACCGTGATGCCAAGCTCGGCACCAGCTTCGCGCCCGTGGTCAAAAAGGCCGCTCCCAGCGTCGTCAACATCTACTCCACCCACATCATTCACATGCGCCCCAGGCGCAACCCGCTGCTGAACGACCCGTTCTTCCGCCAGTTCTTTGGAGGGCAGATGCCGGATGACGAACGCGAAATCACGCGCCGGGAACGCGCCCTCGGCTCCGGCGTCATCGTTTCGCCCGACGGATATATTTTAACCGCCAATCACGTGGTGGACGGCGCGGACGAAATCAAAATCTCCGTCAGCAACAACAAAAAGGAATATACCGCCAGGATCATCGGCACGGACCCGCCGACGGATGTGGCGATTTTGAAAATCGAGGCGAAGGATCTGCCTGCCATTACGCTCGCGGACAGCGATCAGTTGGAAATCGGCGACATCGTCCTGGCCATCGGCAATCCCTTCGGTATCGGCCAGACGGTGACGATGGGCATTGTCAGCGCGTTGGGCCGCAGCGGACTGGGTTTCAACGGCTACGAAGACTTCATCCAGACCGACGCGGCGATCAACCCGGGCAATTCCGGCGGCGCGTTGGTGGACGCCGAGGGACGGCTGGTGGGCATCAACACCGGTATCGTTCCGAACAGCAATGGCGGCAACCAGGGCATCGGCTTTGCCGTGCCCGTCAACCTGGCGCGCCATGTCATGGAACGCCTGATCAGCGGCGGCAAGGTCACCCGCGGCTATCTTGGCATTTTCCCGCAGGACATCACGCCGGATCTGGCCCGGTCGTTCGGTTTGCCGGACCAGAACGGCGCCCTGGTTGGCAATGTTTTCACGAACACACCGGCGGAAAAGGCCGGCATCAAATCCGGCGATGTAATCATTGAATTCAACGGCAAGGCCGTTACCGATGCCAATGATCTGACGTTGAGGGTCTCCGAGTGTTTGCCCGGAAGTTCGGCCACCTTGAAACTGCTGCGTGACGGCCACGAAAAATCCATCAACGTTTCGCTCGGCGAATTGTCGCGTGAACCCGGACAGGATCAAAATAATCCAAACGAGTCCGGTTCGGACAACTTGAAGGCCGATGCTTTCAACGGGGTGATGACGGTTCAGGATTTGAACCGCGGGGTGCGGCAACAGCTCGACATACCGGACGACCTGCAAGGCGCGCTGGTCACCGACGTTGACCGGGATTCAAATTTTGCCGAGGCCGGCTTGCAACGCGGGGACGTGATAGTGGAAATTAACAAACAACCGGTGGCCAACGCCAGCGAAGCCGTCAAACTATACCGGCAGGCCAAAGACGGCCAGATTCTTCTCAAAATCTGGCGGCGCTACGGTGACCAGGCCGGCACGCGATACATCAGCGTGGACAACACAAACCAGGGGAAATAGGCCCCAATTTCCGGCTTGAGGATGTTTGTCCGGACCTCGCCGGGATACCTGTGGCCGGCAATCAAAATTTTGACAAACCTGCCCGTTGAGCACATCCTCGGATGAGGTTGTTTCATGCCTGTTCAATACAAAGATTACTACGAAATGCTTGGCGTGCCGCGCACGGCCAGTGACGAGGAAATCAAAAAATCCTTCCGCAGGCTTGCGCGGGAGTATCATCCCGACGTGGCAAAAGACAAACGGAAGGCCGAGGAAAAATTCAAGGAAATCAACGAGGCCTATGAAGTCCTGGGCGACCCCGCCAAGCGCAAGAAATATGACGAGCTGGGTGCCAACTGGAAGTCGGGCGCGGATTTCCGCCCGCCACCCGGCTGGGAAAACTTCGCTGGTGGCCAGGCTTTTCACGGCGGCCGCGCCGGCAGCCAGGAATTTGAATTTCAGTTCGGGGGCACCGGTTTCAGCGATTTCTTCGAGCAATTGTTCGGCTCGCGCATGGGCCGCGGCGCCGGCGGCTTCGGGCGCACCCGGGGCTATGCCGGTGAGGAATTCGCCGAACGCGGGCGGGACATCGAAGGCGACATCCTGGTCACGCTCGACGAGGCCATGCGCGGGTCGGTGCGCACGGTCAACGTTCGCCATCAGGTCGGGCGCTCGGTCAAAACCGAAACCCATCAGGTCAAAATTCCGCCGGGCGTGACCGAGGGACAAAAACTGCGTGTGGCCGGGCGGGGCGAAGCCGGCAGCGGCGGCGGCGCGGCGGGTGATTTGTATCTGCACGTGCGGCTGGCCAAACATCCCGATTTCGAGGTTGAGGACCGCAATCTGATTTACGAGGCTGAACTGGCGCCCTGGGAGGCCGTGCTGGGCGCAAACCTTTCCGTCCCGGCGCCGGATGGCCGCGTGAACATCAAAATACCGGCCGGCACGCAGAACGGCCAGAAACTCCGTGTGCGCGGGCGCGGTCTGCCGCTGCCCAATGGCGCGCGCGGTGATCTGATTGTCGTTGCGCGCATCGCCGTTCCGGCCAAAGTCGCCGAGGCGGAGAAAAAATTGTGGGAGCAGCTCGCGCGCGAGTCACGGTTTAATCCCAGAACTTGAAATCGTCGGAAGGGCGGGTTACACGAGCCCCTTCTGAAAATCAAAGACTCGCCGAGCTCGTCCCTTTGAAACGATGAAAACCATTCTCATCACCGGCGTCTCGCGCGGGTGCGGACTCGCTCTCGCTGGGGAATTCATCCGGCTCGGCCACGTGGTGCTCGGTTGCGGCCGGTCGGAAAAGGAAATCGGACAACTTCAAAAGCGATTTGGCGCGCCGAATGATTTTGCGGTCGTGGATGTTTCGCGCGACGAAGCGGTCGTGGCCTGGGCCAGACGGGTTCTGAAGTCCCATGGTGCGCCGGATCTGCTGTTGAACAACGCGGGGATCATCAACCGTAATGCGCCGCTCTGGCAGATTGGCGCAAAGGAGTTTTCCGACGTGGTGGATGTGAATCTCAAGGGTCCCGCGAATGTCATCCGCCATTTCGTGCCGGCCATGATTAAACGCGGAAGCGGCGTCATTGTGAATTTTAGTTCAGGCTGGGGACGCTCGACCGCGGCGGAGGTCGCGCCGTATTGCGCCACGAAATGGGGGATTGAAGGATTGACGCAGGCGCTGGCGCAGGAACTGCCTCCCGGTCTGGCCGCCGTGCCGCTCAACCCGGGCATTATCAACACCGGCATGCTGCGCAGTTGTTTTGGCAGCTCGGCTTCCGGTTATCCTGTGCCTCGGGAATGGGCGAAAGTGACCGCGCCATTTCTGCTGGAACTTGGTCCGGCGCACAACGGCCAGCCCCTGACCGTGCCCATCCGCGGCGCGAATGACTGATAAGCGACGACGGATTTCCGGATTTTTTCTTCAATGTTTGAGATTCAACTCTTTCCGGCGGGAACGGTGTCGGTCGGACCTGGTTCTGGGCCACTTGCAGTCTCCTCGCGAAAGAGCATGGTCATGATGGTGCCAAACCAGGCCAGCAATATGGGTAAAAGGTACCGCGCTCCATGGGCATCCACGGTGTAACCGATCGCTGCGTCCAGACTGGTGATGCTGGCGAAGCTGGCAAATACACCACTTAAGGCGCCCAAGGCGCCTATGCACATGGCCAGGATCCAGAAAGCAACTTGACGCCGGGTGGGAGAAGTCAACCAAAGTGCCACTGTCATCAACAGGCAGAGCCACGTCAGTCCAAGGGTCGAAGGATTGTACAAGGACGAAAGGCCGTTCCATTGTCCGGTCCAATGGAGATGTCTGCCGTCATCAGTCCAACTGGCGAAGTCGGGGTTTACAAACAATCGCGCCAACTGGATCAGGAAGAGTTTGGTCCAGTTGGACAGCATCGAAATCATGGTGTTCGGATGGCTCAGGACATGACCGGCCCAATTCGATTCGTAGTTCAACGTGGGTATTTGGAAACGCAAACCAACGAAGGGCAAAGCCGCCAAAAAGCAAAAGGCCGCTGCCCGCCAGAAGCGTGGCGATGGCTTCAACGGAGGCCGTGCCGCCGGCAGCAGCAGAAACCAGCCTCCCGCCAGGACCAGGAAAATACAGCCCTCAAACTTGGTCATGGCCGCCCCAAACAACAGGGTCAGCCCAAGGCCGAGCCGGGCGCGTTTTTTTTCGACCAGCCAGAAAGCACATTGCACAAAACCCAGGACGATGAAAAAGACCATCGGCAGAGTTCCCCCTTCCATCTGGACATATTTCTGGGTGGCCGGCAATAGCAGCAGGCCCAAAAGACCAAAATATGGGGCATAAAACCGGCTTCTTCCGCCCCGGTTCGCTGAAGCCAGGGCGGTCAGGAGGAAAAACAGCATCCAGGCGGGCCAGAATTTGGTGACAAACTCGTCCACATGGCCGAGCGAGTCATAGGTGACGGTGTGCAACGAAGGCACGAGCGCGGGATAATCCAGATGTGCATTGGCCAGACGCGAATTGGAGAACCATTGCACCAGCTCGCTCCCGGCATAAAGGTGCATGATCTTTGCCTTCAGCATCCATGCCATTGCCGCGTCGAAGTCAACCAGTCCCTGCAACCCGGCGAGACGGAAAAGAATCAGGAACACCAGCGCCCCGGCCATCAAAATGGCGATGGCCACGGGATGATGACAAATTTTCCGGCAACCGTCCGCGATCCCGGTCCCATAGGCCCTGCGCTGGCGCCAGATTTCCGCAATGGCGCCGATCCCGGTCAAAAAGTACACCACGTGATAGCCATGGAAGCCGCACAGTTTCATGCCGAGCGTGAGTGCGGCCACGGTCATCATTCCCAAACCCAATCCATACGCCAGTTGTTCCGATAACGGCATCTGCCCACCCAGACTGGAGAACAAAAAGCGGAACAGCCACATCCCCGCTAACGCCGTAAACAACGGAAGCACGAACGCGATGCCGGTGTCGGAAGCCGAGTTGAACCAATCCGGATTGGCCGGCTTCTTCAGCGGAAGCTCACGTAGTGCCTTGTACAGCATCTTTTCGCCGCCCTCAAAGTCCAACCTCACGTCGTATCCCCGGGCAAGGATTTCCTGATCGGATTTGGATGTTTCGCCGAGAAAGCCGTTTTTCGCTATGGAGGTCGGGCGATCCACACTGACACCGATTTCGCGGGAAAACAGGTAGTAGGTGGCGGAATAATAATACAGGATCTTGCTGTAGTTGGTGGGGCCGGTCATGTCGGTCATGAAGACGCGCGCATCTTCCGGCAGCGCCAGATCCAGGGTCCACCACGTTCCAACGCCGGGCCAGTAAGCGCCGGCCCGCGGCACGAGGTCGTGAATCTTCGCCAGTTCCTGCCCTTTGTGCCAGGACAGAACGATGCAGGATTCGGGCACCAATCCGGTTCCCGGCCCGTCACGATGCACCACCTGCCAGGCCATCACGAGTCCGGCAAAAACCACCAGCGACAGGCTGACGAAGGACAACCAACAATTTTTCATCAAATTAAAACCGCGCCCGGCAACCGGGCCAATGTATGAAGTGCCGGGTTTCAGTCAAGACGGACGTTCCCGGCCAACCGCGTCCGCAACTTGACCGCGATGGCTGCCGCCTTTAGCTTGGGTTCATGGCGAACGCGCCGCAAAAGAAGAAACGCAAGGCTATCATGCTGGGCGTCGGGCTGGATTCCGACGGCCACAAACGGCTCACCACCGGTCCGAACTTTGCCCTGGTCGGCGGTACGGAAGCCACCCATGAGCAGATGACCGAGAAGGCCATCAAGATCAACGAAAAACTCAAGGCGCGCGGCAAACAACTCGAAACCGTCAGTCATGAGGAGTTCGACGACATCGCCCACGAGGTCGGCCTCAAACCGGTCAAGCCGGTCAAGCCGGGCAGGCCACATTCGAATTATTGAGTCTCGCATAATAGGGTGACATTTATCGGGATGTCCTGTATGATTTTGGCATGTTGAAGACACGAGACCATGCCGCGATGGAAAAGCGCCGCAAAAAGGCGGGCAAACTCTTTACCAAAGATTATTCTGCTCCTGAAGTAGCCCGCCGCCTCGGCGTCGCCCGGCAGGTCGCTTACCGATGGAAAAGCGCGTGGGAGCAGGGCGGGAGTTCGGCGTTGGTGAGCAAGGGGCCGGCGGGACCTAAATCCAAACTGACGGCGGAGCAAACCCAGCAGGTCACCCAGGCGTTGTTGACGGGTCCCGCAGCTTACGGTTACAAGACGGCCCTCTGGACTTTGCCACGCGTCGCGTCGCTCATCGAAGACTTGACGGGGGTTGGTTATCATCCGGG
>JBKQOA010000036.1:0-37628 GCA_052145735.1 Limisphaerales bacterium
AAGCAGAAACCGCTGCTGCCGCACCCGGCTCGTCACCCGTCACCCGCCACCCGTCACTTTTTTATCTTCTGGCCCTGTTGTTTTTTATGTTGGGACTGATGAGCAAGCCGATGCTGGTGACGCTGCCTTTGGTGTTGTTGCTGCTGGACTACTGGCCGCTGGGACGATTCACGATTCACGGTTCGGGCAATACTCCATCACTCCGTTTACTGCTGGAAAAGCTGCCGCTGTTTGGACTGGCCGGTGCCTCGTGTGTGGTCACGGTTTTTGTGCAGAGTGGCGCCATCCAGCCGTTCGAGAAAATGTCTCTGTCCTTGCGGGTGGGCAATGCCTTGGTCTCCTATGTGACTTATCTGGGCCAGATGTTCTGGCCGTCGGGTCTGGCGGTTTTTTATCCATTTCCGGCCTCGGGGGTTGGGATTTCCGAAGTGGTGCTGTCCCTGGTTCTGTTGGCCGGCATCACCGCGGGCGTTTTTATCCTGCGCCGCCGTTGCCCCTGGATACTGACCGGCTGGCTGTGGTATCTGATCATGCTGGTGCCGGTGATCGGGATTGTCCAGGTGGGCGGCCAGACGCGGGCGGATCGGTACACGTATCTGCCGCAGATTGGATTGTATCTGATGCTGACGTGGGCGGCGGCGGAGTTGAGTGCCGGCTGGCGTTACCGGCGCGTGGTGCTGGGAGGCGGCGCCACGATCATTCTGGCGGGATTGATTTTCTGCGCGCACACGCAGACCTCGTATTGGCGGGATAGTGAATCGTTGTGGGCCCACACCCTCGCCTGCACGTCGGGCAACGCCGTTGCCCACAACAGCCTCGGCAACGCGTTGTTCCAAAAGGGCCGGGTGGATGAAGCGATGGTTCAGTACCAAAAGGCATTGCAAATCAAGCCCGACTCTGCGGAAGCCTGCTACAACCTGGGCATCACGCTGGCCAAAAAGGGCGATGTGGACGAAGCGATCGCCTATTACCAAAGGGCGCTGCAAATCAAACCCGACGACGCAGGAGTCCACAACAACCTGGGCAACGCGCTGCTCCAAAAGGGGCAAGTGGACGAGGCGATCACCCATTACCAAAGGGCGTTGCAAATCAAACCCGACGACGCAGGAGTCCGCAACAACCTGGGCAGCGTGCTGCTCCAAAAGGGCCAGGTGGACGAGGCGATGGCTCATTTTCAAAAGGCCCTGGAAATCAAGCCCGACTATGCGGAAGTCCACAACAATCTGGGCAACGCGCTGCTCCAAAAGGGGCAAGTGGACGAAGCGATCACCCATTACCAGAGGGCGTTGCAAATCAAACCCGACTTCGCGGAAGTGCACTTCAACCTCGGCGCCGTTCTGTTCAAAAAGGGCCGGGTGGACGAAGCAATTGCTCATTTTCAAAAGGCGCTGCAAATCAACCCTGACTATGCGGAAGTCCACAACAACCTGGGCAACGCGCTGCTCCAAAAGGGGCAAGTGGACGAAGCGATTGCTCATTTTCAAAAGGCGCTGCAAATCAAGCCCGACTCCGCGAGAGTCCATTTCAACCTGGGCAACGCTCTGCTCCAAAAGGGGCAGGTGGACGAAGCGATTGCGCAATACCAAAAGGCGCTGCAAATCAACCCCGATTTCAGGGAAGTCCACTACAACCTCAGCGCCATTCTGTTCAAAACGGGCCGGGTGGACGAAGCAATCACCCATTTGCAAAAAGTGCTGCAAATCAGCCCCGATGACGCCACAGCCCACAACAACCTGGGCATTGCGCTGTTCCAAAAGGGCCGGGTGGACGAAGCGATTGCCCAGTACCAAGCGGCGTTGCAAATAAACCCCGACTATGCAGGAGCCTGCTACAATCTCGGCAACGCTCTGCTCCAAAAAGGCAAAGCGGATGAGGCGATTGCCGAATACCACAAGGCGTTGCAAATCAAGCCCGACTCCGTGGATGTCCTGAATCATCTGGCCTGGCTGCTGGCGACCAGTCCGGACGCGCACCTCCGGGATGGGGTTCAAGCCGTCCAATATGCCGGGCGCGCCTGCGAACTGACGCACTATGGCGCGACTCCTCTTGTCAGCACCCTGGCGGCCGCCTACGCTGAGGCGGGACAATATGACGAGGCGATAGCGATGGCGCAGAAAGCCTGCGCCTTGGCGACCGCATCGGGCCGGCCGGAGCTGTTGAAACGAAGCCAAGAGATGCTGGAACTTTATCGCGCCCACCAACCGTACCATGAGGCGGCCGCAAAGAATGTTCCCGCCGCACCCCAGCCATGAGCGTAAGTTTAAGCAAAGAAGCCGCTGCCGAGCCATCGGGTCCGCCCACTCCGCTGGCCGGTGAAACACCGGCAGTGAAGAACTCCCGCTGGCTGGTTTTCGGAGTCTGCGTTTTTCTGGCGGCGATGGTCTGGGTGGTCTTCGGCCAGACGCTCCATCACGAGTTCGTCAACTATGACGACGATACTTATGTCTATGAAAACCCGGCAGTCGCCCCGGGGCTGACATTCCAAGGGATTGTCTGGGCGTTTACCCACGTCCACTCCGCCAACTGGCATCCGCTGACCTGGATTTCTCACATGCTGGACTGCCAGTTGTATGGGTTGCAAGCGGGCGGGCATCATTTGACGAACGTCCTGCTGCACACGGCAACGGTGATCCTGCTCTTCCTGGTGCTGCGGCGGATGACGGGGTTGGTGTGGCGGAGCGCGTTTGTGGCGGCGGTGTTTGCCGTCCATCCGTTGCGGGTGGAATCGGTGGCGTGGGTGGCGGAACGCAAGGATGTGCTGAGCGGATTGTTTTTCATGCTGACACTCCTTTGTTACACAAAGGCAGTGACCGGTGACAAGTGGTCCGCCTTCGCTACACTTCGGCGCGGCAAACAAGTGACAGGAACACAAACCGAAGCCGCACCTATGTTTATCATGTCACCTGTCACCTGTCACCTGTCACCCTTTTTTTGGCTGGCCCTGTTGTTTTTTACGTTGGGACTGATGAGCAAGCCGATGCTGGTGACGCTGCCGTTGGTGTTGTTGCTGCTGGACTACTGGCCGCTGGGACGATTCACGATTGACGGTTCGGGCAATACTCCATCACTCCGTTTACTGCTGGAAAAGCTGCCGCTGTTTGGACTGGCCGGCGCCTCGTGTGTGGTCACGATTTTTGCCCAGCACGAAGCAATCCAGCCGTTTGGGAGCATATCCTTGCCCTTACGCATGGGAAATGCCTCGATTGCCTATGTGGCCTATCTGGGCCAGATGTTCTGGCCGTCGGGTCTGGCGGTATTATACCCGTTTCCGGCCGCGGGGATTAAGGTTACAGAGGTGGTGCTGTCTCTGGTTCTGTTGGCAGGCATTACCACAGGCGTTTTTGTCCTGCGCCGCCGTTGCCCTTGGATGATGACGGGGTGGCTGTGGTATCTGATCATGCTGGTGCCGGTGATCGGGATTGTTCAGGTGGGATACCAGACGCGGGCAGATCGGTACACGTATCTGCCGCAGATCGGATTGTATGTGATGCTGACGTGGGCGGCGGCGGAACTGTGTGCCGGGTGGCGTCATCGCCGGGTGGTGCTCGGGGGCCTCTCGACGATTATTCTGGGGGGATTGATTCTTTGCGCGCGGGAGCAGACCACGAATTGGCGGAACAGTGAATCGCTTTGGACCCACACGCTCGCCTGCACGACGGACAACTTCATTGCCGATAACGACCTCGGCAACATGCTGCTCAAGATGGGCCGAGTGGACGAAGCGATTGTCCATTATCGTAAGGCGCTGGAAATCAACCCCGATTGCGTGGAAGCCTGCTACAATCTCGGTGACGCTTTGCTTCAAAAAGGCCGCGTGGATGAAGCAATCGCCTATTGCCAAAAGGCGCTGCAAATCATGCCTGATTGCGCGGGAGCCCACGGCAACCTGGGCAACGCTTTGTTGCAAAAGGGCCGGGTGGATGAAGCGATCGCCCAATACCAGAAGGTGCTGCAAATCATGCCCGACAGCGCACTAGCCTACAACAACCTTGGCAGCGCTCTGTTGCAAAAAGGCAGTATGGACGAAGCGATCGCCCAATACCAGACGGCGTTGCAAATTAAACCGGATTACGCGGAAGCCCATGACAACCTCGACTGCGCGCTGCTCCTGAAGCGAAAAGCGGAAGAAGCACTCGCCCAATACCAAAAAGCGCTGCAAATCAACCCTGACTCCGTGGATGTGTTGAACAATCTGGCGTGGCTGCTGGCGACCAGCCCGGACGCCAACATCCGGGATGGGGTTCAAGCGGTCAAATATGCCGAGCGCGCCTGCGAATTGACGCACCATGGCGTGACGGTGCTGGTTGGCACGCTGGCGGCCGCCTACGCCGAGGCGGGACGATTTGACGAGGCGATGGCGGCGGCGCAGAAGGCCTGCGCGCTGGCGTCCGCATCGGGCGAGCTGGAGCTGTTGAAACGGAATCAAGAACTGCTGGAACTCTATCGCGCCCACCAACCGTATCATGAGCCGGCCGCAAAAATTGCTCCTGGCGCACCTGGCAGCCCGTAACAATTCTCTTTTATGCAGGCGCCGAGGTAACGAGGCGTTCCCCGCAACCGCCAGCAGGCGCCGACGTCAGGAGCCATTCCAGTAATCCACCGGATTCCTCCCGGTCTCGTCACCTTGACCCCTGCTATATCCAGCCCCCAGCAGGCGCCGAGGTTTACAAGACGGTGGTGGATCCAAGGCGCGCCGAACCGTAACGCCTGGCGCGGAGGCTGGTGAAAGGCGACTGAACCGTTCCCCTACTGCACGTCCTCGCCCAACTCGACGTTCCAGTAGGCCAGGTCAATGAAATGCTTCCAGCTGTCGTGCCGGTGCAGGCTGAAGTTGATCTGCACGAAGGGACGCCATTTCGGACGCTTGGGCTTGCGGATCAGGTGGATGCCGGCCTCCTGCGGCGTGCGGTTGGCCTTCTGCGTGTTGCATTCCACGCAGGAACAGACAATGTTTTCCCAGCTCGTCGGCCCGCCCCGGTCCCGTGGAATCACGTGGTCCAGATTCAGATCCTTCCGGTCGCAAACCCGGCCGCAGTACTGGCACGTGTTCTTGTCGCGCTCGAAAATGTTGTGCCGCGTGAACTTCACTTCCTTTTTTGGCATCCGGTCGTAGACAAACAGCAGGATGATGCGCGGCACGCGAATGCGGAAGGAAACGGCGCGGACGGATTCCTCCTGCGGCGCGTCCTCGGAGATGTCGCGCCATTCCTGGAAATTGAAGGTGCGGAACGAACCGTCCTCGGCGCTCAGGACCACCTGGGCCTGGCCCTGAAACAACAGGGTGAGCGCGCGGCGGGCGGTGCAGACATTGACCGCCTGCCACAGCCGGTTCAACACTAGCACATGCTGGTTAAGCGCGGTGTTCATGGCGCTGACAGATGAAAACTTACCAAAACGGCCAATGCAGGTCAATGCTGTGAACCCGGCTGCGAACCCGGCCGGGGCGCAATTTGACACCACCGCCATTTTTCTCCCTTCGGGGTTGCTTCGAATTGGCGGACAGGGAATTAATACCAATGTGCTTTCAAAAAGCTACAAACGGCCCCTCGCCCTGTCCCTCTCCCCGCTTGGCGGGGAGAGGGTGGCCGAAGGTCGGGTGAGGGATATTTGTACCGGATTGAAAGCAAATCAGTATAAATGAACCATGAACCCACAAGCCCATGAACTCAACAAAACTCAATGCTCCGCCGGGGCGGGTTCATGATAGGGTTTGCCGGCCTGGTAAAGTTCGAGCAATTCATGATTTTTCGCCGCCACAGCCGTTAATCTGGCACTGGTGGCAAGCTGCTCCGCCTTTACCGCCGTGGCCGCCGCTTCCGGAAAACGTTTGGCTTCGGCATAAGCGGCAGCCAGCGTCCCTATGAGCAACGGTTCGCGGTAATGCGTCTGCTCACACGCCTGTTCGGCCAAACGTACCGCCTCGGTCCCGTTGCGCAACTCGTCATCGGGACTGGTGGCCAGCACCCACGCCAGGTTGTTGAGCGCCCCGGTCAGGTTGGGATTTAGCTTCAGTGCCTCCCGATATTGGGCGACGGCTTCCCGGGCACGGCCCAATTGGCCAAGGGTCATGCCCAAATGAAAGAAGGTTTCGGGGCGGTTCGGATTGGACTGAATAGCCTGGCGATAGTTCTCGATGGTTTCATCCAACCGGCCCTTGGCAGCGAGGGCGTTGCCCAGATTGTCCAGCGCGTCGGAGTAATTCGGATTAAGCTGAATGGCTTGGCGATAGGCCTCGATGGCTTCATCCAACCGGCCCTTGTTGGCGAGGGCGATGCCCAGGTTGTACAGCACCTTGAAGTCGTTCGGATTGATCTGGATGGCCTTGTAATCGGTCTTGATCGCTTCATCCAACCGGCCTTGGGCGGCGAGGGCGATGCCCAGATTGTACCATGCGGCGTAGAAATCGGGATTGATTTGGATGGCCTTGCGATAGGCCTCGATCTCTTCATCAAACCGGCCTTTGGCGCCGAGGGTAACGCCCAGGCCGGTCAGCCCTTCGGGGTTGTTCGGGTTGATCTGGAGGGCCTTCTGGTAGTGTTCCATCGCCTCTTCAATGCGCCCCTGACTATACAAATAACCGCCCAGATTGTTGTGGGCCATCGGGCAGTCCGGATTCCTGGCCAGTGTCGTCCGCCAGAGGGTTTCGATGTCGGCGTACATCCCACATTGGCGCCAGGTCAACAGGCCCAGCACCAATAAAAACGTCCCGACCAGAACCGGTTTCAGAAAGCGGTTCCATTTTCCCAGCCAATCCAGTCCCCCGATGATGCCCGCCGCCGCCAGCGTCAACGGGCCAATGGTGGCGAGATACTGGAAATGGTCGGCCACATACGAATAGCGGAAAAAATAGACGTTGAAAAAGCCCAACACCGGAAACAACAACGCCAGAAAATAGGCCAGCGCCACCAGCATCGGTCGCGCCCAACCCTTGCGGTTGAGCCACAAAATGAACAGCCCGACCATCAGTGCCAAAACCGGCAGATACGCCAGCGGCTGTGCGGCATGAATTTCCCAGTGTGGATAAACGAGCATCAGCGGATGTGGCCACATCAGCTTGCCGAGATAAAACCAGACCGCCCGGCCGGCAATGAGGCACCGCTCCAGGAACGAAAGCGCCCACTCTCTTCCCGCCGCCTGCACCAGGTGTTTTTCAACCCACACCGTAAACAGCCCCATCGCCATCCCCACCGCCAGAAACGGCGCCAGCGGGAAAAGCTCCCGCCATCCCACCTTGCCGCGTTTCCACCACACCACCAGCAAAACGGCCACCGGCAGCGCAATCGTGGCCGTTTTCGCCAGCAGTGCGCAGAGATAAAGCAACAGTGCCAGCCAGTAGAACTTCCAGTTTCCCCAGCCGGCGGCGGTAGTTGGGGGGCCACTGGGAGTGCAACTCGCTCTCGCCACCAGGTCCGGCAACCAGAAGCGGAGGCAGGCCAGCGCCGAGCTCAGGTAAAAAAATCCGGCCAGCACGTTCTTGCGTTCGGTTATCCACGCCACCGATTCCACATTCACCGGATGTACCGCAAAAACGGCCGCCGCCAGCCAGCTGCCCCGCACCCTCAGTTGGCGCAGGATGGTCCACAACAGGATGGCGTTGATGGCCTGAAACAGGATGTTCGTGAGGTGGTAACCCAGGGGGTTTAAATTCCACAAATGATAATCCACCCAGAAACTCGTGAACGCCAGCGGGTAATATTGCGGTGTGGTCCCCGGCGCAAACCAGATTTGCCGCAATCCTTCCCCATTGTGCAAAGTCAGATTGTGCGTTACGTAATCATCATCATCCCAGATGAACCCCCCATGCAGGGCGGGCAGATACGCCAGGAAAACCAGCAGAACGATCAAGCCGCCCTGCCAGACCGGTCGTGCTGGTCCGCGAAGGAACATTCGCCCGGGGAAAGTCGTATGTGACACACGATTTTTTTACCCGCAAAGGCCGTTCGAGGCAAGTTCCACTGTAATCATCTGCCGTGCCGGCTTTAGTTGGATTGGAGGGGCAAGAGAGACGGGTTTGGGTCAAATCTGCGTTATTTGAAGGAACTCAATGTCCCGCGAGGGCAGGGGCATGATAGGGTTTGCCGGACCGGTAAAGTTCGAGCGATTGATGATTTTTTGCGGCCATATCCGCCAATCCGGCACTGGTGGCAAGCTGCTCCGCACTTTCCGCCGTGGTTACCGCCTCCGGGAAGCGTCCGGCTTCGGCATAAGCGGCGGCCAGCGTCCCGACGAGCAACGGTTCGCGGTATTTGCGTCAGTTCGCACGCCTGTTCGGCCAAGGGGACCGCTTCGGTCCCATTGCGCAGCTCGCCATCGGGACTGGTGGCCAAAATCCAAGCCAGATTGTTCAGCGCCTCGGGAAAATTCGGATTGAGTTGGATGGCCTGGCGATAGTTCTCGATGGCTTCATCCAAATGTCCTTGGGCGGCAAGGGAGACACCCAGGCTGTTCAGGGCCCTGAAGCGGGCTGGACCACCGATCTGGATTGCCTTGCGGTAGTGTTCGATGGCTTCACCCTGCTGCCCATGGGTGGCCAGAGCGAGACCCAGATTATACTGCGCTTCAAAGTAGGTCGGATTGATCTGAATGGCTTTGCGGTACAGGCTTATCGCGTCGTCAATTTTCCCGTCAATCTCGAGCGCGCTGCCGAGGTTGTTGCAGGCCAGGAAGGCATCCGGATTCCTGGCGATGGTGGTCCGCCAGAGGGTTTCCAGGTTGGTGTACATGCCCGCCTGACGCCACGTCAACAACATCAGGACGGGCAGCACCACCACCGCAAAGCCATTCAGCACCCACGGAGTCCGAAGTCGCCCGGCGGCTCCGCCCACCAGTGCCGCCATCAGCGCCAGCGGCCCCAGGCTGGACAGATAAACCCAGTGATCCCACACAAACGAATAGCGCATCCCATACGCATTCATAAATCCCAGCACCGGAAACAGCGTGCCCACAAAATAGAACAGCGCCGTCACCGGCCCGCGACCAATGCGCCCCCGCGCCAGCCAGAGCGTGGAAAGGGCGCCGAGGGCGGTCACCGGATAGAGCCATTGCCACCACACCCTGGGGTCGGGTTGCCAGCGCGGGTAAAGGAAACAGAGATTCGCCGGCCAGAGCAGCTTGCCGAGGTAAAACCAGAAGGCGTGACCGGCAATCAGGCAGCGTTGCAGGAAAGTCGGAGAAAAATCGGAACCTTGGGCGCCGACATGGTATTTTTCCAGCCAGGCTGTCAGGGCACAAAAACCAAGGGCCAGGGCGAAGAAGCGCAGGGTCGGTGACACGTCTGCCCGCCACCGGAGGCAGCCGTGCTTCCACCAGATCAGCAGCAGAATGGTCGCCGGCAGGGAAAAGGCCGTGGTCTTGGCCAGGAGCGCAGCCAGAAACAGGAACAGGGCCAGATTGTAATAGCGTACTGGCTCAGGGACCGGAGCGGTGTTTCCGGCCGTCGGTTTTTGGTCATGGGTTACCCATGGCGCGAACCGTTCGTAGGCCAGGAGTGCCGCGAGATAAAGGACCAGAGAGAGCACATTCTTGCGTTCGGTGATCCAGGCGGCGGATTCGACCATGACCGGATGCAACGCGAAGAGGGCGCTGGCCAGCCAGGCGCCGGGAATCTGGAGCCGGAGCAACAACCGCCAGAAGAGCAACGCGGCCAGGGCGTGCAGCAGGACGTTCTCCACGTGATAGGGCAGCGTCCAGAAACCCCAGAGTTGATAATCCAGCCAGAACGTCGTGCCCGAAAGCGGGTAATACTGTTGCAGCGCGTTCGGATTGCACCATATCGTCCAGAGGCCGGATGCGTTCTGAAACAACGCCGACAGGTTCGTCGTCCATGAATCATCGTCCCAGACGAACCCGCCGCGCAGGGCGGGGAGATACGCCAGGAAGACCAGCAGAACAATCAAGCCGCCCTGCCAGACCGGCCGCGTTCGTCCGCGAAGAAACATTCGCCTGGTGAAAGTCGCATGTGACACGCGATTTTTTTACCCGCAAAGGCCCGGTCGAGGCAAGCCTCGTGGTAATCATTTGCCAGACCAGCTTCAGTTGGATTGGAGGGGGAAGAGAAATGAATTCGGGTCAAATCTGTGATGTTCAACAGAACTCAATGTCCCGCCGGGGCGGGTTCATGATGGGGTTTGCCGGCCTGGTAAAGTTCGAGCAATTCATGATTTTTCGCCGCCACAGCCGTTAATCCGGCACTGGTGGCGAGTTGCTCCGCCTTTTCCGCCGTGGTCACCGCTTCCGGGAAGCGTCCAGCTTCGGCATAAGCGGCGGCCAGCGTCCCGATGAACAACGGTTCGCGGTAATGCGTCAGTTCACACGCCTGTTCGGCCAAACGTACCGCCTCGGTCCCGTTGCGCAGCTGGTCATCGGGACTGGTGGCCAGCACCCACGCCAGGTTGTTCAGCGCCCCGGCCAGGTTGGGATTTAGCTTCAGTGCCTCCCGATATTGGGCGACCGCTTCCCGGGTGCGGCCCAATTGGTCCAAGGTCATGCCCAAATGAAAGAAGGTTTCGGGGCGATTTGAATTGACCCGGATGGCCTGCCGATAGTTTTCGATGGCTTCATCCAACCGGCCCTTGGCGGCGAGGGTGTTGCCCAGATTGTCCAGCGCATCGGAGAAATTCGGGTTGATCCGGGTGGCTTGGCGATAGGCCTCGATGGCTTCATCCAACCGGCCCTTGTTGGCGAGGGCGAGGCCGAGGTTGCACAGCGCCTTGAAGTCGTTCGGATTGAACCGGGCGGCCTGGCGAAAGTTCTCAATCGCTTCATCAAATTGGCCCTGATTGGCGAGGGCGCTGCCCAGATTGTTCAATGCTTCGCAATAGTCCGGACTGAGCCGGACGGCCTTTTGAAAGTGTTCGATTGCCTCTTCCGTGTGCCCCTCGCTGTTAAGCAGAACACCCAGATTATTGTGAGCCAGACAACAGTCCGGGTTCCTGGCCAGCGTCGTTCGCCAAAGGGTTTCCAGGTCCCGGTAAGTGTCCGCCTGCCGCCACGTCAGCACGCCCAGCACCACCACCAGCATGGCCGGGGCAACTCGCGGCAGACGCCTCAGTCCCGCCGCGCACAAGGCAATCAAACCGCCAGCCGCCAGATATTGGAAATGATCGGCCACAAATGAGTAGCGCATTGGAAACACATTGATAAAACCCAACGCGGGACCCAGCGTGCCCGCAAAGAACAACACCGCCACCAACGGTCCCTTGCCGATTCGATGCCGCACCAGCCATAGCCCCGCCACAACGCAGACCGCCGCCGCCGGAAACAGCCATTGCCACCACACGTCCGCCTCGATTTTCCAGCGCGGGTAAATGAAAGTCAGCTGGACCGGCCACACCAGTTTGCCCGCATAAAACCACAAGGCCCGTCCGGCGATCAGACAGCGGTCGGCAAAGGTCAGCGACCACTCCGCGCCTTGTGCGCCGACATGATGCTTCTCTATCCATGCAGTCGCCAGGCCCCCAGCCGCGCCGATGGCAAAAAACGGCAGCGATGGCAAAATATCGTTCGCCCGCAAACAGCCTTTCTTCCACCAGATCACCAGCAGCAGCGCCGCCGGCAGCGAGCAGGCCACCGTCTTGCTTGACAACGCCGCCGCAAACAACGCCAGGGCCCCCCAATAATAACGCCAGCGGCGACGGTTCGAAGTGACGGCCTCCTCCAGTCCGGCATAACGCAGATACGCCAGTGCCGCCGCAAAGTAGCAGACCGCCGACAGCACATTCTTGCGTTCCGTGATCCAGACCACCGATTCGACGCAGACCGGGTGCAGCGCAAAAATAGCTGCCGCCAGCCAGGCGCCGGGAATCCGCAAACGCAAGCAACAGACGCCAAACAAAATTGCCGCGATGGCGTGCAACAGCACGTTGACCAGGTGATACCCGAACGGATTGAAACCCCAAAGGTGATACTCCAGCCAGAAGGTGGTATGCACCAGGGGATAATATTGCGGCAGTGCGCCCGGATCGAACCAGATGCGCCGCAGTCCATCCAGATTGTGCAGAGTCGTGTTCTCGGTCACATAACTGTCATCATCCCAGATGAAACCTCCGCGCAGGGCGGGCAGATACGCCAGGAAAACAAGCAGAAGGATCAAGCCGCCCTGCCAGACCGGCCGTGCTGGTCCGCGCAGGGACATTCGCCCGGGGGAAGTCGTATGTGACACGCGTTTTTTTTACCCGCAAAGGCCCGGCCGAGGCAAGCTTCGTGGTAATCATTTGCCAGGCCGGCTCCTGCTGGATTAGCATCCCACCGTGAAACATCTTGTCGCCCTGCTGATTTTGTCCGCCGTGCTGGTGCCATCGGCGCGCGCCCAGAACGGGGGCCCCGATGACCAATACGTCATCATTTACACTCTCATGCAGCAGGCGGACGCATCGGACAGCGCCGGCCAGCCACGGCAGGCGCTGGCCCAATACCTCCAGGTCCAGGCCGATTTGCAACGGTTCGACAAAAATTACCCGGATTGGAACCCCCGGATTGTCAGTTTCCGCCTGAAGTATCTCGCGGACAAAATCGCCGAGGTGACGGAGAAACTGCCGGAGACCAATCCGGCGCCGGAGATGGTGGCCGCGCCGTCCGCGCCGGCCACAGCGGGCGCGGCCCCATCAACGGCCGTCGCTGATTTGCAGGCGCAGCTCGGCACCCTGCATGAACAGGTGCGAAAGTTGCAGGTGGACAACTCTTCTCTGCAATCCAAGCTCCAGGAAGCGCTCGGGGCGCAGCCGGCGGCGATCGATCCGCGCGAGCTGGCCCGGGCGCAGGAGAATATCCGGTCGTTGATGAAGGAAAATGATCTGCTCAGGGTCAGCCTGTCGCAGGGAAAAACCGGGCCGGCGGCGGGTGCGGCGACGGCGGAATCGGCGGCCTTGCAACTGGCGCAACTGGCCCTGGCGGAGGCGAACCAAAAACTGGCCGAGCAAACCGGGCGCGCCGACCGGCTCGCCCGGGAAAACCAGGCATTGCAATCGCGCGTCCAGACGTTGCTGGCCAGCCCCGGTGCCATCCAGGCATTGCGCGAGGAAAACGAGGTGCTGAAAAAGCAGATCGCCGATTTGAAGGTGGAGTCGCCAACGGCAGCCGAAACCGTCCGGCTGAACGCCGAACTGGCCGTCATGCGGAACCAGATCACCGCCTTGCAGTCGGCGGCGCAGGTGGCCTCGCTGGAAAAGTCGGCCCTGGAAAATCGCGTGCGCCAGTTGCAGATTGCGGCGGTCACTTCTACGCCGGTCCCGGCGCCCGGCCAGGCGGACAACGAGGCGCGCCTCCGGGAATTGACGCTGGAACGCGACAATTTGCTGGCGAAGCTGGGCGAAGCCAACCGGCAGCTGTACGGCAGCCGCAAACAGAACGCCGCCGCCCGCATCAGCGAGCTGACCGACGAGGTGAACGCCCTGCGCGCGCGCCTGGCCGTGGACGAGGCGCAGGTCATTCCCTACACGCCGGAGGAACTGGCGCTGTTCAAATCGCCCGCGCCGCAACCGGCCGACCACCGGGCGGAGAAAAAATCCGTCCGGGAACTGCCCGCCGGCGCGGCGGAGCTGGTGGCCGAGGCGCAGCATTATTTTTCCGCCCGGCAATACGACAAGGCCGAGGATGATTACCAGAAAATCCTGCAACACGATCAAAACAACGGGCTGGTGCTGGCCAACCTGGCGACGACCGAGATGGAGCAGGGCAAGCTGGACGACGCGGAAAAGCACATCAAGGAGGCCGTGGCCCAAAGCCCGAATGACGCCTACAACCTTTCGATCCTTGGCTGTCTCAAATTGCGGCAGGAGAAATTTGATGACGCGCTGGACGCGCTGAGCCGGGCGGCGAAGCTCGACCCGCGGAACCCGGAGATTGAAAATTATCTCGGCGTCACACTCGGACACAAGGGCCTGCGCGCCCAGGCGGAAACGGCGTTGCGCAAGGCGATCCAGCTGGATCCCAATTACGGCGCGGCGCACAACAACCTGGCCGTGATTTACATCAACCAGCAGCCGCCTTTGGCAGAACTGGCGCGCTGGCACTACCAAAAGGCCCTCGACCTTGGCCAGCCGCGCAATCCCGAACTCGAGCAACTGCTGGACGCGAAAGGACCGCCGGCGAATGCGCAGTAAAAAGCAGATTGATGGATTTGTGGATTATTGGATTATTGGAAAAAACATCGCCATCATCAATCAATCCAACAATCCAATCATCCACCGTTTGCCATGCTGCGCCAGGCGTTCCATGAATTGACAATCCCGACCCGCGGCCGCGGACTTTGGGAAATCACGCGTGAGGTCGCGGACTGGATTGCCCGCAACGGATTCCGGGACGGCCTGCTGACCCTTCATTTACAGCACACCTCCGCCTCGCTGCTGATCCAGGAAAATGCCGACCCGGACGTGCGGCGCGATCTGGAGGCGTTTTTCCAGCGGCTGGCGCCCGACGGCGACCCGCTGTTCGTGCATACGCTGGAAGGCGACGACGACATGCCCGCGCACATTCGCACGGCGTTGACCACGGTGAACCTGGGCATTCCCGTGCGCGGCGGACGGCCCGCGCTCGGCACCTGGCAGGGGATTTACCTCTGGGAACATCGCCGGAGCGGCCACGCCCGCCGGGTCGTGTTGCATTTTGTCGGCGAATAGCCTGCCGGTGGTGGGGCGGGCGTCTCCGCGCGCCGGAATCAATTTCAACGCAGCGCTCGCCACAAGTCTCGCCCCACCACGGCCAAACGTCGGCGAATAAACTCGCCAAATGCGCCGCCGAATGGCACGTTGCACGGGTCTTATGCAAGCCATGAAATTATTGCGCCTCGCTGTTCTGTCAGCGTTGTTTTTTGTTATTTCCTTCGTTGTTCGCGGCGAAAACGCCACGAACAGCTTCGGTTTCACCGGCCCGGAGATTTTCCCGATTGATGAACAAATCGGGCTCCTGCACGCGGCGGATCTGGATGGCGACGGCCTGAACGATCTCATCGTGGCCAACAATCTGCGGTCGAAGATCAATCTGCTTATCAATCAAACGGGCAAAACCAACCCCGCCGCCGCCCCGCTGCGCAAACTCGAAATCAATGAACTGCCGCCCGACGCGCGCTTTCGCATCGATTCCATCCCCACCGACGAGCGCATCGGCTCGATGGTGGTGGCCGACCTCAACGGCGACGGGCGGCCCGACATCGCCTTTTACGGCGACGCGCGGGATCTGGAAGTGATCTACAACAACGGCACCAACGGCTGGAGCGAGCCCAAACGCTGGCACATCACGGACGGGCAGTTGAACCCGAATGCGCTGGCCGTGGGGGATTTGAACGGCGACGGACGCGCCGACCTGGTCCTGCTCGGCGACAACGGCTCGTTCTATTTCCTGCCGCAATTGGCGGACCATACATTCGGCGAACCGCAGAAAATCCCGTGCTCGGGCACGCCCAAGTCGGCGCAAATCGTGGATGTGGACGGCGACGGGCGGAACGATTTGCTGCTGGTGGATTGGGACAGCCCCACGCCAATACGATTCCGGCTGCAAAACGCCGCCGGCGAACTCGGGCCGGAAATCTATTTCCGCACGCCGCCCATCCGCTCGTTTTGCATGGACAACCTCGAGGGCGGCAACACCAATTACCTCGTGACCATCGCGCGCGATTCGGGGCGGGCGGAGGTTTCGCGATTCACGCGTCAATCCGCCGAAATCCTGTCCGGCACGTTCCGGCGCGGGCAATTTCAGCTCCTGCCGCTGAAGAAGACCGACGCGGCCCAGCGCGGTCTGCTGTGGGCCGATGTCAACGGCGACGGGCGTCCCGATTTGCTCGTGGCCGAGCCGGCCGCCGGCCAGCTTTCCGTCTATTTGCAGCAACCGGATGGGTCGCTCGCCCCGCCCCGGACCTTTCCCACCCTGGCCGGCGTCAGCCAGCTCGCCGCGGCGGATTGGACCGGCGACGGACACCCGGACATTTTCCTCCTGAGCCGCGACGAAAACGCCGTCGGCGTCACGCGCTTCGACAAAAACGGACGGCTGCCATTTCCGACGCTCATTCCCCTGGACGGGAACCCGCTCGTGATGGCCGTCGGCGCCTTGAAACCCGGCGCCAAACCGTCGCTGTGCGTGATCGTGGACAAGGACGGCCGGCGTTCGCTGGTGACCCGCACGGCGGACGGCAAAACCCGGACCCAAAAGCTCGGGGAAAATTTCAAATCGAACCCCACCGCGCTCGCCATCCAGGACGTGAACCAGGACGGGCGGGCGGACCTTGTCGTGTTGATTCCTTATGAAAAAATCAAGGTGCTGCTGCAAAAGTCCGGCGGGGATTTCGACGAGGAAGACGTGGATCCGCCGGGCGGCGCGATTGAGCAGCCGTGGCTGGCCGCGGCGGACGTGGACGGCGACGGCCGGCCGGAACTGCTGTTGCCGCAGAAGAATTTCGTGCGCGCCGTGGTGCTCGAACCGGAGGTCAAAACTCCAGGTTCCACCAACCAACCGGAATGGGTTTTTCGCGTGAAGGACCAGATCAACGGTGCGGCGGCGGATTCGCGCGTTGTCGGCGCCACGGTGGTGCGGAACGGGAAGAATGGCGCGCCGGCGGTGTTCCTGCTGGATGCGGAGCACAAGCAGTTGACGTTGTGCGAGCGCGATGCGGCGGGTGTGTGGCAGGTGTCCCGCAACGTGGAACTGCCGGTGGCCGACTTCAACGGGCTGCAAGCGGTCGCACTGGGCGGCACGAACGTCCAGAGTGTGGCGTTTCTCGGGCAGAATGCCGTGGCCTGGCTCCCGCTGGCGGGCGACGTGTGGGAATTGACGGCGCTCGATGGTTATGACACGCCCATCAAGGATGGGTACCTGAATGACGTGACGGCGGGCGATTTGAACAACACCGGACACAAGGACCTGATATTTCTGGAAACGGCAAAAAACTATCTCGACCTGGTGGTCTTCGATTCACATCACAAACTGATACCTGCCAACCGCTGGCAGGTGTTCGAGCAGCACACCTTTCGCGGCGCGGCGAACGCGTTGCCCGAACCGCGCGAGGCCATCGTGGCCGATGTCACCGGCGACGGGAAAAACGACCTGATTGTCCTGGTGCACAACCGCATCCTGGTTTATCCGCAGGAGTGAACACTGGGGAGCGCTGGCGTCCCGCCGGCGGGCCCGTCAAGTTGGTTGCCGGCGGGGACGCCAGCGCTCCCGGAACATTTCACTTCAACTCCGGCGGGCGGGGGGCAAAGACCTTGATGGACAGGCCGTCGGTTGTGACGTCGCCGCCGGTGACGGAAAAGTAAAAATATTTCGAAATCCTGTCGTAGTCCGGCAGCAACGAGAAATCCATCCAGTCACCGAAGATCTTTCCGGGCTGGGCAAATGGCAGGGACCCGAGCACGCCGGCGCTGCCGGCCGGCGGGTTGGGAGGGCTGTTTTTCAGGGCGGCGAAAAGCCCGCGCAGGGATTCCCGCTGGTTTTCGTAGGCGAACAGACCATTGCCCGTGCCACCGACGTGTTGCGCGGCCTCGGCAAAACCGGCGGTTTCCCGCAACAGCTTGGCCCGGCTGTCGGCACTGCGCAGAAACGCTTCAATCATGGAAACGTCCGTGGTCAGGGCGACATAACCGGCGCTGGTGGTGCAGTAAAGCGAATGCGGAGCGGCGGAGCGGCCCGAGGGCAGGGTAATCGTGTAAATGGTCCGGCCCAAAAACTGCCGCGGCGGGGTGGCGTTGCCCTGCACGGAGCCGAGGGACGCCACGTTTTTAATCGCCAGCATGGCCTGCTCGGGATTCAACGCGGCGAACAGGAATAGCGAGGGCGGGGAATTCAAATCCGCCGGCGTCTGGCCCGCCGGCGCCTTTTGGAAGTCGATCCAATCGTCGCCGAGATTGTCAAAAAGATACTTGCGGACATCAAAATCCGGGTCTTTTTGCTGCGCAGTCGCATTGGCGATGTTGATCATGGAATTAAGGCCGTTGAGCGCGCCGGGCCAGATGTCCGACGCTATTTTCTGGAGCGCCGTCCAGGCCTTCCGTCCGTCGCCGCGCCAGCGCCAGAATTTCACGGCGTCCGCGGGCACAAAGGCCGGCGGACCCGCCTCCTTCGAGGCGGCGGCGATGATGTTAAAGATGCCCTGCCGGTCTGCTTCTGGCACGGAGATGTAGCAATCAACCTGCGCGCCTTCGTGCAATTCACGATAACTGAAACTGACGGATTTCAAGCCGGTGAGACCGGAGGCGCCCAGGATCTTGTCCCACGGAATGGACGGCAGCGGGCTGGGCGCGTCGGGGTTTGGCTCCGGCGGCGGAATATGGGCGAGCACGTCGAAAAGGGTTTTGGCGTTGAGCCAGCCGTAATACAGCGGCGCGTCGCGAAATTGCGCGAGCCGGTCGGCGGCGAAAAGCGCATTGTCGGCCAACGGCGGCAAGGCCCCGCCGGTCAGCCGCGTGGCGACGGGCCCGACGGCCTTGAGGGAACTGCCGATGATCAACAGCGATTCAAACTGGCCGATGACAATTTCGCGTGGCGGCGGCGGCTTGTTCTCCCGGCCCAGCTCCTGGACCGGCTGGTGCCGGGGAAAAATGCCGGCGAGCGTTGACGGAATGTCATTGCTCGAAAGCGGCAACACGGAAAAGGAAATGCCGCGGATGGTTTCGTTGTGCATCGGTTTGCCCGCGTCCGCCCATTTTTTGCGCAGGGCGGCCAGGTTGGTTTTGAGCAGATCGCTTTTGCCCCGGGTGTCGAGCAGCAACAGCAGGCCGGGCGTCGAATCATTGCCGCCGGTCCATCCGTTTTGTGTGACGGCAAAGGTCAACTGGCCTTGCGGCAGATCGGTGTAATCGCCAAGCTTGACCCCGAGGTCCTGTTCCAGCGCAGCCACGAATTTTCCGTTCCATTGGGCCATGAACTTGTCGTGGAACGGCTTCATCGCCGGGTCGTTCCACAGCCGCCCCTGCGGCGATTGACGGGCGGCATCGCGCACCTTGCCAAAATCCGGCAGGGTGATGACCAGCAGGGTGTCCGACGGCAGCAGTTTTTCGGCGGGCGGAATCGCGGCGCCGGCGGGTGCGGCCAGCGCCAGCAGCGCGGCCAGCGACGCCATAAAGATTCCGGCCGGACGTTGGGATACCAGACGAAAAATGGAGGTGGTCATGATCAATTAAAGTTCAACGGCGGGAAAAAGTCGCGCCCCGATTGACGGAAACTGCCGGATTCATCATTCCGCCGGCCTGGTTTTGGTGCGGCCGGGCGGTTCGAGATAGCGATACGGATTATTCGGGTTGTCGGTGGAGTAGGCGAAGGCATCGCGATGGTCGAGAAAACTGCGGACCAGCTCGACGGGAATGGCAAAACCCAGGCCTTCGCCGAAGGTGATTTTCATGTTTGTCACGCCGACAACCTCGCCGGCGAGGTTGAAGAGCGGGCCGCCGCTGTTGCCGGGATTGATCTGCGCGGTGGTTTGCAGGTACAGCTCGCCTTCGATCTGGCGGGTCTTGGTGCTGAGGATGCCCGACGTCACGGTTCGTTCCAGGCCCATCGGGCTGCCGATGGCAAAAACCGAATCCCCCACGCTCAACCCGTCGGAACTGCCCAGCGTGACATACTTGAACCTGGGCGCGTCCTTGTCCTCGATGCGCAACAGGGCGAGGTCGTGGAACTTGTTGATGGCGATGATCTTCACCTGCTTGTAGGTCTCGCGATCGAGCTGCCCGTTGTGCTGGTGATACACTTCCACCGAAATTTCCGTCTCGCCTTCAATGACGTGAAAATTTGTGATCAGATAACCATCCGCGTTGATGAAGAATCCCGAGCCCAGGCCTCCCGGCGTGCGGACCTGCACGACGGCCTCGCCGAGCTGCTTGACCAGGTCCTGCATGTCGCGGGCGGCGGCAGGGTGGCTGTCGGAATAGTAAAATTGCGGGACGGTGTTGACGACAACGGCCGGGCTGTTGGAGGTGGCGGCGGCGGGCGGCGGCGCGGCGGCGCCGGACCGGGAAATGCCGGCGATGACACTGCGCGGCACCACCAGCACGGTGTAGCCCACATCCACAACTATGGCATCGGGTTTTTCAGCGAGGATCCTGCCGGTGACGGAGGCCTGGTCCTTCAATTGAATCACGTCGGCAGACCCGGGGCGCAGGCTGCCGAGCAAAAGGACCAGCAACGCAAAATGTTTTTTAAACGACATTGCCAGACCATAATGTACCCCAACACTTTTGACAAGCCGCGCGGCGCGAAAAAAGCCGATATGGTCCCATTTTGGGGTGGTGTCGGCGGCTCAGCCGGAAGCGCGCCAGGGCCGGCTGCAAACCAGGACTGGCGGCGTACCAAGTCGAAACCAACCAGTCCTGTCCCGGTTCGGTGTCAGGCGCCGGGGCCGGCGATTCCGATATAACGCCAGACGGCCCAGACATGACATCGGGCATCGGCGCGGTCCGGGTGGCGCCGGTGCAGGGTGTCACGGATCTTGCCGGCCCATTCCCGCGACTTGATCAGCCCGGATTCAGAGGCAAGCTTTGAAACATTAACCACGTCGGGGAAGCGGTTGTTGAGCAGTGCGCTGGCGGTGAACTGCGCGTCCACCACATCGAAGCCCGCCAGTTCGAAATCGGGATGGGGGAAGTTGTTGATATCGTCCGCCGAGGGGTCGCGGGCGACGGCCACCACCGTCGAGGGGCGATGGCTGGTCACCCGGCGCAGGACAAAATTCAGGTCGGTGAAGAAATCGAGCATGAACTCTTCCTTGGCGACGTATTGCCAGTCGTCGGCGGATTCCGGATGGACGACCGGCGGACAGAGGGCGCTGTCGAGCGTGATGATGCGGGTCAGGTCGGTGCGACCCAGCCAGCGCGTGAAACCCACCCATCGCTCACCGTTGTCAGGGTTGAATCGTTCAATGGCCGCGTAATAATACATGGTCGGACCCGGAAAGCTGCGCCCCAAAATTGGGCCACGTGAGCCCGGTAACGCAAGAACGAACCGGTGCTTTCCGGGCAAGAGATTTATGCCCGGTGTTTTTAATGAGCCGGGTCCTGCGCCCGATGAAATTTCCCGCCGGTTTTTTTACCTCAAAAACCAGTTGACGAATTCCGCCAGTCGGCGTATAAAGCAAAACGATTTGACAGTTAAGTAGCATTACGGTTAGTGGCACAAAGCAAACCATGGTTCCTCACCAATTAGTTGTGCCACAAGTGGAGTTGTGTGCTTTATATTGTGGTTTTTACTTTACTTTAAACGGCAATTTTGGTTGCCTGAACGAAAGTCATGTATCTCAAGAATCTCACGGTTTTTGGCTTTAAGTCCTTCGCGGACAAGACCGCGTTGAATTTCCAACCCGGCGTTACCGCCATCGTCGGTCCCAACGGCTGCGGCAAATCCAATGTTTCCGACGCCATCCGCTGGGTGCTCGGCGAGCAATCCGCCAAGGCGCTGCGCGGTGGCGAAATGGCCGACGTGATTTTCACCGGCACCGACGGGCGCAAACCAATGGGCATGGCCGAGGTGTCGCTGACGCTGGGCGACATGGACCAGGACCACCTGCACGCGGCGGGTGTCGAGGTGGCTTACAACGAGGCCACCATCACGCGCCGGATTTTCCGGGACGGCAACAGCGAATATTTCATCAACCGCACCTCCTGCCGGCTCAAGGACATCCAGCAACTGTTCATGGGCACGGGCGTGGGCCGCGCCAGTTACAGCATCCTCGCGCAGGGCCACATCACCCAGATTCTCTCCAGCAAGCCCGAGGACCGGCGCCTTATTTTCGAGGAAGCCGCCGGCATAACAAAATACAAGAGCCAGAAAAAGGAATCGCTCCGCAAACTGGAGTACACCGAGCAAAACCTGTTGCGCATCGCCGATCTCATCCGCGAAGTGAAGCGGCAGATCGGATCGCTCCAGCGCCAGGCCGGCAAGGCGCGCCGCTACAAACAAATCTCCCAGGAACTGCAGCATCTCGATACCCAGCTCGCGCGCCATCAATTCGATGTGCTCCAGGCCGGGATTGCCGAAAGACAGGCCGCCGCCGAAAGGTTGCGCGGCGAAATTGAAACCGGCTCGGCCGACGTGCTGCGGTGCGAGGACGAAATCAGGCAATTGCGCGAGCGGCTTTCGGAACTCGAACACGAAGTCGCCGGGAAACAGCAGCGCAGCCTGGAATTGAAGGGTGAAACGGACCGGCACGAAAGCCGGATCCAGTTCAACGACGAACGCCTGCGCGAACTGGCGGCGCAGAACACCCGGGCGCTGGCGGAAATCACCCAGGCCGAGGAACGTTGCCATGCCGCGACCGCCGAATTGAAGGCGGTGACGGAACGGCTGACCGCCTCGGAAAACGCGCTTCTCCAGCATCGCCTGACGCTGGAGCAGAAACAGTGGACGTTGAACACGGTGGAGGACGATTTGCGCCAGCGCCAGGAAGCGTTGCGGAAGGCGCAGGCCGACGCGTTCGCCGCCGCCCAGGACCTGACGCGCATCCGCAATGAGATCACCGCGCTCGATTTGCAGAAGCAGGGCAACAGCATCCGGCTCGAAAAACTTTCCGCCGAAAAACTGCAACTGGAGGAGGAACGCACCCGGCTGGAAGCGCGCCTGCAGGAATTCACCGCCAGCGTCGAGGCGGAAAAGTTGAACGCGCAGACCAAGCGCGGCTCGGTCGAGCAACGGCAGAACCGGTTGCGGGAATTGCAGGTGGAATTGCAGGCGGCGGCCGCCGAGCAGGACCAGTTTTTGCAGGCGCAGGCCGAGAAACGCACGCGCCTGAACGTGCTCGAGCAGCTCGAAGGCTCGCACGAGGGTTTCAGCGCGGGCACCCAGGCCGCCCTGCGCCAGTCACTCAAGGTCATCGGCTCGCTGGCCGACCGCATCCGCGTGCCGGATTCGTATGTCGTCGCCATCGAAAACGCCCTCGGCCACCATCTGCAACTCGTTTTGACCGAGCAGCCGGAATCCGCGCAGCAGATTCTCGCCGACCTGACCGCCAACAAGGTGGGCCGCGCCAGCGTCGCCGCCTTGGCGATGGAATTCGACGCCAAACAACTTGCGTTTGAAGGCGACATGGCGCCGGGCAGCGGCCTGGATGCGATTCAAAACGGGCTGCAAAAGGGCCAGGTGATTCACGCCCTGGCAGTGGTCCAGGCCGAGCCGTCGGTGGAAAGACTCCTGAAGGCGTTGCTGGGCCGCACGTTCATCGCGTCCGACCTCGCCACGGCCACCGCCCAGGCCCGGAACGGCCACGCGGGTTGCGATTTCGTCACGTTGACCGGCGATTTGCTGAGCCGGCACGGCATTTACACCGGCGGCTATTTGAACGGCAACGGCAATCCCAAGGCGCCGGCTTCGATCCTCGGCCGCAAAAACCAGATCTCCGAACTGCACGGGGAGCTGACGGAAGTCCAGCTGCGTGTCGCTGAGATGAGCCGTAAACGCGGCGCCCTGGTGGGCGAGCAAACGGAGTTGCAGGCCGGCTTGCAACAGGCCCAGACCGAATTGCGCGAGCAGGAGGTCGCCATTGCCACGCGCGAAGGCGAGTTCAACGCGCTGCAAAATTCGAACCGGCTGCTGCATCAGAAAATCGAAACGGTGATTTTTGAAATCCAGAGTCTCGCCGCGCAGGAACAGGAAGGGGCGCAAAAACGCAATGCGCTGGCGGCCCAATTGAGTGAGCTGGAGGCCCGCGAACGCGCCGGGCAGGAGCGGGTTGCCACACTCACGGCCGAACTCGACCAGTTGCGCCAGCAGCGCGATGCCGCCCATGCCGCGCTCACCGAAAGCAAGGTGGCGCTGGCGGCGGAGGAACAGATGCTGGCATCATTCCGCCAGCAGCAGCAATCGCTGGAGCAACGCATTCGCGAGCTGACCCAGGCGGTCGAGCAGCGGCGCAGCGAGGTTTCATCGTTCATCGGCCGCAAGGAACAGGCGGAATCGGAAATCCAGGATTCCCGCGCCCGGATTGAGCGGTTGCAGCATGAACGCGAGCAGGTGAACGCCCAGGCCGCGGAATTATTGGCGCAGAAACAGGCGCAGGAATCCGATGTGATCGTCCGCGAGGAACAATTGCGCGAACAGCGCAGCCGGCTGACCCGGTTGCAGGAACAGCGCGGCGCTTTGGAGGTTGAACTGGCGCAGAAAAACATGTCCGTGCAAAACCTGCGCGAACGGATCCAGCAGAAATATCACGTCAACCTTGACGACGTGCGCGGCGAATGCATCACCATCACCTTCGCCGACGAAGGCCCGGCGAAAGTGCATGTGATGACGCCGGAGGAGATGGCCGCGAGCGGCGCGGCCACGGACTGGACCGCCGTGGCGCAGCAGATTGAGACGTTGCAACAACGGCTTGACGAAATCGGCCCGGTGAACCTGGTGGCCATCGAGGAATACGAGGAAACCGAGCAGCGGTATCAATTTCTGACCAAGCAGAACGACGATCTGGTCTCAGCCAAGGCACAGTTGCTCGAAGTCATCAACCGCATCAATGTGCAGACGCGGCAGATGTTCAGCGAGACGTTTGAGAAAATCCGCGAAAATTTCCGGCAGATGTTCACCGAGGTCTTCGGCGGCGGCAAGGCCGACCTGATCATGTCGGACCAGAACGACGTGCTCGAAAGCGGCATCGAAATCATGGCGCGGCCCCCGGGCAAACAGTTGCAGAGCATCTCGCTGCTGTCCGGCGGGGAGCAGACGATGACCGCCGTGGCGTTGTTGTTCTCGATCTATCAGGTCCGCCCCAGCCCGTTTTGCGTGCTGGACGAACTGGACGCGCCGCTGGACGAATCGAACATCAACCGCTTCGTTCGCATTCTGCAGCGGTTCATCGCCAATTCGCAGTTCATCGTCATCACGCACAACAAGCGCACCATCGGCATGGCGGATGTGCTTTACGGCGTGACGATGGAGGAACGCGGCATCAGCAAGATTGTCAGCGTAAAATTCCACAAAACCGGCGAAACCGCGCCGGCGGTGGAAACCGGCGACCCTGCCCCCGAAATGGCCCTGGCGAAATAGGCTTCAACCGATCACTGGCCTGCCAAGCGCAGCTCAAAAGGATGGCTTGCCGGGTCGTAGCTTGAAGCGTCCTGCGCAGCATCCGCCACTGCTTGCTTTAAATGACAGCAGCAACGCACCTGCCTGCTCG
The DNA here is from genome assembly GCA_052145735.1 of Limisphaerales bacterium. Lineage (GTDB taxonomy): Bacteria > Verrucomicrobiota > Verrucomicrobiia > Limisphaerales > UBA11358 > UBA11358. The sequence continues at coordinate 25,079 of JBKQOA010000036.1, forward strand.
CTGTGCACGACAGGTCCAGGCGATTATTTTAGCCAAAGCACGGTCACGCCCTCGTTCGTTGCGGTCAGCGCGTCGTATCGGGCTGACGGAGCACGTCTGAATTTGGTTGCTGACCTGAAACGATCACGCAAGAGACCCACGGCACCCCGGTTATGACAATTGTCGCGTCAAAGACCAATTCGACAAAACCTGCGGTTGGTGGGTATTGGCCCCGAGTCGGAATAGGACTCAACGCCGGACCTGGCCGTTGGTGACAACGAGCACATCGGCCGGGTACGCGTTGAACATGCCGGCGATTTGGTCCAGGATGGCGGTGGGGCTTGCATCGGTAAAGGACCAGTCCAGTGCGCCGGCATAGCCGCGGTCATGGAGCGTGATGTGGAAATTCGTTCCGCAGTTTGTGCAGCCAACAAACGAGAATTCGGCCACGACCAGCGGTTTGGTCAGTCCCCAGGTTGAGGCGTCGTGTTGAAAGGGTGAACGATTGGCGCCGACGGCCCAGTCATAATAATGCACCATGTAAAAATCCAGGGTCCCGTTGGTGTCGCCGCCTGCGGAAATCAACCGGTCATCACGGTAATAATTGAAATTGTCGGGCAGGGCGCTGCCGGGAAGGGTCACGTCGGTGGTGGAGAACAGCGCCCACGCGCCATTGGAAACTTTGGCGGACGGGTCCGCGCGGTGGATGGTCCCGGCGCATTGATTGACAAATTTCTGCACGTAGGAAAGATCCACCCGATAATTACTCCAACCGAATTGCGGAGTCATGCCTTCCGGTTCGTTGAAAATTTCCCAACATACAATTGCGGGATGCCCTTTCAAGCCGTTGACCATGGGGATAAGGGCGTTGGTGAGGTAAGAACCGCGACAGGTGTCGTTGGTCAGAATGGCATAGGAACGGGCGGTGAGACCGGGAAATTCGGTGTTGAACTTGGCCTGCAACATGTCGAAGGACCAAAGGCACAAAATCAGGCCGACATGATTCGTCCAGGCGCAATCGAGGATTTTTTTCAGATCACGGATTGTATTTACGCCCGGTCCGGTGACCTTGTTTCCGCTCCAAACCGGAGTGTTTCCCCCATGAATATGCACCCAAAGCCGCAGGCAATTGCCGCCATTGGACCGGATCTGGCTGAAGACGCCGTTGAAATAACCCATGTCCGTTTTGGCGTTTGGCCCGACGTCGTTCGCGTAATTCCTCCAGGCAATATTGGCGCCGCTCAGAAATAAATTCTGGCCATTGAAGTTGATCCGGTTGGTTTGCGCGCCGGCGGTGATGACCCAGAGGTTCGTGCTCACCAGGGTGACCAGCACAAATTTCATCATTCGGTTCATGGTTGCCTTTTCCAGCCAGCTGCCCGTGCTCTCGACGGTGGAGTCACCGACGACTGTAGCCGTGCATGAACCGGTAGTCACATGATGATTTGTAGTCAAAAAAGGTGACGTGCGCGCTGCTTCCGGGCTGATACTCTGCGCCATGAACTTCTCACGGTGCCAGTCGGGGTAAGTCAAATATTCGCTCTCCGAGTTCGCATCAAGCCGGCAAACAAAACATTCGCAATGACTATTATCACCACGCCAACGCCGGGAATTGCGCCGCCCGTGACGATTGCTCTCGTCTGGTTCACGCTCAGCCTCGCCGCCGCCCGGGCGGACTTGATCATCAATCGTTTCGACTCCGCCGCGGAAGTCGCCGCCTGGCGTTATGACGGCGGCCTGCCCGGCGGCACCTTCACCTTCGATCCCACCCAGGACGCCGGCGGCAGCTCGTCCCGCGGTGCCATGAAACTGTTGTTGCCGTTCACCGCCCCCGGGGGCTTTGAATTCACCCTGGACAAATTTCCCGTGGCCACCAACCTGACCGCCGCCGGATACACCAACCTCAGCCTGGATGTGAAAGTGGACCCCGCTTCTCCGGCCCGCCCGGACGGCAATGCCGGCTGGTTCCAACTCGTCATCCGCGCCGACGACAACCACCATTCGTTCCTCCGCCAATACGGTGACAACTTGAACACCAATGACGGCTGGTTTCACATCTCCGTTCCCCTGACCGGCGATGTCACCGCCACCCGGGGGTTTAGCTTTCAGTTCTCCGACGGCGGGCTGACGAACGGCACGCGGGTGGCCTGGATTGACAATCTGGTTTTGCAGGGCGGCGGCTCGGTCCAAAAACCGGCCGCGGTCGAATCCGCCGGCCCCTCCGCCACGCACCCGTCCGCTTTGTTGAAACGCGGAGATGAGATGCTCGTCAACGGCAGCTTTGCGGAGGGCACCAACCGCTGGGTGCTCGAAGAGTCCGGGGCCGCCGGCCGGGCTGAACACGTCAAGGAAGGGCCGGATGGTCAGGACGCCCTGCGCGTCACCGTGCTCACCGTCGGGGACCACACGTGGCGTTTGCAGATGTACCAGACAGGAATGCACGTTGAAAAAGGCCGGGCCTATGACCTGACGTTTTGGGCCAAGTCCGATCGCGCCGGGAGCATCACGGCCAATTGCATGCAAAACCACGAACCGTGGGATCACCACACGCAGGCCAAATTTCCGGTCTCGACCGGATGGCAACCGATGCACTTCCCGTTTGTAGCCGCCTGGGATGATGACAAGGTGCGCATCTCATTCACCGATCTTGGCACCACCCCCGGCCAGGTTTGGTGGTTTGCCAACTGCTCACTGGTGCCGTCCCCCGAAGCAAAAACGGCCGCAACGCCCCCACCGCCGGCAACGGGGGCGGCTGCACCCGGCGCGTCGTTCGTCTGGAAAGGGGATTGTTCCAGCGAAGCCGCCTTCGTGAACTCCCATCATCAGACGATTCCGGGACATTATGAATACCTGCCCGACCCGCAAGAGCCGGCGCGAGGAATCGTATTCGCCGGTCATCTTACCCCGGATTTCAAGACCGCCGACCCCGAGAAGTTTCATCTGCACCCGGAGATTTATTTTGACCACTTCATTCCCGGCAACATCACCGTCAGCTTCGATATCAAGGTGGATGACCTGACCCCGTCAGAACTGGGGCCTTATGGAGAAAACCCCTGGTTGAACGTGGTGACCATTTTTGATGAAACCACCGTGGCGGGCGGAAAGAGTTTTCATCCCTCGGTGATGGTCAACCTGGTGGGGTCGCCGGGAAATTACCGGCTGCAAGCTTACTCAATAGATGCCCACGGCGCCGGCACGTTTTATGAGAAAATCGCGGAGAATCCGGTGTTTCCCACCGGCAAGTGGGTGAAGGTGCGCGTGGAGACGGATGTCAAAACGAACCAGGTCCACGTTTATCAGGACGACGCGCTCGCCTCCGCCGGTCCTTACCTGGGCAAGCCGGGTTTGGCCGGGGCGCACATGGGCCTTTACGCCAACCGCAAGATGACGCGAGCAACCGTGTTCAACAGCAACATCAATATCCGGGTTGGCAACTGACGACGGGCGAATCTTAATTTGCAGCCCATCGGCCTTTGTTCCAGGTAAATCCGGCAGCAACCTGTGCTCATCTCGTGAAATCAGTCAACTGCCGGGAAATTCAAGCGGCCCGAACGACCGGTTTCTCCTTCGATTTAGCCATTGCCCACGCCGCTGGTGTACGGTGGACGAATTTTGGTTCGTTAGGACGACAACCAGGATAAAGGCATGGTGGAAGGATCGCCATGTCCTGATTTTGTTCGCATGATTCCAGAGGTTTCGGGTTGTCTTAAATCGTGTCGGGTTTACGATGCGGTCGAATTGTAAAGCAAAGAAATACTTGCTGACGCCATGTCACTGATCAAAGGACGCCGCTATACCTGGAGCGAGATTGTGGACGAAACTGGAGCCGACGGCTCGCCGCCGTACTATTTGTTGCATCGAGGTGGGGCTGTTGTTGCCGGCTGTTTTACCCTTGATCTCAACCCGGAGGCCCCACTGGTTGTTCTCGCAGGCAAAGGTCCGCAGCTCAGCGAGTGGGCAGACACCTTCTGCGCGCAAACGGGTTCAATCCCAGTGTGCGTAAAGTCTGGTCTCGGCGAATGGTTGTGTTGTGGGGACTTCCAACTGGTGCGGTCGAGCACCGACCCGGCCGAAATCGCAAAGCATTCTGTATTGGCTCGACGGTCTGACGTTTACAAACTCATCTTTCTTGAAGAAGTGCACTGACGCGCTCTTTTGTGGCGCAAGCAGTCGGCGACGTTATGTTTGGAGTTGCAACAGCGGGGTAAATCGGCCGATTCCGTTGTACAAAAATCAAAGCGGAGAAGGAGTAATAATCATTTAAGACCAATAAAAAACCCGTCTGAATCAACAGACAGGGGGAGGTTCGGTTGTTCAACTCAATTCCGCCCTTTGTATCTCAGGAATTCGGCTTCAAGGTCTTTACAGAATTGTTTTGTGAACACCCATTGATTGGAATTCTTGAAACCATATTTTGAATTCATGGTTTTGGTAATGTGAGCCAACCGGCTTTTGTCCCTCAAAATTTCGTGTCTGACAAGACCGCCAATTCCCAAGGTAACAAGAGCCGTTATCCCGGCAATTGTTATCAATCTTTTCATTGTCGTTTTCATAACTTGGTTTTCCTTTAATTATCCGACAACTGAAGGCTTTCACGGGATTTGCGGCTTGGCAAACCGCAACTCCGCAGCGTTAGTTGCCCAATGAATTCAACAGGATTACGGCTGTATGTAGCAGGAAAACAGCCAAGTTTGCGGCAATAGACGGAGAAATTATGGAAAACCCCCTTGTGGAATCTGCGCTTGGTGAGTATTCGAGCCTTCCGTCGCAACGGAGCTCCGACGTGTAACACGGGCGACATGGCACTGTTTTTGATAAAGGAATATGAATCAGTCATTTGCAAGCAACGACCCGTGCAAGTGTGAATGACTTGTTATGGACAGGATTGGAGGAGGGCGTAGGGTCGGGATTAATCAGACAAGTTTAGCTCAGTTTGGGCCGTACCCCTTTTCGATAGCCAGCCCCTTCAATTTTATGATTCTGGCATCACAAATCAAATTCCCGATCGGTCAAATCGTCATCACGCCGAATGCGCCCGGAAAACTGTTGGCGGACGATATTTTGAAGTGCTCAATCGTCATGTTGCCGTGCGCCAGTCACACCTTTTAGCGCGGTCGACTGGGCTGGGACGCACCGCTTCAACGTGTGGAAATGATTTCCACCGTTCGCAATGTCACCGGCCCCAGCAGGCCCGATTCCAGCAGTGCTGAATCTTTCGTCCAGTGATGCCAGGTGGTAAACGTCAGCCGGCCCGTGGGGCTGGGCTTGCCGTCAAGCAGCCACTGCGGCCATGCCTTGAGCCGCTTGCCGTCCCATTCACAATCCGGCGGCAATTGTTCGTCGCCAATCAACCGGTTCGGCCAGAGGTTCGTCACTTTGACCTCCAATTGATTCACGCCCGGCCTGGCGGCGGCGGTGAGGTCCACCCGAAACGGCGGCTTCCACAGCACGCCGAGATTCCGGCCGTTCAGGGAAACTTCCGCGATGTTCTTTACCGCGCCGAGGTCGAGCCAGAGTTCGCGCCCGGCCAGCAATCGGTCGGCGGAAATTTCAATTTCCTTTTCGTATGTCGCCGTTCCGGAAAAATACCGCACGCCATTGTCCGGGTGTTCGGTCCAGGAAATCAACTTGTCCAATGTCACCGACGGCGGCGCGCCCCAGTGCGGCGGGAAATTCAAGGTCCACGCACCGGTCAATGCCAGCGGAGCGGGGACATCTACCGCCACGGCTTGCAACGTTTTTCCCGCCACAGTGGCAAACGTCGCCGTGCCATCGCTCGTGGCTTTCACCCGCAGTTCGCCGTTCGCACCCGACTGCGTCTGCCATTCCGAATCCATTTTGGCGTTCGCGATTTGATCGCCGTTCGCCGCGGCGCGGAAGACGACAAACACCGAGCCAGCCGGATCAAACGCCAGGCGAACGGTCGTGCATCCGTCCTGCTCATGCCAGACCGGCGCGCGTTCAATGACGCCGCTGTCCGGATGCCAAAGCTCCGGCGTTTTGCCGCTGACGCGGAACGAGCAATCCACCGTGTCCGCCTGCCGCCGCTGGTTGGAGACGAAATAAATCTCGGCGTCGCCATCACGGCGATGGATATACGCCAGTTTTATTCCGTCCTTCGCCGCGAATTTGAAATCGGCTTTCACGCCCAATCCGGCCAACACGCGGTCCAGGGGCTGACCCCAGATGACCTTGCCCCTGCCAAAATTATTTTCCGTAACCTTCCTGCCATCGGCCTGGCCCCACATTTCGGCGACGAGTGATTTTATTTCGGCGTCACAGCGCGGGTAACCCGCCAGGCTCGGCGACGAGGTTGGCGGCGCGCCGACGAGCGTGAGTCCATCGGCAACCAAACCGCGCAGTCGGCGCAGCAACGCCGGCGTCATGGCGCGTTCAGCCGGCGGCAGGATCAGGACGTGATAGCTCATGCCGCTTTTCAAAACGAGTTGGCCGTGCTGCACGGCAGCGGTTCTCAACACGTCGGCGTTCACGCCATCGTAATCGTAGCCGGCGGGCAACGCGGGATTGCCGACCGGGAATTCCACCGGCGCGCTTTCGCCGCAGAAATAAGCGGCATCGGCCACGAAACGGCCTTGCTGGAGGATGTATTCGCAGCGGGAGATATATTGACGCCAGGCACTGCCGGGTTCCCACCAGGTGCTGGTGCGGTCGAAATGCGAACCCCACTGGCCCATCGTCATGCCGGGCCAGCGGTTGGTCCACGGTTGCATGGCGAAACGGTGAAAGAAGTAACGGTTCACGCCCTGGCAGAAAACGGAGTCGCCCAGCATTTTGAGCGAATAAGGATCTTCCAGCCAGCGACCGTGTTCGCCGGGCATGGCGGTGAAGGATTCCGCGCCGATGAATTTGCGGCCGTAGATGTGGCCGATGCTGGCCGGCAGTTTGGCGTTCACCCAGGGTTGACCGATCCAGAATTCACCCATCGGAATATCCGCCGCCGCGCCGGCTTGCAGTGATTCGAACGGCCCGCCGTAAGGCTCGGTGTAGGCGGCGAGGCCGGCCTGGTGGCAAAGCGTTTGAAAATGGCCGTAATAATTTTCGTCAAACAAATCCGCGATGGTGCGGCGCACATCCCAGAGAAAGCGTTCGGAGACGTCCGGACTGTCCACCACCCGGCCGGTGAAGGTTGGCAGAAAGGGCAGCGGATCGTAGCCGCGCCGTTTTTGAAATTCCCCGCGGAACTTCGGCGTCCAGTTCTGGCCGCCAACTTCATAACTGTCAATGAGCGAACCGGTGAGTGACTTTCCCGCCAGCGCTCCGACATCGTCGAGCACGGGCTTCATCATGCCGGCCCAATGCGCATCGAGCGCTTCCTTGCTCAGTTTGTCGCATTCCAGCCCGGTGCCTTCGACGGGGGCGGGGTGATTGTTGACGCCGGTGGGCGTGTAACCCATGCGCAGAATCGTCCAGTTGCCGGCGGGCACGTCCCAGTCCAGCCGCCCATCAGGCTTGAGACGGCGGGTAAGATTCTTCATGTCGGAGTGATTCACGACGAGTGCGGGCGCGACGGATGCCGGCACCGGCGACGAAGTTCCGTTGTCATTGAACCCTGCCTTGGCGTCAACATTCTCGATGCCCAGCCGCGGACTCAATTGAAATTCAGCGACGGGAATCTCTTTGACCTGGTCGCCGGCGCTGGTAAACAGCGCGCGATAAAAGCGCGCGGACACGGGCGAGTTGCCCAGCGACAAAGTCACCGGGTTGAACGCCCGATCCGGGAAAGAAAACTTGCGCAGATCGTGGAAGGCCACGCCATCATCGGACGTTTGGATGACGCCTTCACATTGACCCGCGCCCCATTCCCGGGCTCCGGAACCGAGAGTGAGGGTGATGAGGCGCGTGACGAAAGGCTGCGCAAATTCCAACTGCACAAATTGCGGCCAACCGTTCGTGGGCACCGGCAACGTGACGAACGTGTCGCCCGATCCGTCGTATAATTTACCGGCGTCCTGACCCTCGGCGCTCGTGGTGGCTTTTAAAACCAGCGCCTTCATGTCCACGGCCTCACCCTCGGGCGTGGGAAAAGCGAACACGGCAATGTCGCGGTAGAAATCGAGTCTGGCCGGTGGCGGCGGCAAGCTGCCGGAGAAATGCTTTGGACCGGCGACGCGGATTTCGCTGGTGGTGATCTGCTGCATGGCGTTGGACGCCACATTCCACGGCCCGCCGCTGCTGGACCAGCCGGCGCAATTTTCCACGCAGAGTTCGAGGCCCAGCCGGTTCGCCTCCGACACGGCAAACTTGAAATCGTCCCGCCATTCCGGACTCATGAAATTGACCGGCCCGTGCGGAATATCACAGTCCGCGTTCACAATCGTTGCGCCGCCGAGGCCGCCCCGCTTCATCGCCTCCAGATCGGCGGTGATGCCCGCCTTGGTGATGTTGCCGTTCATCCAATGCCACCACGTCTGCGGCCTGGCCGAATCCGGCGGGTTGAGAAAACCGGCATCCAGCGAATCAGCGGCGGCGGCCGTGAGATGGAGGCAAAGCCAGCCTGCACCCAGCCATAGAGGCAATCGTTTCATAAATATTTTTATCCTTTGGTGCTGCCATAACCGGCCGCGCGGGCGACTTCGCGCAGGTAGCGCAGGCCTTCGGTGGCGAGTTCGTCCGGCGACTCCGCGAGCCTGCGCCAGATGCAGCACAGCCGCGCGATGTTGGTCATGTTCGGATCGAAGGATTCAATCGTCACCACGCCGTCATATTTCACTTCGTGCAGCGCGCGGAAGAAATCCAGCCACGGCACGAGGCCGCGACCGGGAATGCCGCGCTGATTTTCGCAGGCGTGAACATAACCAAGCTGGCTCCCGCAGGCGCGCACGCTGCCGGCAAAATCGTCTTCTTCGCGGATGAGGTGAAAGGTGTCGAGGTGCAGCTTTACATTCGGCTGGCCGATGTCCCGGGCGAAGGCGAGGCCGTCGGCAACGGTATTGATGAAATGCGATTCAAAGCGGTTGAGCGTTTCCACTCCGAGCACGAGACCGGGCGCGGCTTTGAGCGCGTATTCGGCGACGCGCCGGAAATTTTCCACACCCCATTTCCATTCGTCATCGGTGCGCATCCTGCCGGTGAGATAGCCCCAGCCGCAGTAAGTCACACCGCCAAACGCGAGCGAGCCGCATTCCGCGCTGAGATCAATCAGCCGCCTGCTCATTGCCACGCCGGCAGCCCGCACGGCGGCATCGGGCGAAATGATGTTCGCGTGGACGGGCATGCCGATGCCGGTGCAGATGGACAAACCCAGATCGCGGGCGCGCTGACGCACGAGCTTCGCCGGGAAATTGTCGATGTCAAACGGAATGATTTCCAAGGCGTCGAAACCCATCGCCTTGGCCTTGTCGAGCAACGGCAGGTCGCGTTCAACAAAGGTTTCGCTGAAGAGGAGTGAGTGAATGCCGAATTTCATGGGATGATTTGATTGAGGTTGGAGTTTGTAGAGAAAACACAAAGGCCGGGACCGGGCTCAAACGCCTCCCGCAGGGCGGAGCCGACCGTGCCGCGCGTGAGTATGACAGAGTGCGGGAAATGGCGCAAAAGCACATCGCGATAAAGCCCCGGCAAATTTTCGATCCGGCGCCAGCCGCAGGAATCACCGGTGGCAGCGGCATTATTTTCGATGTGCCCCTCAACCACAAGCACTTTCCAGTTTCCACGGGTCATGCAACCGGACGTGAAACCGACAGGTGACCGGCATGCTGATTGGCACAATGTTTGTGCCCGGATCAATCAGGCCAAACAAAATGGAGAGATTCTTTGAAAAGCCGAAGGTCTCGATTTGTTTGGTGGTGGCCACTTCGAGATTCAATTCCCGGGTTATCGTCGGAAGAGCACTTGTGAATCGCCGGGAGATGTTTTCGGAGGTGAACGGCGCGGCGGGCAATTCGGAATCAGGGTTGGTGGCGGTTAAATGATGACGGTTGGCGTGGATCAACGCCGCCAGTCCGGCAAGGCTGGCGCCGACGACACAGACGGCGGGGTTAAGGTTGGTTGAACAGGCCAACCTGTATTTACCAGCTTTTTATGATGTGGTGCCGGTGGTGAGACTCGAACTCACACGACTTTTTCAGCCTGCTTATTTGTCAAAACACTCAAAAAAGCCAACATTTATAACATGCTTGACACCCATAGACGTTACCCGCTATCGTTACCCCGTTATGTCAAGCATCCACAAAGAGAATAACAAACCAAACTGGTTCTGTCACTACTACGACCCGGAAGGCTTCCGGCGCAAGCGTAGCACCGGAACCGAGAATACCAAAATTGCCCGCACGATCTGCGTCAACATCGAACACGCTGCTAGTTTAACGCGCCAGGGCAAGCTGTCGAACGAAAAGGCATTGAAACTTGTGCGCGAGGCGTGTGATGCCATTGCCGAGACGCATGGCAAACTGGCGGCAAACCGCGCCGAAGCTGTTTTGAAGCCCGCCGTTGAGGAATTTATCCGCATTGCAGGTGGCGAGTTCACCAGCTACACCGTGCGTGGCTGGCTTGATGCGTGGATTGTCGGGCGCACCGACGCGAGCAAGGCGACGGTGATCGAATACCGGCGCATCATTAAAATGTTCCTGAAATTTTTGGGCACACGTTCCGACCGCGCCCTGACGACGATGCAGCCGCGCCAAGTCGAGGACTTCAAAACGCATCTCGCCAAGCGCGTCGCGCCCTCCACTGTCAACAAAGGCGTGAAGGTGTTGAAAGCCGCGCTCAACGCCGCCGTGAAAAGCCGCCAATTGGAATTCAACCCCGCTGAACACGTCGAGTTAATCCAGACCGAATCCGGAGGCGAAAGCCGTCGGCCATTCACCAGCAAGGAATTGACCGCGCTATTGTCTCACGCGAGCGCGGACTGGCGCACGATGATCTTTGTGGCGTTCTACACCGGCTTGCGGTTGCGCGATTGCGCGAACCTGACGTGGCGCAATGTCGAGTTGCACACCAACACGCTCAACGTCCTGACGGAAAAAACGAAACGCCGTCAGGTGTTGCAACTGGCGGAACCGCTGGCGCGTCACCTGTCCAGCATGGCAGGGGATAATCCTGACGTTCCCTTGTGTCCATCATTGCACGGCAAAAATGCTTCGTGGCTATCGTCGCAGTTTTACGCGGTGATGGTGAAGGCCGGACTGGTTCAGGAGCGTGGGCACCAAAGCACCGGCAAGGGGCGCGATGGACGGCGCGAATCAAATCCCGTCAGTTTTCATTCGCTGCGTTACAACACTACCAGCGCATTGAAATCCGCAGGCGTGTCTGACTCCGTGGCGATGGACATTGTCGGCCATGAGACGGCCAGCATCAGCCGCAACTACACCAAGATTGACGACACCGCCAAGCGCGCCGCTGTCAACAAACTGCCCGACATTACAAAATGAAACGCGCTTGGGCGGCACGTTACGCCGGGTCCAGCGGCTCCGGTTGCCGATACCCTTTCTCTTTTGCCTTCGGCCGGAGCGTGCCGGGCAAGGGGCGTCCCCGGTGAATTCTGACACGCTCCTGGGCCGATTCCCAAGCCCGGACCAGTTGCGCCACTGCGGTTGCGTCCTCGCGCGAGACCTTCATCGCTCCATCCTTGGCAAGGGCCGTTTTCATCGCCATCAGGCAGTCGAACGTAAGTTCTTGAACCTGGTAGCTTTGAGTACGCCCGCTGATCCGCTTCGGCCTTTTGGAAAGGGGGACGGTTGCGCCGGGCAGTTGGGATGGGCCAGGCAGTGAGATTGGCGGTGTTTCCATAAACTCCTTTATTGAGTCTCGCATAATAGAGTGACATCAAGGCCACAATTCAGCCTGCGAATAGCAGGCGGCGATAACCAGCCGCCTACGGCGCATCCGGCGAAGTGCGGCCGTTGCTTCAAAACTGAGTTCCCAAGCCTTGGTCGCGATCAAATTGGCGATCTCATGCGTTTTGAGATGCCCCCACATATACTCGACCGGATTGAGTTCGGGCGCGTAAGCCGGCAGTCTTTCAACCACGATACGACCCTTGGTGGCGGCAACGTAATTTTTGACCAGCACGCTGCGATGGATCGGTGCGCCATCCCAGAGGACCAGGATTTTCCCGCGCAGATGTCGCTGGAGGTGGTTCAGAAACTCGACAACTTGGAGACTTTTGATGCTGCCGGCGTGAATCTGGAAATAGAACCGCCAGAGCGCCAAGCCGCCGATGATCGAAAGGCTTTTCCAGTTGAAGGTCTCGTGCAGCACGGGGGTTTGCCCGCGCAGGGCCCAAGTGCGTGCCCGTGTTGGGCGAGTGCTCAATCCGCTTTCGTCGATAAAGACGATGGTTCGCCTTTGTTGCCAGGCCTTTTTTTTAAGGCGGGCCAGTCCGTGCGTTGCCAGCGACGAATCGCCTTTTCGTCGCGTTCAACCGCCCGGCGTTCCGGTCGTTGGCAGCTGAAACCACTGGCGCCAAGCAATCGCCAGACGTGACCCGGATGATAACCAACCCCCGTCAAGTCTTCGATGAGCGACGCGACGCGTGGCAAAGTCCAGAGGGCCGTCTTGTAACCGTAAGCTGCGGGACCCGTCAACAACGCCTGGGTGACCTGCTGGGTTT
>JBKQOA010000037.1:0-6372 GCA_052145735.1 Limisphaerales bacterium
CCGCTACCACTTTAGTGCCGGCAGCCGGCGCGCGACCTCCTCGGCATTGGCGCGGCTGTTGAACGCGCTGATGCGGAAGTAGCCCTCGCCTTTCGAGCCGAAACCGCTGCCGGGTGTGATGACCACATTGGCTTCGCCCAAAATTTTGTCGAACGCCTGCCAGCTTGTGACGCCTCTCGGCGCTTTCACCCAGATGTAAGGCGCATTCACACCGCCGAAAACCTTCAGTCCGGCTTTTTTCACCCCGTCGCGCAAAACTTTCGCGTTGCCGAGATAATGCCCGATGAGCGCCTGCACCTGCGCCTTGCCCTCCGGCGTATAAAGTGCCTCGGCGGCGCGCTGTACGATGTAACTCACACCGTTGAATTTCGTCGTCATGCGCCGCAACCAGAGCGGATGTAGCGGCTGGAATTCGCCGGGCTTGGTCTGAGCGTTGAGCGACTTGGGCACCACGGTGAACGCGCAGCGGACGCCGGTGAACCCGCCGTTCTTCGAGCAACTGCGGAACTCAATGGCGCAGTCGCGCGCGCCGGGAATTTCGTAGATGGAATGCGGCAGGTTGGCGTCGGTGATGTAAGCCTCGTAGGCTGCGTCGAACAAAATGACGGCCTTGTGTTCGAGCGCGTATTTCACCCACGCCTCGAGTTGCGGACGGTTGGCCGCCGCGCCGGTCGGATTGTTCGGCGAGCACAGGTAAATCACGTCCACGTGCCGCTTGGGCGGCTCGGGAATGAAACCGTTCGACGGTTTGCACGGAAGGTAAACGAGCTTTGAATAAGCGCCCGCTTCGTTGGCCTCGCCGGTGTGGCCGGCCATCACGTTCGTGTCCACATAGACCGGGTACACCGGGTCGCTGACGGCGATTTTGTTTTTGTGGCCGAATATGTCGAGGATGTTGCCTGTGTCGCATTTACTGCCGTCGCTGACAAAAATCTCGTCGTCGGCAATGTCGCAGCCTCGGGCGCGGAAATCATTCTGGGCGATGGCAGCCCGCAGCCATTCGTAGCCCTGTTCCGGACCATAGCCCTTGAACGTTTCGCGCACGGCCATTTCGTCCACAGCTTTGTGCATGGCAGTAATGGCGGCAGGGGGCAACGGCTCGGTCACGTCACCGATGCCGCAGCGGATGAGGCGTTTGGCCGCCTCGGGATTCGCCTCGCAAAACACCTTCACGCGCCGGCCGATTTCAGGAAACAGGTACCCGGCTTTGAGCTTCAAATAATTATCATTAAGCAACGCCATAAAAACTGAAGTCCTCAGATTAGACGACCGGCAAACGCTAATCAAGAATCGGTTCAGCCTGACAGCCCGTTCGAAAATCCTTTCTTTGTAGGAGACGAGGTGACGAGTCTCAAATTTCTTCAGTTTCTGAAAGACAAGTTAGAGACTCCTTACGTCGTCTCCTACTTTCTTACGAGCCGCCGTTACTCCGTCGTTTCAAGTCAAAGCCGGCTCGCGAGGACGCCCGCACCACCACCATTTTCAACCCTCACGCCATTTGAGTTGCTTCACCAGCGCGTGCTCGGGATGTTGCGGGTCGAGGCTGCGCAGTTCAAATTCCGCGCCGTCGCGCGCGAGCGTGCAGCGCACCCAGCCGCTCGGCCGGCCGGCCTTGAAGACGTAACCGGTCGGCGGCAGATTGACGAGTTGCACGCCGCTCGCGTGCTGTTCCACGTGCCAGTTGTGCGTGTGGCCGAAGATGTACGCCTTCACCTGCCGGTGCCGCGTGAATATTTCCTCCAACGCCGCCGAATCCTTCAAGCCCGTCGTGCCGCCCGGAGGCTGCAAATTGTGATGCCCGACCAGGATGGCCGGCTTGTCCGGTCGCGCCGCAAGTTCGTGGTCCAGCCAGTCGAGCTGCGCTGCGCCAAAATCGCCGGGCGCGGTGTCCGGGACGTCCAGCGAATCGAGCAAAAACCAGTTCGTCCGGTCACTGCTGAAAACCGCCGCCTGTTTTTGCGGAACGGATTTTAATTTCGTCGCATCGTGCGTAAAGGCCTGCCAGAAATTCTCCCGCTCATCGTGGTTGCCGAGCGTCAAATGAACGGGCGCCAGCGCGCGAACACGTTCGAACAATTTACCAAACGTTCCGTAATCGTCCGGCAGGCCGGCTTGGAACGCGAGGTCGCCGTTGACGATGACCGCGGCCGGCTGCACCGGCCACGTCGTGAGTTCGCGAACGCAGGCAGCAAGGTTGTCCGCCATGTTGACATCGCTATGCTTCAGCGTGGCATCCGCAGCGATGTGCGGGTCCGAGAAAAAGGCGAAGGTGTGTTTGTCCCGCGATTTACCGAACAGCCCGGCGTAACTTTTCGGAGGGGCGAGTTCCATGAGCTCCAAACCCACACCCGCCAGCGCGGCGCGTTTCAGGAATTCACGGCGCGTGAGTTGCGGCAAGTGGAGCGGCATAAGCTCACAACAAAAACCCCGCCAGCGACGCGGTCATGTAGGCGGCAAGCAGGCCGCCGCACATCGCGCGCAAACCGATCTTGGCCATTTCGCTGCGGCGTTCCGGCGCCAGCGAGCCGATGCCGCCGACCTGGATGGCGATGCTCGAGAAGTTTGCGAACCCGCACAACGCATAGGTGGCAATCGTGAAACTGCGCGGATCAAGCGCCAGTTGTTTCGCGTTGGTTGTGAGGTCGAGGTACCCGACAAATTCATTTAACACGACGCGTTCGCCCAGGATTTGGCCGACCTTCACGCAATCCTGCGCCGGCACGCCCATGAGCCAGGCGAACGGGGCGTTGACCCAGCCGAAAAGCGTCTGCAATTTGACCGGATTGGCCACGCCGAGGAAATGCGTCTGCGGAAACTGTAGGATGTAATTCGCCAGCCCGATCATGGCGATGAACGCGATGAGCATGGCGATGACGTTCAGCGCCAGATGAAAACCATCGCCCGCGCCGCGGCAGATGGCGTCGATAGAATTGACGGTCGTACGGGGCACGGTCGCGGGAGCGCTGGCGGCGGTTTCGCTGACCTCGGTCTCGGGCAGCAGAATTTTCGCGATGAGCAGGGCGGCGGGACAATTCAACACCGAGGCGGCGAGCAGATGACCGGCGGTGTTGTGATAGCCCGCGCGGTAGCCCATGTCTGCATAAACCGCGGCGACGCCGCCGGCGATGTGCGCCATGCCGCAGACCATGATGGTCATCAATTCGCTGCGCGTCAGGCGCGGGACGTAGGGCCGGATCATCAGCGGCGCCTCGGTCTGGCCCATGAAAATGTTGGCGCAGGCGGACAACGTCTCGCTGCCGCTGGTGCCCATGATCTTGCGCATCACCCAGGCGATGGCGCGCACCACGCGCTGCAGAATGCCCCAGTGGTAAAGCAGCGACGAAAGGCACGCGACAATGATGATGGTGCCCATGACGAGAATGGCGAAAACTACCCCGTTGCCCGGACCGAATTTATCCGCGAGCAACCCCTCGTCCGCCAAGGGGCCGAACACGAACTTGCAGCCTTCATTGGAAAACTGGATGAGCTTTTGGATCACCTTGCCGGCGAATTCAAACAACACGCCACCCCACGGCATTTTCAAAATCAGCACGGCCAGGGTGAATTGCAGGCCGACACCCCAGATGACTGTTCGCCAGGGAAATAATTTGCGGTTGCAGGAAATTGCCCACGCCACCGCAATCATGGTGAACCAGCCCAGCAGACTGATGAATCTGAGGTCCATGGCTTATTTGCGGTAGAAGGATTCGCCGACCTGCCGGCAGGCTTGCTTGTAAACGTGGGGATGCAATATGCCGACGAAGGGCAGGTTCCGGTAGCGTTCCGCAAAGTCGAGGCCGTAACCCACGACAAAATGATCCGGAATTTCAAAACCGACGTAGTCAGCCTTCACGTCTTCGACCCGGCGCGCGGGTTTGTCGAGCAGCACGCAAACCTTGATCCGGCGCGGCTTGAGGGCGCAGAGTTTGGGCAGCACGCGGCTCATGGTTTTGCCGGTGTCCAGGATGTCGTCCACCAGCAGCACGTCGCGTCTGCGCATGTCCAGCCGCAATTCCTTGGTGAAAACCAGCTCGCCGGATTCCGTGCCCGCGCCGTAGCTGGACACACCGATGAAATCCAGCCGCAACGGCAGGTTGAGATGCCGTATCAAATCCGCCAGAAACATGACCGTGCCGTTGAGCAGGGAGACGACCACCATTTCGCGCCCGCGAAAATCGCGCTCGACTTCGCGCGCCAGTCCGCGGATGCGCCGCGCAATCTGGCCTTCCGTGATCAGAATGCGTTCGACCTCTTTGCGCCAGCGCAGAGGGACGTTCTTCCCGGGGGTGCGATTTCTGACAGAACGCGCCATGTGACAGTGATGTTAGCCGGTCGCCGCCGGTTGCCGAGGAATTTTTTCGCGTCAAACCGGCGGACGTTTCAGAGCCGTGCTCATTTCCCGGACGAGCCAGTCCGCTTCCGGTTTGCTGCCGAGATTCTTTGCCGCCGTGAAGTCCCGGCGGTCGCGGGTCCAGATTTTCAAATCGTAATAAGCCGAATGTCCGGCGGTGGCGCCGACCTCGTTCGTGATGGTTGCCACCCCGGATATTTCGAGCGTGTGTTGCTTTTTGAGACCGAGCCAGGAGGTTTCAATTTTCAACTGCTCCGGCGTGACCACCACCCGGCTGCGGCGAAACCAAAGGTCAAACGCGAACGCGGTCATCAGCAAATCAATCGCGCCAAAGACCAGCGGGATGAGTGGCGGCGCCTGTTTCCAAACCATGAAGACGACCGCCCCGGTCCAAATCAGCCAGAATACCGTGGCGCCGGACGCGAAGCCGGGATTGCGCGCGGCGGGAAAAACGAATTCCCGGCCGCCTCCCGGAAGGTCATTCACCTGGATGCGCGAATGAATCAACTGCCGGACATCGTCGAGCGACATTTGATAGGATACGGTCTGGTCGGCGGACGGGGCCGGCGTTTCGGGCAATTTGAAAACGGGCACTTCAAACATGGCCTGGAAATTCGGTCCGGGCACCCGGGCGGAGGCTTCCAGCTTCCAGTGAATGCCATCGCCCCTGCCGGCGGTGGATTCCGGCTGCTCCGCCGGCAGGAGGAAGAAAACCGGGATGCCGGTGTGGCCTTCCGGTTCCGGCAAGTCCGGCCGCAGCCATTTTTCATCCTGCCAGAGGATTTTTTCGCTCGTATGCCGGTCTTTTCCCGCGCCGGTTGTCGTGCGGCGCACGCAAGTCAACCGCAGATGGAGGCCGTGTTCGGGCCGGAGTCGCGTGTTCAGCTGGATCATGCCCTCCAGCGTTCCACCCAACGCCCCGGGAATCGCCGCCATTTCAAAAATGGATTGTCCATACCGCCGCCACGCCCGCGTGCTGTTGAAGGCGTAAGTCAACATGGCCATGCCAATCACGGGAAAGATCAGGACCATCAGCACCGCGTGGTTGCCGCGATGCAATTCCAGCGGCACGACAGCGAACGCGATCACGGCGGAAATCACGTTCCAAAAAGCGGCGAAAATCCAGAGAAAAACGGCGGTGCCCCGCGAGGAGGACGTCACGCGCCCGGCCGCCCAGTCTTCACGATTGAGCCAGGGTTTTTCCGGACTTTCAGGGTTGGGTGATTTGAATCTGGCGGCATTGAGCGCATTCTTTTTTGCGGTGATGCCGAAGATGAGAAGCGGAAAGCCAATGCCCACGATGACCACACTCAAAAGTTGGATGGCTTTCTGTTTGCTCAAGCCCCCGCCGAGCCCGTCGTGCAACAGCAGCACCAACGCGAAAAGTCCCATGAGCGCGAAAGGCACGGACAGGAGCAGCGCACGCCGGCGGGCGGCCATGGGGTTCCGCGCGGCAGAAGAGTCTTCTTTGAAAATCCAGCTCATGTGGTGGCGCAATTAAATGTGTTTCGAATCGCCTTCGTCCTTTGCCGTGTAGCCGGATTCCTGCCGCTTGAAATTCACCTCGTTTTTTTTGACATAGGCGGCAAACACGTCGTCCGCGCTCATGCCCAGCACCTGGGCCAGGCTGATGAGAAAATGAAACAGGTCCACCACCTCGACCCGCGCGTTCTGTTCGTCGAATTGCTGGTACTTTGCCCACCACTTCCATGGCACGCTGTCGGTGAGTTCGGCGATCTCCTGGGTCATGGCGCGGCAGTAATTTAATATCCATTTCGTCTGGTCCGCCTCGCTCATGCCGCCGGTGTGGACGCCGATGCGTTCGTTGAGGGCCTTTTGCATGCGGAACAGATCGCGGAATTGGTCGGGTTTTTCCATGCGCAGAGCATTTGTTGGCGGCAGGCGGGAAGCAAGCCGAAAACGCGGGGCATGAACCTTTTCCCGTCACCCGTCACTTGTCACTTGTCACTTGTCGCCTGACCGCCTATAAAAACTTCATGCCAACGCTTCTGACCCATGGC
>JBKQOA010000038.1:0-2525 GCA_052145735.1 Limisphaerales bacterium
CGGACCGTCAGCTTCTCTCGCTTTTTCCCGCGCGCATTTTGCTGAAGGAGGAACTGCTGCCGCTCAAGCGTCTGGACGGCATGGTCGAAGTCGCCACCAGCCGGCTCTTCGCCACCCAGGGACTCGACGCGCTCAAAACGTTGACGGGTTTGAACCTCAAACCCGTCCTTGCTTCCAGTGATGCGCTCCCGCGCGAAATCAAAAAGCGCCTCGGCGTCGGCGCCGACACCAGCGGCACGCTCGATGAGGAAAAAGGGTTTGAGGTTGTTGATGAAAACGCCGAGGACACCAATCTGGATGAAGCCGCCGAGGACGAGGCGTCCATCATCCGCTTCGTCAACCAGGTGTTGAAGGACGCCATCGAATTGCGCGCGTCGGACATCCATCTCGAACCGTTCGAGGACGAATTCCGCATCCGCTACCGCATTGACGGCGAGTTGCAGGAGATTTCCGTTCCCGCGCAATTGAAACGTTTTCAGCCGGCCATCGTTTCGCGCGTCAAAATTTTGAGCCATCTCAACATTGCCGAAAAACGCCTCCCGCAGGACGGCCGCATCAAGATTCGCCTGGATGACGCCGAAGTGGACATCCGTGTGTCGGTAATTCCGATGCTGCACGGCGAGGCGGTCGTGATGCGCCTGCTCCGCCAGAACGCCACGTTGCGCGGCATGGCCGAACTCGACATGGACCGGCGCGAACTGGACTGTTTCCGCCGCGTGCTGCAACTGCCGCACGGAATCATTCTGGTCACCGGCCCGACCGGCAGCGGCAAAACCTCGACGCTTTACACCGCGCTGAACGAAATCAACGATGCCGTCCGCAAAATCATCACGATTGAAGACCCGGTGGAATACCAGCTCAAGGGCGTCAACCAGATCCAAGTCAACGAAAAGTCCGGCCTCACCTTCGCGCGCGGGCTGCGCTCGATTTTGCGCCACGACCCGGACGTGGTGCTGATTGGTGAAATTCGCGATCAGGAAACGGCGCAAATCGCCGTGCAAGCGTCGCTCACCGGCCATCTGGTTTTCTCGACGCTGCACACGAACGACGCGCCCGGCGCAGTGACGCGTCTTGTGGACATGGGCGTCGAGCCGTATCTCGTCGCCTCATCCCTCGAAGCGGTGCTCGCACAACGGCTCGTCCGCGTACTCTGCAAGCACTGCAAGCAGCCGGACAACTCGCCGACCGCCCAGGCGCTCAAGGAAAATCTTGGCATCCCCGCGAAAGCGACCATTTACAAGTCCATCGGCTGCCGTGAATGCCGCAACACCGGGTTTTTCGGACGGCACGCGATCTTCGAGTGGATGGACACCGACCAAGAAATCCGCCAGCTCGTTTTGAAAAACGCCTCGACCGACCAGATTCGCGACGCCGCGCGCAAGCAGGGAATGAAAATGCTCGCCGAGGACGGCTGGCGGCTCGTGCGGCAGGGCGTCACGACCGTCGAGGAAGTTCTGAGCGTGACCACCGCCAAGGAGGTGGCGAACACCGCCAAGAACGCAGCGCCGGACAGCTCGACCACGGCAAGCATCGCCGTGGCGCGATAAATTTGATTTCAGATGCCCACGTTCCAATACAAAGGTTTGCAGGCCGACGGCAGGATTGCCGAGGGGCAGCTTGACGCTCCGGGCCGGCCCGATGCGTTGCGGCAAATGGAGGCGCTGGGTCTGCGCCCGGTGAACCTCGCGGAAAAGGCCGCGGCAAAAAACGGTTCGGTTTCAAAAAACGGGGCGGGTCTGCCCGCCGGGCTGGAAGGCCTGGGAAAAATCTCATTCAAGTTCGAGTCGCACAAGGTTTCGGCGAAGGAATTGGAAAATTTCACGCGCTTGCTGTCGAGCCTGCTCGCGGCGGGCGTGCCGTTGAGCCGCGCGCTGGTGATTTTGACCAAGGAAGCCTCATCGCCGGCGGCCCGGGCCAAGTGGAAGGAAGTTCACGACCTGGTCGTGGACGGCATGTCGCTGGCCAATGCGATGGCGAAATCGCCGGAAACGTTTCCGCGGGTTTATGTGGCGATGGTTGAGGCGGGCGAAGCCGGCGGGTTCCTCGACGTAGTACTGGCGCAAATCGCGGAATTTCAAGCGCGGGAAAAAGATCTGAAATCGAAGGTCGTCACGGCGATGATTTATCCGTGCATTCTTTTCTGTCTTGCGCTGGTCGTGCTGACCGTGCTGCTGATTTTTTTCATTCCGAAGTTCCAACGGGTTTTCGTGAGCCTCCACGGGTCGCTGCCGATGATTACGCAACTTATCATCGGCGCCAGCCATCTGGTGCGTTCCTACGGGTTGTTTGTCGTAGCCGGCCTGGTGGCGATTGGTTTTCTGGTGCGCACCTGGGTGGCTTCCGAGAAAGGCAAACGCATCTGGGAGGGACTCGTTTTGAAATCGCCGCTGGTCGGCCCGCTCATCGCGCAGTTTGCCATGGCCCGGTTCTGCCGGATGCTGGGCACCTTGATTGGCGCGGGCGTGCCGCTCGTGCATGGCCTGAATGTTTCGCGCCGCTCCATCGGCAACCAGATTCTCGTGGAT
>JBKQOA010000039.1:0-46618 GCA_052145735.1 Limisphaerales bacterium
CGCGCCGGTCGTGAAATGGCATGCGTCGGCGCGCACGGAGTGACGCGCCCTACCCATAAGGTTTCATCTGTGGTAATCCGCGTTTATCCGTGGTTGATGCTTTTTCTGTTCGTGCTGTTCGCGCCAGCCATTCGAGCGCAAAATGCGCCGCACATCGGCTATGTTTATCCCGCCGGCGGACGGCAGGGCACAACGTTTCAAGTAACGGTGGGCGGGCAATTTCCTTCCGGCACCACCAATTTTGCCGTGGTCATCGATGGCGATCTGGAGCGCGCGAAAGTCATCGGTTACGACCGCCCGCTGAAGCCCATGGAACAGCAGGCGTTGAAGGAGGAGTTGGACCAGTTTCAGGAAAAGCGAAAAAGCGGCGAGCGGCTTACCGGGGCAGACCTGGCCAGACTGGAGGAAATCAAGCGCCTGCTCACGCAGTTCGGCCGGCGGCCCGCCAACCCGGCCATCAGCGAATTCATGACGCTGCAACTGACCCTGGCCACCAATCTCGCGCCCGGCGACCATGAAATGCGCGTGCGGACTCCGGGCGGATTATCCAACCCGTTGAAGTTCTGCGTGGGGCTGCTGCCGGAAACCAGCAAGCCGGACTGGAAAGCCGTGCCCAAGGACCGCAACAGCATGGATCCTATGCTGCCGCCGCCCACCGACGCGACCGTGACGCTGCCCGTCACCATCAACGGCCAGATCCTGCCCGGCGGCGCGGACCGTTATCATTTCTGGGCACGGCAGGGCCAGCAACTCGTCCTGGCCGTCGAGGCGCGGCAGCTTATCCCGTACCTGGCCGACGCCGTGCCGGGCTGGTGCGAGGCGGTGCTGACGATTTACGATTCCAAGGGCAAAGAACTGGCGAGCGAGGAGCGGTTCCGTTTCAAGCCCGACCCGGTCATCCATTTTGAAGTGCCGTCCAACGGCACCTACACCGTTGAGATTCACGATTCGCTTTATCGCGGGCGCGAGGATTTCGTCTATCGCCTCACCATCGGCGAGCTGCCGTTCGTCACCGGGATTTTTCCGCTTGGCGGCAAGGCGGGCGAAAAATCTTCCATCGTGCTGACCGGCTGGAATTTGCCGGAGACATCGCTTGAGCGCAACAATGCCGAAGCGGGAGTCATTGCGCTGACCGGAAAATTTTTCAACGCCGCTCCCTTTGCTGTGGACAACTTGCCGGAATGCCTGGAGCAGGAACCGAATGATTCACAGGAAACCGCCCAACCCGTCACGCTGCCCATCATTATCAATGGGCGCATTGATCATCCCGGCGACTGGGACGTATTCCGGTTTGAGGGCCGGACCGGCGAGCCATTGGTGGCGGATGTGGATGCGCGCCGGCTCGATTCGCCGCTGGATTCGGTGATCAAGCTGACCGCTGCCGCCGGCAAACAACTGGCATTCAATGACGATTATGAGGACAAGGGTTCGGGATTGAACACGCACCACGCCGATTCCTATTTCAGCACGGTCCTGCCGACGAATGGAACCTATTATCTCTGGCTCGGCGACGCCCAGCACAAGGGCGGGCCGGAATACAGCTACCGGCTGCGCCTCAGTCCGCCGCAACCCGATTTCGCGCTGCGGGTCGTGCCATCCAGCCTCAACGTCCGCGTCAGCGGGAGCGTTCCGCTCACGGTTTATGCCCTGCGCAAGGACGGGTTCACCAATCAAATCACGCTGGCTTTGGACGGCGCGCCGGAAGGGTTCAAGTTGACCGGCGGCTCCATCCCGGCAGGCCAGAAGCAGGTGCAGGTCACATTGACCGCGCCTTCGACAGAACTGGCTGAACCCGTCAGCCTGAGCCTGCAAGGCAGCGCGCTGATTCAAGGACAAACGCAAAGGCGAAAGGCCGTGCCTGCCGAGGACATGATGCAGGCGTTTGCCTATCGTCATCTGGTTCCGGCCAGGGAACTGGAGGTTGCCGTGTTGAAACGCCAGAATCCACGGGCGACGATGACCATCCTCAGCGGGACTCCGGTGCGGGTGCCTCCCGGCGCAACCGCGCGGATTGAAGTTGGCCTGCCGGGACCGCGGATCGCCGAGCGGGCGCAGTTCGAGTTGAGCAATCCGCCGGAAGGAATCACAATCCAGAGCGCATCGCCGGTCCGCGACGGCGTGGAGATTGTGCTGCAGACGGATGCCGCCAAAGTCAAACCCGGCCTCAAGGGAAATTTGATTATCAACGGTTACGTGCCGCGCCCGGCGGAAACCAACGCGGCCAAGACGAAGGCAACCAACAACCAGCGAATGCCGTTGGGTGCCTTGCCAGCCATCCCCTTCGAAATCATTCCGCTGCCATGAGATTATCCATGGTTAAACTTTTCTGCTGAAGAACCGGATTGCATTGGAGCCCGCCGTCAGATAAGAACAGTTCATGTTAGCGAGGGTCTGTTCCGCCGCGCTCAATGGCATTGAAGCGTATCCCGTCGAAGTCGAGGTCAACGCGGGCTGGGGCGACACCCTCGTCGTCATCGTCAAGGCAATTTAACCCCTTGATTTTATTGGCAATTTAAAATTGTGTTCAGGATCGTTATGTGAGGGTTAAAACATTAAACATTGCCATGTCCGCCGTGCTCGCCACATCGCCATCGGGAGCGATTACGGGGTGTTTGTTACGGCGAACGTATTCGGTAAATGCGACTGGGGAAATTTGGAAATTTGGGGTCACTGAAATAAATGCTGCCGTTGGTCACGAGACAGGACTGCAATGGAGTCCAAACGGCATTTGCCAAGTTGGTGCACGCTTCCACCACGATTGGAATGTTGGTCGTGCCCGTGATGTTGAAACCGAATTGATTGTTCTGCACACCAAATCTGCCATCCGTGGTTTGAGGTTGTGGATTCCATAATACGGTTGGAAGAGCATCCAGCATGTTCGTCCATCCACTTGTGTTGGGTAAATAATATCCAGTCGCACTGTGAGTATTCCAAAACGAATCAGGACCAACAGTTGGGGCATTGCCCTGAAAAAAGAATGCTGGCACTCTCCAGTCATTGCCAAATCCAGATTGACCAATGGTAATGACGCTGCTTGGTATCGTGACATTTGTCGCAAGAGTAATGCATCCAGCAAATGCCCACGCCCCAATATTGGTTACTGCATTACCGATTGAGAGCGTCGTTAGAGAACAAGCATTGAAAGCATACACCCCGATGCTGGTGACACTATTGGGAATAATGACGCTTGTAATACTAAGGTCATTACCAAACGCTCCGTTGCCAATTGTTGTGACGCCAGCAGGTATTGCCACCGACTGCAGGTTCTGACAGTTCCAAAAGAGGTTGTCGCTTATGGTTGTTACATTCGTGCTTATCGTTGCCCTAACCAAACTTGTGCAATATGCGAAAGTTGAGTTGCCCGTGT
Source organism: Limisphaerales bacterium (assembly GCA_052145735.1). Taxonomy (GTDB): domain Bacteria; phylum Verrucomicrobiota; class Verrucomicrobiia; order Limisphaerales; family UBA11358; genus UBA11358. Next base: position 3,368 of record JBKQOA010000039.1, read on the forward strand.
TTGTCACGGTGTTTGGCATGACAAAATTGGTTAGACTGCCGCAGTATTCAAATGCTGTATCTCCGATGGTCGTTAGACCATTTGGAATTGTGACGTTGACCAAACTGGGACAGGATAAAAAGGCAGAAGTCCCGATGCTCACTACATTCGACCCAAGGACAGCACTCGTCAGATTGGTACAATATTGGAATGTCGAGTTTCCCATGTTGGTAACGCTATTCGGGATGATGATGCCTGTGAGATTACCGCAATACTGGAACGCTTGGTCACTGATTACTGTAATGCCGTTTGGAACCGTGAATGTTCCCACTTTGCCTTGCGGACATTGCAGGAGTGTAGTTTGGATTTGGTTGAACAAAACGCCATCCACACTGCTATAAACTGGATTGAGTGGATCAACCGTTATCCCGACAAGACTTGGACAATTTGTGAATGCTCCGTTTCCAATGTTTGTTACGCTGCTTGAAATGCTGACGTTGACCAGTTTGGCGCAGAATCCGAATGCGTTGGCACCGATGCTTGAGACGTTGATAGGTATCGTAACGATAGGCAACTTGGTACAATTATAGAACGCCCCATCTTCGATGATTGTCACGTTGGTTCCCATAATGACACTTGTCAAGTTGGTGCATAACCTGAAAGCGTTTGTTCCAATGCTGATGACGCTATCGGGGATTGTGACACTGGAAATTGAGGGAGCGTTGAGAAGTGGAGAGAATGCACTGTTCCCAATACCCGTGACTGGCAATCCAATGATTGTGCTTGGAATGTTTACTGCAACCCCAGGACCAACGTAGTGCGCAATGGTTACGGAGGTAGCATTGGAGATACAATAAAATGGTGGATATGAAAATAATTGTGCTCGAACACAACATTGCACTGATACGAGAAGTAGTCCCACCAATACCCGTCTGATGATCGCCATAAGTATGCTTAACGCCATGTATATTAAAGATACTATAATATTATTCGCATGTCGAGGATTGCGGAGTGACGTGTTGAGTTAACGCGTTCGAGGTAACGCACTATGAAGTGCACATCAAAAGGCAAAAGTGCTTCTGATCGGTTTAAAAAACGTTTTGTAAGCATGTCTTGGATGGGTCTTTTACTTGCAGGGCAAAAAATCCTGCGGTTTGAATGCTTGTCCAAATATGTATTTGCAGCAGCATGATTGCTGCGTTTCGTTCAGCGTCTCCGTTCAAATTGACCCCGAAGATTAAAAAATTTCGGGGTTTTTCCTGTCATAATTAATGATGGAAAACTTCTTCATTGGGCATCGGGACAAAATCTCCCTTTCGAATTTTAGGGGAGATTTTGTCCGAACTGGATGGAAAACTTCATCGGTGTATCGGGAACAAAACCGAAGCAATAATTTCTGATTGGGTTGCGGTCATCCTGTAAACCCTTATTGCCTCTGGCGGTCTTGGTCAGTCGCAGTGTTGTTTTACGTGTGCCGCTTTATCCATCGCCCTATGGCGTCCCAGTCGGGAGCGGTCTAACACGTCGGCGTGTGTCGTTCAGATTACACCGAAATATGTCCCATTCAAATTTTAGAGTCGGGAAGTTCTCATAAGGTTTGATCCAACTTCCGAATGATTTTTCCAAACCTGAACATGCGACTCGTGGAATACATATCAGCAACTTGAGCGATGATCGCAAAGAATCTTCAACCCCGCATTTTTATATCCCCGCGCTGTGCTCTGATCTCCTGATCTGTCTGAATATGGTGTCGTAATCGTCCAAAAAGATCGGCATTTCCCCGTTGCTTCAACGCACTTCCTCACTTGTAACAGATGTTATCAGATTTGAACGACGATGACAATTTATTATATTCATAGGGGTTAAATTAACGCAACCATCGTCATTGTCGGCCTGCCGGACGCCGCGGTGAAGGAATCGCGCGACCGGGTTTCCACCGCGCTCACCAATTCCGCGTTCAAATTTCCGATGGGCCGCACGACCATCAACCTCGCGCCCGCCGACGTGAAAAAGGAAGGGCCGAGTTTCGATCTGCCCATCGCCATCGGCATGCTGGCCGCCAGCGAACAAATCGAAACCGACCAGCTCGACAATTTCATCATCGTGGGCGAACTCGCATTGACCGGCGCGGTGCGTCCGTGCAAGGGCGTTTTGCCCGTCGCCCTGCGCGCCCGCGCGGACGGAAAAATCGGCGTGCTCGTTCCGGCAGAAAACGCCGCCGAGGCGACAGTCGTCGAAGGCCTGCAGGTCATCCCGGTGCAAAATTTGCGCGAGGCCGCCGGCTTTCTCGAAGGCGAAATAAAAATTGCGCAGGCGAAGGTGGACATTGCCAGAATCTTCGATCAAGCGCACGACGACGACCTGGATTTTGCCGAGGTCAAAGGCCAGGAAAACGTGAAACGCGCGCTGGAAATCGCCGCCGCCGGCGGACACAACGCGCTGCTCATCGGCCCGCCCGGCACCGGCAAATCCATGCTGGCCAAGCGGCTGCCGACGATTCTGCCGCCGCTGACCCTGGACGAGGCGCTCGAGACCACAAAGATTCACAGCATCGTCGGATTGCTGGCCCCGGGCCAGGCGCTGGTGACGCGCCGGCCGTTCCGCACGCCGCATCACACAGCGAGCGACGCCGGCCTGCTCGGCGGCAACGTCAATCCGACGCCGGGAGAAATTTCACTGGCGCACAACGGTGTTTTGTTTTTGGACGAACTGCCGGAATTCAAGCGCAGCGTCCTGGAGACGATGCGCCAGCCGCTCGAAGAAGGCCGCGTGACGATTTCGCGCGCGGCGGGCACGATGACCTTTCCGTCGCAATTCATGCTGGTGGCGGCGATGAATCCGACGCCGGACGGCAAAATGCCCGGCGAATCGAAAAGCTCGCCGCGGGAAATCCAGAATTATCTGGGCCGGATTTCGGGGCCGTTGCTGGACCGGATTGATTTGCACGTGGAAGTGCCGCCGGTGAAGTTCCGGGAGATCGCCGGGGACCGGACGGGCGAGACCTCCGCGCAAATCCGCGAGCGCGTCGTCCAGGCGCGGAAACGCCAGCAGACGCGATTTGCGCACAAGCGGAAAATCACCTGCAACGCCCTGATGGGCCCGAAGGAGCTCAAGGATTTCTGCGCGCTGGACGAGGGAACGAAGGAGCTGCTGAAAAACGCGATGGCCGATTTGAATTTGAGCGCCCGGGCCTACGACCGGATTTTGAAGGTGGCGCGGACGATTGCCGACCTGGCCGGATCGGAAAAGATCCAAAGCGACCACATTTCCGAGGCGATTCAATACCGTTCGCTGGACCGGCAATTGTGGGCGTGAGAAATTTCAAAGGATTTGTCGTTCCGGATTGTCCTACTTGGTAAAAAGAAAGCTGCATGGGCGACACGGATGAAGAAAAGACCTGTGTGTTGCAAAGCCGGAAAGGCGATCCTGCGGCTTTTGAAGAGCTCATTCGGATGCATCAACGCATCATTCACGCGCTCACTTTTCGCATGACGGGCTCGATGGCGGACGCCGAGGACCTGGCGCAGGAAACCTTTATCCGCGCCTACCGGCAACTGGATTCCTTTCAGGGCACCGCGAAATTTTCCTCGTGGCTCTATCGGATTGCGATCAATGCCTGTCTGAACTGGCGCCAGCGCGAAGTCCGCCGCGAACAAGTTCATGCAAGCTGGGCGGAATCAAATGATGCTTTGCGGCCGGAACCGGAATCCCCGGCAGGCGAGGAGGCTTTGGGACGGCAGGTGCAAGCGGCCCTGATGAAACTGCCGGCCCGGCAGCGCGCGGCCATCGTGCTGACCGTTTACGACGGGCATAACCACGCCGAAGCGGCGCAAATTCTCGGTTGCTCCGAAACCACCGTTTCCTGGCGGGTGTTTGCTGCGCGCCGGAAATTGAAGCGGCTGTTGCAGGCTGCGGGAGGTCGGAATGAATGACTTTGATTTGGAGAAAACACTGAAAACCGCGCAGGTCCCGGCGTGGGACGAAGATTATTGGGAGTCATTTCCCCGCGGGGTGCTGGCGAGATTGCGCTCCGCGCCGGCGCGGCATCCGGTGGAGCGTTCCTGGTTCCCCCGGCTGGCTTGGGGCGGCGGTCTCGCCCTGGCTTGTCTGGTCATCGGTTTTGCCCTCGGCCAGTGGCATGGCCGGATGGCAAAGAGCGATCCTTACGCGTTGCTGCAGAGTGAAAAGATGCTTCGCGAAGTGATGACCCTGTTCCCTGACCGTGTCCGGGCCATCGTTCAGGATGAACACGGGATGCAACTGGTGCTGGCGGAACAGCCGGATGTCCCGGCGTCAACGCCGCTCTGGGTGAAAATTTGTGACGGCAAACAATGTGTGGCGCTGGTGACCTTCAGCGGCCAGGAAATTCAAGTGGCCGGGCAGAAACTGACCGTGCTGGTCAATGCCCGGGGCGGAATCATATTGACCGGCAACCGGTTTGCCTGGTCGAGCGACCAGCCGGCGAACGCGCCCGGCGGCTTGAAAATTGAGGCCCGGAGTTTGAATTCGATAAACCTATGAAAAGGCTTTCAGGAATTGTGGCCATCATCATTTTGGCGACCCGGCTGCTGGCGCAGTCCAATGCGCCGGCCCGGCTGGCGTTGATTGCGGAGACGGACGAGGCGTCCGCAGCCGCGGATGTCTTGACGGCCCGACTGTCCGGCAATCCCCAAATCCAGCTGCTGGAACGGAATGAAATCGAGAAGGTTTATCGCGAGCAGGGATTGGCGGCGGCCAACCAGGATTATCCAAAACTGGGCCAGCTTCTTGGCGCAGACGGGCTGTTGATCCTGCATCTTACGAAGGGAACCGACTCCCGGAAGTTAAGCATCCGATTGGTGGCGGTGAAACCGGGTGTGACCTTGCGCCAACGTGAATATCCCTGGCCGCTGGACAACCAAATTGAATGGGCTGAGGTGGTGGTCTCTGAGTTCCAAACGCTATTCCCCAAACTCGTTGTGCTCGTCAAGGACGCGTTGCCCATTTCCATCTTGAACCTGCGTTCGGCGGTGGCTTCGGTTCAAGGAGAAACCGTCGAGCGAGAATTGACGCAGTTGCTTTATGCCCGATTGGTGAACGAGCAGGATCTTTTTGTGCTGGAACGGCGGCGTTTGGAGCTGTTGGACGAAGAAAATCAAAGGAATGATTCCACCGAAGGCAACTTTTGGAACGGGAGTTATTTGCTCGAAGGCATCATTGACAAGGCGGGTTACCAAAAGGACACGGTGACCATTGAAGTCCGGCTCACGCCGCCGGATAAAAAGGAGATCCTTAACGTGGAAATCTCCGGCGCGCGCACGAATCTTCCCGCTGTCGTCAATGATTTGGCCGTTAAAATCCTGGCCGTGCTAAAAAAGGAAGGCGGTTCGGTGGAATGGAACCCGCGAGCCGAGTCCGACCGCTATTTTACGGAGGGGCAATGGATGTTGAAATGGGGGATGTTTCAAGAAGCCAAGTCTGCAGGGGATGCTGCTTGGGCGTTAGGCAAACAAAATCGTGAAACGGCCGAACTGAGAATCGAGGCCTATCAAGCGGCCGCCGGTGATCCTGGAATTTGCATGATAGATAATGAGGAGAAACGCGTTGTTTTTGGCCGGCCGATCAACCCAAATGTCAACGATTTCGTCCAAATTGCGGCCTATGCCGGCGCGCCCCGTCCGGAACAATTCGCGGACATGGTGCGGGCGGAAGAACTGTTTCTGGATGCGTTTCGCTCGTATGCGGTCGTGGATCCAAAACTGGATCCCGCCTGGCTGGGTTTGGGCGGTGCCGTTCTGGACCGCACCTCGTTGTGGCTTCGCTATTATTATTTTATCGCCGAAGCCCGCCCGGGACAGGAAGCAAGGATTGAAACGGCGAAAAGGTTGTGCCTGGAAATCACACGGACCATGGAAACCCACCCTGACGTCGTTAACACAGACACCAATCACACTTTGCTGGTCGCAAAAGCCAGACACTTGGCATTCTGGGTGGATACACCCGAACAATGTCTGCCCGTTTATCACGCCCTCATCGAGACCGGCCAGTGGCCGCTGGTCCGTCAGCGTTTCTTTAATGCCGCCTATGCGGAAGTCAGCCCACAACTGGGCCACCGGGGATTTAACAACGAGACTATTTCGGATGGCATGGGACGTTTTGACTTCAGTCATTCACAGAAGTTGCCGGCCAATCTGGCCAATCCCAGCCTGGCGGGCTGGATCTGGACGGACCGTGAACGTTGTCCAATCGTATGGAACAGCTTTATTGATGAGCTGTGCGGCTCCGCACAACCATTGATCAGTCTTGAGGGACGGTTTCTGAGATGTTCCTATTCCTGGTCTGAGGCGGATTTCGAGCAGAACCTGAAACAATTGCTTGATTATGTGCGGCAGCAGCGTGACACCATAGTTGCTTCGAATCTCGATGGGGCACTCCTGGACGATTTGCACATTCTGGTAAAAGGGCGGGCGGAGACGCTGACGAAGGACCGCCGTGCCAGAGTTCAGGACCAACTCTGGCCGGAGTTTGAAAAAGTGTTTGCCGGGTTGAAACAGCATTACGGGAACCCTGAAGAAAGACAGGTCCGCCTCGCCACACTGGAGAAACAAAAGTCTTACCTCAACTCCCAAACCAATTTTGATTTCATGTCTTTTGCCGAAACTCTACTCCACGGGGACTACCGCCCGGAAGAAGCCCGGGAGCTGCTCCCCTTGGTGACCAATTACGAGGCGCGGATAAAAAGCAACCCGCCGGTCGATAACGGAAACCGTGCGGTACTCATGCGGTACAAAATGGAGCAACAACTGGCCTCGAACTGGATTGCTCACTTGAAGGAGAACTTAAACAACACCGCCTTACTTCCTCCCCAAACCAAAGTGCCGTCTCCTGCGACTGTTGCCAAAAGGGTAGTCTCCGCGCCCCAAGTTCCAATGTCCAACGCAACTACCGCACCGACCTTGACAAACATTTCCACACCCCCGCTGACGGGCACCCTCGAAGTTGGGCGCTTTTGGAAAATCCCCACTCCGGATGGAATTCAAACCACTGACTGGGGAAATGGTTCTTACGGCTCTATCTATAACGGAACCGACTATGTCCCACAGATAACTTCGTGTTGCTATCGGGATGGGAAATTGTGGGTGGAGGCCCGGTACGATCAGACGGGAGATAGAGGCCGCGCAGACTTTTTCAGTGTGGATTTGAAAACCTTTGCCGCCGACAAGGTCCAATTTGAAGGTGAAGAGTTCACACTCCCCAATCTTTTTTACCTAAACCGCCGTACTCATTCGTTCGAAGTACAGGCGGGGTTTCTCTACCTTTCGGTCGGCCACGCCATCAAGAGATACTCGTTCAAGGACCATTCCTGGGAGCAATTCCCGGTGCCCGCTGCGGGCAAAATCATCCCGGCCCGGTTGGGGGATCGTTTGTTCTTTGCCAGTTCCTCCAGCATCCTTGAATACACTTCAGATGGGACGTTTCGCACGCTGGCCAGCAGTCGACGTCGGCCACCAGCATCCTTGCTGGATAACATTGAAGATTACGGCGCTCCCCACCTTTTCCTCGGGAGTGATGACCTGCTCCAGGTTCGCATGGGCAATGACGTTTACGCATTTTCGACCAACACCAGCGACTGGCAGCATATTGCCACCCTGTCGTACGTGGACGAGCAGAACTATTGCCCATCCGATGATGGTTTTGTAGCATGGTGCGGTCCGTATGTTGAATTGTGGGGAATGGCCAGGCATTCTTCTGCGCCAGAATTTCTATTCTGGCAAACTTCGGCTTCCAGCCAAAATCGCCAGGACAGATCCAAGAACAAGGACGCCCCTCTGCCACGCTGGCGAACCCTCGCTCCCGGGGCTGACCTCTGCCTCCAAGACGACAATCTCTGGTTTTTAATTGGTTCGCCCAAGTTTCAATCAGACGCTGCGCACAACCTTCGGATTCAAGAAACTGATGGCTTGACCGCTTCGCTGATTCGCTTCACTCCCGACGCGAAAAAGCCCATTACAATTCCCCTGCGGTTTAAGACAGACAATATTACCCTTCGGTCCGCTGCGGCCCGCGAACTGGCCAACCCGTCGATCGCTCCTTGGAGGCCAAAATGGAATTTACAGTGGACCCCGCAAGGTCTGGTCTTGATCTACAACCTTCTCCCAGGATTTTGGTTTGTCCCCAAAACCGATCTGGAGCAGGCTGTCGAACGGGTTTATTCGCAGCAACGTTTGGAAGCGGCATCGTTGGATGCTGTGCACGCACAATGGCGCAAGGAATTGCTCGCCACCTATGACCTGAACCATGATGGCATCTTCGGCCCAGGGGAACGGGAAGCCATGATCGACGATCCGCGTTACCTTGAATTGGAACTTCCAGTCATCGATGCAAATACCAACGGTCTGCTGGACGCCGAGGAATTGGGCTTCTTTGATGCAAATACCAATGAGGTGCTCGAGCCCAGGGAACAGAAAGCCATCGAAACCACCCTCTCCCTGCTTGCCGGGAAACTGATGGCAAAACTGACTCCGGACGCAGATGGCAGGATTGATCCGGCTGACCTCCCTGCGGAATTAATTCAACCTTCGGATTCGTCAACGACCGCCCGCCCCGGCTTCAGCAGATCGGGCACGAGGATCCGCAAAAAGATCAGCAAGGAGGAACTCGTGTCCCTGCTTCGTTCGCATCTCGGCCAAGACTTGCGTATCGGCAACAAGCTCGTCATTCCTGCCCTGCCTCCCGAGGCACGTGCCGACGGCGATGCCTTGTTCAAGGCCCGCATAGAGGCATATTGGAAATTGTCCAAAGGACAAACCAAGCCGGAACCATCTCAACGCTAAACGCTTATGAAACTGAAATCCGCATTAGCCGCTTGTTTGGTGCACTGCTTGCTTTGGGCGATTGGCACATCCTACGGTTACACCCAGGTTTCCGTGGCGACGCCGAATTCATCCATACCCAACCTTTCGCCCGACCAAGTGAAAGAATTGAGACAGAAATGGGAGAAGGTGCCCCCGACAGACCTCCTCAAGGAAGCTGAAGGGGGAAATGCCCAAGCGCAGTATTATTTTTGGGCGCGCGAATGGAATCAGGCCTGGGAGGATGAGAACCGGGCAAGCGACGAAATGTATTCATTTTGGCATCAATTGAACGCCGAGCAAAAGAAAAAGGCGGAAAGCAATTGGAAAACCGCGGCCGAAACGGAACTCCGTAACGCTGCCGAAAGCGGAGATATCGGAGCCAAGGTATATTGGGCCAAACTAAAAGTTGATCAGGCACTGCAACGGGCAACCAATGTAGTTCAATGGCTGGACAAGTCTGCCGAACAGGGATTTCCCTTGGCGGAATATGATGCCGCCATCCAATATCTCGGACAGTCCAGCTGGGCGATTGTCGGAATCGACCAACCAAAAGGGTTGGCACTTCTGCAAAAGTCTGCCGGGCACGGCTGGTCACCCGCCCAATTCAAATTGGGAATGTTGTATATCGCTGGCGAATTGTTGCCGCCGGATTCCGCGAAAGCCGTTGAATGGCTGCAAAAGGCCGCAGACCAAGGGGGGCCTCGCTCACAGTATGAGCTTGCCCGACTTTACGCCGCAGGGATTGGTGAACCACGCAGCACCGCCAATGCGCCCCTCGCGTTGATGCGGCGGTCTGCCACCAACGGTTATAGTCTGGCATTACAGGCGCTGGCTGAGCGTTATAGAACGGGCTTGGGCGTGCCGGTCGATTATGTTCAAGCCATCCGCTATTACCAAGCAGCCCAGGCAGCAGAAAAAGAAGCAGGGGAAAATCCAGAACATCGTACGAGAGATGTTTTCAGCGTGGTGGATGAGAATCTTCAGCCCAACTCTGATATCGGGCCGAGTTGGAGAAATTTTGCCGAGGTCTTGAGTGTTTATCTCAAGGCAACCCAGCGGGCGGATGCCGCCGCCATGAATCAACTCGGGGAATGGCATCTCGCCGGATGGTTTCTGCCCCAAGATTCTGTGGCCGCATATTACTGGTACAGCCGGGCTGCTGAATTTGGCGCGGCAGGCGCCGCTGGGAAACGGGATACCCTAAAGGCCGGGTTGAGCCCGGAGCAATTGGAACAGGCAGCCAAACTTAACACACCGGCGCCCTGATTTTCATCAAAGGATTTGCCGGCGGGAGTGGTCATAATTATTGGAAATGAGACTATTCAGTCCATGGATGCTGCTGCTGGCCGCTTGCTGGCCGGGAAGGGCCTGTGGCCAATTGCAGGTGCTGCCTGACCGGGAGCCGCAACGCGTGTTTGCCGGAACGGCTCGGCCCATCGCCGTCGTCTGGCACAATACCGGCGACCAGACCGCGCAAACCGAAGTTCGCCTGCGGCTTTACCTGACCAGTTCGGCGACCGCGGCGCTGCTGGCCGAAAAGCCTTGGAAACAAATCGAAGTTTTGCCCGGCCAAACCATCCTCGAATCTGCCCCGATGAATTTCCCGGCCGTGAACGCGGAAACGCGGTTCCTGATTCAATGGCTGGAGGGCACCAATCATGTCATCGGCACGACCGAGATGCTGGCTTACCCGACAAATTTATTGGGCGAATTAAAGCCGCTGGTGGGTGAAGATAATTTGGGTGTTCTCGATCCGAACGACGAACTCAAGCCCTTGCTCAAGCAGAACCGCGTGGAATATTCAGATTTGGGAGAGGCGGCACTGGAAGATTTTCAGGGCAAGCTGGCCATCATCGGGCCGTTCTCAACGAAGGCGCAAATACGTGAAGGCCTGGCGCCGGCCATTCAGAAAATTGCCCGGAAGGGTGCGGCCGTGGTCTGGATCCGGCCGCCGCCGGGGCCCAAAGACCAAATCCAGCCGTCGTTCTATATTGTGCCGGAAGGCAAAGGCCTGATCGTGGTCGTTCAGGCGGATTTGGTTGCCAATCTGCCCGAAAATCCCAAGTCCCAACTCAATCTGGTTTATTTCTGCAAGCTGGCACTGAATCCCGGGCCGCCGTCCCTGCCTGATTTGAAAACTCAACCATGAAACCAAATTAGATTATGAAAACACGAATCGCATTAATCCTGGCCCTGTTGCTGGCCGTCGGCACAACCGTTCGCGCGGCAACCAATGATGTTCTCACCGTCGCTGTCTTCGACTTTGAATCGAAAGACGAAGCCGTGAGCGGCCTCGGTCCCAAGGTAGCCACGCTGGTCAACGCCAACCTGTCCGCCGATCCGCAAATCATCACCGTGGAACGCGCGGAACTGGAAAAGGTCCTGGGTGAACAGGAACTGGGCCTGTCCGGAACCGTTGACCCCAGCAGCGCGGCCAAAATCGGCCAGTTGACCGGGGCCAAGGTGCTGGTCACCGGCCGGGTGTTCAAAGCGGAAAATCAGACCATCATTGTGGCCAAAGTTATTGGCACCGAGACCAGCCGGGTTTACGGCGAAATGGTGCAAGGCGGGTCGTCCGCCACCCTGGTTGACCTTTCGTCCGGTCTCGCAAAGAAAATCGCCGCGGATGTGTCGGAAAAAAGCGACACACTGGTCGCCAGGGTGGAAACACGCGAGGAACGGATCGCCAAAATCAAAAAAGCCCTCGACGGAAAGAAACTGGCGGTGGTTTCGGTGAAGATCAACGAACGGCATTACGGGCCGCACATCATTGACCCGGCGGCGCAGACGGAACTGTCGGTGATTTTGCAGCAATGCGGTTTCACGCTGGCGGATGACAATTCCACCAACAAACCGGCCATTGAAATTTCCGGCGAAGCCTTCAGCGCCTACGGCATGCAAAAGGGCAATCTGATTTCCTGCAAATCGCGCATCGAAATCAAGGCCCGCGACCTCGAGACTGGAAACATTTTGATAGTGGATCGTCAAACCAGCGTGGGTGTGGACATTGCGGAACAGACCGCCGCCAAGATAGCGCTGCAAAATGCAGCGGATGAATTGGCAGGACGCTTGCTGCCTAAGCTGGCCAAATGAAGTCCAGAAAGTTGCTCCATTTTTTGGGACTGCTCCTGGTTGCAACCGTGCCAGTGTGGTGCGCGACCGAAGCCCGCGCTTTGGAGACCAATTCCGTCCGTTTGGCCATCGGTCCGTTTTTTGCGCCGGTTGGGAATACCGCCCTGGAAAAGGCCGCGACGGATTTGCCCGACCTCCTGACGGCCTCGCTGTCGCACGAAAACCGTTTTCAACTCGTCGAGCGGGAAAAAATCAATGCGATCTGGAGCGAACTGCATCTGGCGGAAGCCGGCCTGGCGTCGGCGGACGCGGTTGGGAGACTGGGTCGGATCTTGTCCTGCGACTGGCTGGTCAGCGGCTCATTCGTGCAGACCGAATCGGGCGTGCAGGTATGGGTCAAGGTCATTGACACCCCAAATGGCGTCGTGCTGGATCTGCAATCGGTGCGGTATAATCCGACCAATTTTTCCGCGACCGTCAGCAATGCGGCCGCTTTTCTGGCCCAGGCCAGCCCACGCTCCTCGGCGCGCCAGTTCATCACGCTGGGAAGATTTGCGGACCTGAGCATTTCCTCCACGCGTGAGGATTGGTCACAACGCCTGCCAGCTTTGATTGAAAAACATTTTCTGGCCGCCGGTTATGGAGTGGTCGAGCGTGAGGCGATGGCGCCGATTTTTTCAGAATTCCAACTGCAAACGGCGGGGCTGACCGGTGATTCCACCAACCAGGTAAAACTCAAGCCGGCTTTTTGGGTCGTGGATGGTGGGTGCAAATGGATTTATGACACGCAGGACAAGTTGAGCGTGGCGCTCCGCGTCCAAAAGATGGGGGGCGGCGAACAAATCTTCCGTTTCACCAAGCCGCCGGGAGCTGAATTGGAAAAGGCGGTTGTGGCAGCCATTCAATCGGCGCTGACGAATACGACTCCGATTACTTCGGAACAGGCGCAGGCGGCAGAGGCTAACTTTCGGGTGGCCCGTGCGAAAGACCTGGTTCTGGGGCTCGGGGTACCTTGGATGCCATCACGCTACACCACGAACAAAACTGTTTCTACGTTCAGTTTCTTGGATCAAAACGGAAAGCGAGTCACATTTACAAACCAGGATTCGCAAACGCCGGGATTTCAGCAGGCATGGCAGCAAAATATCATGCATGATTCAAAAAACGCCCTCGAACAGGCGATTTTATTGAACACGAACGATATGCGTTCAAAATTCATGCTCGGAAGAGGATTATTTCTCAGCAGCGATTCGGTGGATAAGAAACACGGCCGGGATTTGCTGGAGGAAGTTGCGGCCTCCAACGACGCAACGAACGCAGCCAAAGCCAGAACCTGGCTGACCAGCATGGATCAAACGGGCCATCCGCCGGGCTGGCGCCCGACGGTGGTTCGCACCAATCAGCCGGAGCCGGATTTGGGTATCACTAACGTTATGACAGCCGAGCCGGCTTTGCCGATATCACCGCCGGGTTGGGGCATGAGACATTTCAACGGCCTGACGCTGGCTCAATCCGTGCCGGATGGGGTTTGGGTTGTAACCGGCAATGTTCTCCAGTATTGCAATCCACAGACCGGGGAAGTGGAAGATGTTGATCTGCCGTTGAAGCCCGACCAGCCCATCACTGCCATCGAAACCGACGAAAATGATTTATGGCTGGGCACCGATGGCGGCGGGTTGATCCGGATCCCCAAATCAGGCGGGACGCCGCGCGTGTTTGGCGAAACGAACGGGTTCCCCATGCCGTCCATCAGGTCTTTGCGGCTGGTTCCCGGCCGGCTTTTGATCGGTTTTCGATTTCGTGAGAGTGGCGCCTTCGGTTATCTTGACACCAAAACGGAGAAGTTTACGGGCTTGATGTCCGAGGTGAACCTTTTCAAATCTTGGAAAGAAACTGAAAACAACCCGCCGGAACGTTCCATTCTTGCCATCCAAGCCGCAGACAACACCAACATCTGGGTTGCTTCGGACATGGCCATATATCACCTGGATCTGGCGTCGCAACAATGGACCATGGCCTTGCCGCTGATGGCGTCTTTGTCCGGTTGGAGCCTTGGCGCGCAGAGTCTTTCCATCAACTCCAATTTTGTGGCTGCACTGATGCCGTCGAGATGTGTTGCGATTTGTAAACTGCCGGAAAACAAGTGGACCACCGTGAATGTGTCGAAAGATTTTGCTGAAAACCTGGCTTATTCACTATGTGCCGACCCCTCCGACAGCCAGCTTCTCTGGATTGGGGGCGAAAGAAAAATTACGCTTTTGAACATGACAACCATGAAAATGGTTGGTGTGTGCAACCTGCCTAAGAATTTAGGAGGCGGTTGTGTCCGTTGGCTTTTTGCCGGACCGGACAAGGTGGTGTTCATCGCTGACGGTTATTATGCCGGTGAATCTGAATTGTTCTGGATTCCCAAACCCGGTCACACGGTGCCAGTTCCAAAAGAAAGCCCCATTCGACAACCAACGGCCAACACCCAGCAACGGGAATTTCCCCAAAAAGAAGGCCCTTTTCAGGAACCGATGGCGGACAAACAACAGCGGGAATTTCTCCAGAAAAACTTCGCCAAATTTGTACCGGTTCAATTTCAGAAGGACACGAACGGAAGCGGAAGAGCGCTCATTCAGCGTCTGCATGTAAAAGAAAACATGTTTGCATACCGGGATAGATACTATTGCGGTTTCAAGTTCACGGTTCCATCCTGGATCGACGGCCATTTTGGATTGGTGCATCTCCTCGCTAAAACCGAGGGGGAAAAGGATTTCACCGCGAACGGGATGAGCTGGAATATCATCCCGGAAACCGGACCAGCAGCGGGGTTTGAGTCCTTCCAGTCCGACAGCATTGCAAGATATTCACATCTCCAACGCCAATTCCCATATACCTACCAGGTAAAATACCAGTTTTTAGCCAGTAACCAATTGGAACCGGGTAAAACCTATGCGATCTGGTTTGGGTTTCAGGAAAAAGACATGCCTGACATCGCGTTTGCCATAGGCATCACTTCATTGCGGGGCAGAAACGAGTACGGATTGCTTCCCTTGTGGTAAACACAAGATCAAAAACAAGACCGGCCACTGATTCAGGATTCATGCCGCTCAAAATCCAAATTACCCGGGCGGAAAACATCAACGGCGACCACATTTCCGAGGCCAGGCAAGACCGCTCGTCGAACCGGCAACTGTGGTCTTGACCGCCAAGTAATGACCTTGCTGACGGATTTGGATTTCATCACACTCGATTGAAATCGCTCGTATGAACTATCGAATACGCCGTCAGGGTGAGGATTTGGGCGTCTTTACGCTGGAAGAACTGCGGCTCCGGCGTGAATCCGGTGAATTGACTGGCGGTGAATATCTTCAAAGGGAAGGGATGCCGGACTGGCAACCGCTGGATCTGGTGTTGCAGCAGGGTTATCGCGTCCTCCCTCCGCCCCTGCCCTTGTCCGTTTCAAAAGGCGGCCTGAGTCCGGGCGCCATCTGGCTGTTGGTTGCCGTCGGGATGATTCTCTTCGTTGTATTCTGTGTTTACGTGGGGATCAGTTTTCAACGCGGTTTTCAAACCGCCATCAATTCCTCCCGGTCCCGGAGGAGCTTCAACCAATCAAGTCAGGAGGGGGTGGCGGCCGCGAGCAAGCCGGTGACGTGGACCACCAACACGCTGACCGCGCGGGACGTTCAAAAAAGGGCCCGCGAATTCAGGATACGCCAGTGGCTGGAGGGTTATGAAAAACGAGGGCAACGCAACCCGGCCTCTGACGCCGAGGCGGAGCAGTTCATTCGTGTTTATATCGCCCGCAACTACGGCGGCCCGGAGGCAACCAACACCCTTTCGCTGGAAGCCGAGAGCGACCGGCTCGCCCAGGAGCCGGATTGCACCGACCCGCTGGTGTTGACCGTGGCGGCCGACAACAACATTGAGATATTCGCGGCCATTCACCTTTTCGACCGTGCCCTGGAGGCGTTTCCGGAATCGCACCACCGGGCGTATCCCCGATTATATGCTTCGGTTGGAATAACCCGTTTTTTGAGTGACCATCCCGGGCGCATTGCCACACTTGATGCCTCATCGCTGAAATTGCTGGCAGACTGTTTTGCCGACGGCAGTTTTCTCCCTGGCGACCAGCAGGAAATCGGGGATATTTTTATCAATGGCTGGGGAAATGGTTTTTTTGAAAGAAATGCTGACGCAGTTTGCCAAATCGTGCACCAGGCCGGCCCTGCCTGCCAGTGGCTGGCGCTGACGCTGGATGGGGAACGTCACATCAACGAAGCGTGGAAGGCGCGCGGCGGTGGCTACGCCAACACGGTGACCACAAAAGGCTGGCAGGGTTTCAACAATCATTTGAAGGAAGCGCGAACAGTACTCACGCAGGCCTGGAATTTGCAGCCGGCCTTCCCACTGGCTCCGTGCCGCATGATGACGGTGGCATTGGGCGATTCCGGGGCTGACGAAATGCGCATTTGGTTTGACCGGACACTGTCGGCGCAGATGGATTATCCCCAGGCCTGGTCTGAAATGCGCTGGGGCTTGCGCCCGCGCTGGTATGGCAGTGAAGCCGCCATACTGGCGCTGGGCCAGACGGCCGTCAACACCGGCCGCTTTGACACCGATGTCCCGCGCAAGTTCTTTGATTGTATTTCGGACGTGGAATCGGAAATGGAACTGGCGCCCGGCCGGCACATTTACGGCCGCGCGGACATCTGGCCGGAATTGCAGACGATGTATCAGGGTTATATTTCCGCCCAGTCACAATTGCCGTTCCGTAGCGGGTGGCGCAGCGCGTACGCGATTGTCGCTTATTTTGCCGGGAAATACGACGTTGCGGCCGAACAGTTGAAAGTCCTGGATTGGAAGCTGGAGCCAAAGAACGTGACTGGCTGGAGGGCTGATCTTTCGTTGATGCCTTTGGAAGTGGCCGCCCGCACGGGGCCGCTGGGTGAAAAAATCACCGCGGCTGAATCCAGCTACCAGAGCGGCGACGCGGCAACCGCCCTGCGCCAGTTTACGGACCTGCGGGCCGCGACCAACGCGGACGCACGGACCCTGGAATTCATCCAAATCCGGCTGACTTCGCTGGCCATGGAGCAACGGCTGCAAAAAGGAGACTGGGTGGATTTTATGCCATCGCAAAATGACGACCCGGGGTGGGTCTGCAGCCGGGGCAAAATCCAGCGGCTTCCAGATGGCGCCTTGGAAGTCCGCTCCGGTCCGGCGGGACATTTTCTATTCTCTCGCGCCCGCGTCGGTTCCAATTTTGAAATCCGGGGTGAATTTGAACTGGTTCACTCCACCACGAAGTATTTCCAGGCCGGATTGGTCATGGGCACGCCCGATGTTGATGCCTACGAATTTCACGCCTTTAGAATCAAGCGGCACCAGGAGGAAGGTGACATCGCGTGCTTTGCCCAAGGTTGGGGGCGGCGGCAAATCCAGCAGGCGGCGAAGGTGAACGACATCCATAACTCTTTCGATTTCCGCCTTGATCGAGGCCGCATCACCGCCTCGGTCAACGGGGAGGAGGTATTTAATAATGCAACTCCGAAAGATACCCTGGACACGCCGGACCAGGATGTCCGCGCGGGTCTGGGCGCGTACAACGATTCCAACGACACCGTCATCCGTTATCGCAACGTTCAAATCCGCAAGCTGGCGCAATAACGGCCTGCCGAAAACCGTGCGGCCTCACGCCGTCGTGACTCTTGCCGCCTGGTTTTCTCCGCGCGTGCGGTAGAGCACGTCCACCACGTTGCGGACATATTGCTCGTCGGCGACGCCGTCGGTCGCCTCGGCGGGGAATTCGACCCTGGTCCGGAAATGGCCGGCCAGTTCGCCGAACAGTTCCACCCGGGCCGCCGGATCAAATTCCTCGCGCCGCAGCAGCGCCTGCAGGGCGACCTCCGCCTCCACCGGTGAAATCCGCTGGCGCAGCCGGGCGGCCAGATGCGGATATTGCCGGAGCGAGTTGTATTTGCCGGCGAGCAGCTGGTCGAGGTCCGGTTCGGCCACGCGCGGGTTCCGGATGACCACGGTGTTGGCGGCAATGTCGCCGAGGCGCTGGCAGCGGGGATTGAGCCAGCAGGTCAGACCGCCGACAAAATAAAACGCCGGCAAGGCATCCACGAACCGCAGCAGGTTGCGCACGACTATCTGGTTGAATTGCAGCCGCATCCCCTCCACGTCCACCACGCGCAGGCGGAGCAGCCGCTTGCCAACGGTCTGACCGCGCCAGGTCCATTCCAAAAAAATTCCATAGCCGATGCTGATGACAAAGTAGCTGATCACATAAAGCGCGATGGCAAAGTTCCAACTGATCAACTCGAGCAGATTCAAGACGACCCCTAGGATGGACAGGGCGGCGCTGATGCAAAGCTGGTCAATGAACCACGCGAAGAACCGGGTCACCGGCCCCGCCAGCAATTGCGAGAACACAATCCCTTCGGGTGTGCGGATGAAAAGTGTGCTGGTTTTCATGCGTCCCGGTTTTCGGGCTCCGTTTTGTTGCCGGCTCCCGATTTGGCCAAAAAAAGAAACAGCAGGATCAGTTCAACGGCGCCAAAGGCGATTTTGGCCTCGTAGGGAATGATCGGTTCGTGATACTGCGACAGAAACGCCTCGATGAATCCCGCCCAGACCAGCAGCACGCCGACGCCAAAAATCAGTGTGACGACATCGCCCGAGATTTCGCGCAGCCGGGTTTTAAGCGAAGCGCGGCTGCCCCGGCCAATGAGCGCCAGCGCCAGCATCAGGCCGGCCTGGCCGGCAATGAGGATGGCCGGGATTTCCACCACGCCATGCGGCATCAGCCAGCCGAGGAGGAATTTCGTCTGTCCGGCACGAATGTAGTCCACCGCCACCGCACCGAGAATCACCCCGTTGTAAAACAGCATGATGATGGTCCCGACCCCCCAGGTCATGCCGAGCGCCAGGGTGAAGATGGAAACCTTTGTGTTATGGGTCATCAATTCCGCCGAGAACGTGGTCTTGAAGCCCGCCAGCCGGTCCCGGGTGGCCTGTTCCTCCTGGGCGACGCGCTTGGCTGGATCCTGGAGCAGATGGGAAAAGGGCATCAGCACCGGTTTGGCGTCCGGGTCAAAGGCAAGGGCCAACCCGCCGAACGCGCAGCCCGCCAGGGTGATGGCCACGGACAGATAGAAAGCCCGGCGATGGCGGCGGAAGGTTTGCGGCAGCGTTTGAAAAAACCATTGCAACGGGAAGAACCGGCGCTGTTTCTCGCGGGTTTCGTGGATTTCTCCATAAGCCCGGGCCACCAGATTTTCCAGGTATCGCCGGGTCTCCGGTTCCGAGGAAAGCGTGGTGATTTTGGCGAGGTCGGCGGCCGTGCGCTCGTAAAGATGATGGAAGAGCTGCAATTGCGGGAGCGTCATCCGCTGGTCCGGTTCCGATTCCAGCCGGTCGAGCATCCGCTCGAGTTCGGCCCAGAAAGGGCGCCCGGCGACGATGAAACGTTGCAGGTCAACAATCACAACAGCTGCCTTTGTTTTACGCTCAGGTATTGCGAGACCAGTTCAGCGCTCAACCGCTCGTTGTCGAGCAGTGAAAACCCGACCCCGCGCCGCTGCAGGCTCTTTTGCAGCTCGCGCAGTTTCTGCCACTGTAGATAGCCGCCGAGCCGGCCGTACAGGTCATCCAGGCCGGCAACCTCGGGGTTCATGAAGAGCGGCTCCACTCCCGGCATTTGCAGCATGTTCACCAGCACCAGATGCTGCCGCCGGATCAAATCCACGTTGCGGACGAAACTTTCCGCCAGCGCCGGGTCATCCAGCGCGGTGAGGAAAACCAGCAGCGAGCGCCGGCGCAGCCGCAACCGGAGGAACGTGCACAGCTCATCGAAATCCGGTGTGGTGAGTTTCGGCTGCAGGGTGTAAAGCGCATCGCGGCAGGTGCTGTAATGGGCCTTGCCGTTTTTGGCGCGCACGAATTTTTCCACCTTGTCCGTGAACGTCAGCAGGCCGAACAAATCCCCCTGCCGCTCCGCCGCCAACCCGAGCACCAGCGCGGCGGTTACGAAATGCTCCAGAACCGAAGTTCCCCGTTCCAGGTTCAAAGTTCCGGGTTGGGCATCGTCCGGCGACCTTGAACTTTGAACCTCCCGCGCGCTCAATCGCGACGCGTCCACGATTACATAAACCTCCTGCGTCCGTTCGATTTGAAAAACCTTCGTGATCGGCTTGCCGCGCCGCGCCGTCGCCTTCCAGTGGATATCAGTGTAGTCGTCGCCCGGAACATACTCGCGGAGCTTTTCGAAGTCGCGGCCCTTGCCGACCTGCCGTTGCGCGTGCAGGCCAAAGGCACCCCGGTTCAGAAACAGCGCCGCAAGGCTTTTCCGCTCGTTAAGCAGGTTGGGATAAACGCGGATCTCCGACTGCACCGGCAGGGTTCTGCGCACGCTCCAAAATCCGCAGGGGGAGCTGCCTTCAACGTAAGCGGCGTCAAACCGGTAATTGCCCCGTTTGAGCGGAGTGCAGGACCAGGTCAGCCGCGACCATTCGCTTTGGGCGGGCAAAAGCGCATCCAGGGTTTCGGACGCGGTCTGGATTTCGCGCGGCCAGGCCAGGGCGACCCGCAGCGTGCGCGGCAACTGCCGTTCGTTGCGGATGCGCAATTCCAGTTTTGCCTCGCGGTCCTTGGACATGCGGGTGATGGCGGGGAGTTCCATGCCAATGCCCGCCAGACTTCTCCCGGCGCCAATGGCATCGGCCAGCACCACCACGAACAGTCCGCCGATGCACAACAGGGAAAGGCCGGCCGCCGGTGGCGACACCGCGCCAATCAGGGCGAACGGCAGCACCACCGCCGTCACCCAGAACAACAGTCTGAAACGGGGTACAATCATCGCGGTACGGCAATCTGCTGGAGTATTCGCTGGATCACTTCCACCACCGTCAGGCCTTCGATTTCAAATTCCGGTCGGAGGATCAAACGATGTTCCAACACCGGCGGCGTCATCTCCTTGATGTCGTCAGGGGTGACGAAATCGCGGCCGGACAAGGCGGCCCGGGCGCGTGCGGCCATGATGAGCGATTGCGTGGCGCGCGGCCCGGCGCCCACCAGGACGCTTTCGTGCTGGCGCGAGGCGCGGATGATGTCCACGAGATAGGCGACCAGTTCTTCGCGCATGACGATGGCCGCGAGACCTTCACGCAATGACGCCAGGTCTTCGGTTTTGATGACCGGCTGGACAGCCCCCTGCGCCAGCACCGTTTCCGGGGCATCCTTCGTCATCGTGCGCTGCGCCAGCGCCAGCTCCTCCGTGCGATCCGGCGCCCGCATCGTGATTTTGAGCATGAACCGGTCCTTCTGCGCCTCGGGCAGTGGATATGTGCCTTCGTATTCAATCGGGTTTTGGGTGGCGAACACGGTGAAATTCGACGGCAGCGGATGCGTTTCGCGGTCAATGGTCACCACGCGTTCCTGCATCGCCTGCAGCAGCGCGGACTGGGTTTTGGCCGGCGCCCGGTTGATTTCGTCCGCCAGCAGAAACGAGGTGAAGATGGGGCCTTTGATGAGCGAGAATTCATTTTTCTGCAGGTTGAAGACGTTCGTGCCGGTGATGTCGGCGGGCATCAGGTCGGGCGTGAACTGGATGCGCGCAAAATCGGCTCCGAGCACGCGCGCCAGCGTGCGCACGAGCAGGGTTTTGGCGACGCCGGGAACGCCTTCGATGAGGGCGTGATTGCCGGTGAAGATGCAAATGAGCGCTTTTTCGATGACGTCGTGCTGGCCGATGATGACTTTGCCGGCCTCCGACCGTGCCTGTGCGAGGACTTCCTTGAGTCGTTCAGTATTCATGATTTTGGTGGTGCATGGTGGTTTCCCAGGATGGAGCAGATTTTTTTGTAGGTGGCAATGGGATCGCGGTCCTTGGGCGGCAGCGAGTTTTCCGCCTGGAATGCGGCCTCGGCCTGTTGTCGCCGCGGGGCGGAATATTGGCCCGCCGGCCCGGCCGATTTTTTCCATTCGGCAAAACAGACCGGCAGCAGGTCGCGCGGGGCAATGCTGCGGCGGAGCAGGTTGACAAAGCCGGCTGCCGAATCTTTGCCGGCAATGTAGCCCTGCCGTTCCTGTTCTGCGTGCGGCGGCACGAGACTGCTGGCATTTTTCCAGACGAACAACCCGGCCAGCAGCAGCAACCCCGCCGCCAGCCCGTGCAGCCGGTATTTGCGCATCAACATCGCGATCCCGGAAGTCTCCACGACGCCGAAATGCGCCTCATCAAAGACGGCGTTTTGATTTGCGCCGACAAGCCACGCCAGAAGATCCGCGTGCCGGTCCTTTTCCATCGCCTCGTTGCTGACGAAATAGGAATCGGTGGCCATCACGACCGAGCCTTTGCCGAACTGTCGTTCGATGAGCACCGCATTGGTGCTGCGCGCGTAAATCACGCGCCACGCACCGTCCAGATTGGTGAAAACCGTGCCGCTGTGCCAGTCGAGCGCGCGCGGCAACGGCAGATCCGTTTTGTTCTCCACCCGCGCCGGTTCATAAACGTCGTTGGCCTGTGTCAGTTTTATAAAATCCATCCCGAAGCCCCAGCGTTCGGCGAGATCCACGCCCCGGTCTTCTTCGTCGGGTTTCCTCTTTTTCTTCTTATCGGCCTGTTTTTCGGGAGTCATTTTTTTGTCCTTTGCCCGGGCTTGGGCCGATTTCACCGAATTGGTTTCATCTTCATCATAATCGTGATAGGCATGCGTGGAGGTCCGTGGAAAGAAAGTGATGACCAGCCGGTTGCCGCGGGCGAGGAAGGCTTCCAGTTCGCGGGATAAATCCGCCGGCACCCAGTCCCAATCATAATCGGAGCCGGCCAGTTGCAAATAAACCGTGTGTGGCTCCTCCGGCAGACGGTTCTGCGTGGTGAAATCACGACGCGTGGAAACGCCGGACACCCGGCCGAGGCTTTCATAAAACGCCATGGTGCCGAGCGGGTCCGAGCGCAGCGTCGAATACGCCGGGTAAACATCGCCCACCTCGAAACGGAGCTGAAAAAGCCGGACCAGGCCGAAGGCGAGCGCCGCCGCGCAGCCCAGCAGCAGGATGAGGGGAAAATATCTTTTCATCCGGCAGCTTTCATCCTTTCCACATTGGCGGCGAAGGCGTCCACCAGTTCGCGGTTGACCTCGTGCAGCCCATACCAGATGCGCTCGAACGACCCGAGGTTGTCGCCAAAAACCGACAACAGGTCCGGAAACGAATGCCCGCGCCGGCGCAATTCGCGCTCGTAATCGCGGTTGGATTTGAACCGCGCGATGCTGATCAAATTGCGCGAGGCCAGGTGGGCCAGGCTGGCGAAGTAAAACGCCCGCAGGGCCAGGCGCAGTTCGCCGCGTTCGAGAAGTTCGCGGGCCAGTTTCGTCCAACTGTCCCCCGGCAACTGGTCAGCCCCCACATCTTCATCGTTGATGTCCGGCACCGGTTGGATGGGTTCGCTGGCGACGACAGCCGGTGTGCGCCGGTCGCGCCAGACGCGGTAAAGCAGGACCGCCAGCGCGGCCAGCACCACGGCGACCAGACCGTAAAGCAAAATTTGCAGCGCCTCGATCCAGCCGTAACCGGAGGTCTGGGAACCGGAGGAGGTATAAGGGTGGCGGAAAAGTTTCCGCAACCATTTATCCAGCCAGTCTGAAACGGCGCGGGCCCACTTTCGCAGCCGGGCGCCAACCTTGTCGAAGAATTGCGCCAGCACGCCTTCCGGCGCATCCGGTTCCACGATTTTTCCCCGCGGCATGCGCCACGTGTATTTGTCTTCGTGGATGGTCCGGTTGATCGCCCGGTCCAGTTCCGCCGGCGGGACCGGTGATGAAACCGGTGCCACGGCCGATGGAGGGGCGGGCACCGGGGTGTCCGCCGCGCGGACCGGTGACGCGCAAAACAATCCCAGCAAGAGCACGACGATGACGGCCAACGGCTGCGAAGCCGCCGCAACCGAATTCAATTCCGCCCGCAAATCCTCGCCCGACTCCAGCGACTCGCCGTAAAAGCAGCGCAGGACATAAACGGTTTTCAAGACCGGGTCCACGCACAGGTAGGTCAGACCCAGCATGCCGGCAAAAAAAGTCGTGTTCAACAGGCTGAACGTGCTCCGGGTGAAAACCGATTCGATGCCAAACAGCATTTTAACCAGATGCGGCAGCAGCAAACCCGTCACCGCCCAATTCAGAAACACGTAAAAACCGAACCCGGCCAGGATGGCCAAAACCAGGTGGTTTTGCCTGGGCCAGAGCCGCGCCTGTTTCCAGGACTTTTTCAGCAAGGGCGAAATCCCGCCTGGCCCGCCGTCATCCATCGCGGTGACGTTCTGGTAAAAGGCATAAACCCAGGCGAACGGCAGCATCGGAACGAGCGAGAGCGGGACCACGAACAGGCCGGCTGGCTGCACGAAGGCTTGCGTCAGCAAAACCCGCCCCCAACGGCGGACCATCCAGCGCGGTACGGGTTCGGCGGCGAGGTGTGCCCGCAGACGCCGGGCGAAAATGACCTGCCAGCATTTCATCCAAAGAAACAACGCCGCCAGGCCCAGTGCGGAATCAACCAGATGTTGCCCGGCAAACGGGCTGCGGCTCATGTCCGCCCAGAAATAAAGCAGTCCCAGCACAAACGGAATCGCGCCCAGATAATACACCGCCAGGGTGGCGACTGGCGCGGTGCGCAGCCGGTGGGTGGCTTCCTCGATGAGGTCGAAGCTGCCTTTGCCCTGCTGTCGCTGACGCGTGCCTTTCATGCTTCAGTTCGAAGTTCGAGGTTCAAGGTGGAATCGCCGGGCGGCACCGCCGCCGACCTTGAACTTTGAACTCATTCTTTATCCATCCACGGGACCTGCCAGAGCGTTCCTTCGTGGAACGTCGCCGGCAGCCTCAACAGACTTTCACCGATGAGAAAGAAGAAAAACCAGGCGATCAAAATTCCGAAGGCACACCGGGCCAGGCGCAAAAGCCGCACCAGCGCGGTATGCCGGGGGGGTGGTTGCCGTGTCAATTTTTTCAGGCAGGCGGCACAGACCACACGGTCGTCATGTTCGGTGATGCACTCGCGACAAAAATACTGTCCGCATTCCGGGCAGCGCGCCACAGCTTCGCGCGCCGCATGATTGAAACAACGCTGATGGGCCAGATTATGCATGGTTCAGCAGGAAATATTCAGGAAATGACGGGCGGCGCGGCCGGGGTGTCTGCCGCCGGTGGTGGCGACAGGGCGACGCCTGAACCCAACGCCGTGGCGTCAGGCGATGTGGCGGCGGCCCGAATCCGGGCGGAGATTTCATCTGGCGAAAGCCCGCCTTGCACGGCAGTGATGAAGGGGCGGATGCGTTCCAACACCTTGCGCGCCCGCCGCAGGCGGTTAAGCGACGGCAGTTCCTCGATTTGCACAGCCGTTCGCAGATAACCGGTGCAGGTTGGCCCCATCAGGTTGTTGAGCAGGAGCGGGGCGATGAAAACGGCTGAGAAAATTGCCCAGGTAACGATTGCCGCGCCCGCTTCTCTGGGCAGGGAGAACAGGGAATTCGCCAGGCCGGCCAGACAAATCACAATCGGTACCACCAGCACCCCGTTCCAAACCGTCCGGCGTTTGGTGGTGACCAGGGTGATGACCTGGATGTCGCGAAAATAAAACCGCTTGTAGGTTTCCGTATACCCGCTGGAGTCAACGCAGAGCAGATGGTCCTTGCCCAGCCACAGGCTCGTACGGGATACGAAAGCGACGGCAAACGCCGACCGGGATCGGGTACGGGTCAAACGCTGGTATTCTTGCTCGGGCATGGGTCAGGAGCGGTGATGGCCGGCCAGGTTGATGAAGAGCAACCCCCAGCCGGCAATCTGCAGCAAAGCCAGGATGATGGCAGCGACGAAACGGATTTTCGTCCGGTGCACGAGGCTGCGGGGCGCGTTCCAATAGCGGATGGCCACAAACACAGCCATCGGCGCGGTGATGACCGTGGTGTAGATGCCGATAAAAGTGAGGGGTGGGATCAGTGGAACAACCACCAAAGCGAGCGCCGCGCTGTCATAAAGCGTGCGCTGATTTTCCAGGTTCTTGATTTTGCCCTTGGTTTTTCCCGCTTCCAGACAAGCCGGGCAGAAATGCTGTCCGTTGAGTTCGCAATCGCACAAGGCGCAAAGAAAACGGCCGCAACCCTGGCAGGGTAAAACCGCTTTCTTTTGCGGATGATAAAAACAGCTGGATTCCCCTTCAATCAGGAGGGTTTCACCGCTTTGGCCGGGATTGATACGGCGAAACAACGCGGGAAAAACTTCAACCTGCAGGGGCACACCGCAGGCGGGACACGGCGACAATTCAGGCTGGTTGAAAACCCCTTCCAACAGCCAAGCCTGGCATTGGGGGCATTGAATCAGCGTGTTCATCCGTCACTTATAAATGACTCGAGTGTTGCAAATATAATCGTGCAAGGCGCGCTTCTGGCTGTCGAATGCGACCATGATATAACCGATATAACAGGCCATGCCGCTGAGCATTTCCGCGAAGAAACGCCCGGTCGCCCGCCCATAACCAATCGGCCCGCCCTCCGCGGTCACCACCTTCAGCTTGCAGAGCATTTTTCCGGGTGTGGCGCCATATTTCCCCAGGAAGAAAATCTGGTAGGCCATTTGAATGAAGATGAAAGCAAACTGGACCATCAGGGGGAGAAAACTGAACTGTTCTGGTTTGGGGGTGCCGGAACGAATTTGCGGAATCAACACCAGAAAAAACACCACCAGGAAAGGCAAACCCAGGATCAACCCGTCCACAAACTTGGCCGCAAAACGAATCCAGAACCCGGCGTAATTCAGTTCGTTGGTATTGATCCGCGCCCCCTCGGCGATTTTTTGCATGAAAACCGGCTTGCAATTGGCGCAGATGTAAACCCCGCCATGGCGGATCATGTCCTGCATCGCAAACATTTTGCCGCACTCGGCGCAAACGGCATCCGGACTTTCCCCGGTCGCGGCGCCGACTCCGGCGCCGGGCGGAAGGCTGAATGATGGGGACGGGGTAATGGCCTCACGATAAGACTGCCAGGCCGCCAGGCCTTCGCGCCACACCAAGGTGTCGGGCAGGATTTTCCCGGTGCGCACCAGTTCGGCAAATTGTGCATCATTCACCGGGCCGGCCTGTTTTCCTTGGTCAACGTAATACCAGTTCATGTTTGGGAGATGCGTTAAGCCGGCCTGTTGCCGTCCGACTTGGTTTGAGGGGCAAAGTGCCAGATGAAAGCCGGAAAAGGCAAAATAAATCTGTCCGCGGCAGTCGCAAACTATCGGTGCGAAGGACGATTCCGGAACAGAAGATTTAAAAGAATTTGTCGTTCCGGACTGTCCAACTTCGTAAAAGAAAGTCGCAGGAGTGGGGGACAAGAAAGTCCTGTATGGTGCGCGCGAGAGGACTTGAACCTCCAATCCTTTCGGAACCAGATCCTAAGTCTGGCGCGTCTGCCATTCCGCCACGCGCGCAACCAGGACCAAATTGCGCCCCGCGCCGCAGAATCTCAAGCTTTTGTGACGCCTTCGCCGGCAAAAATACCGGTTCTGGTTCCAGCCTGCGATTGCGCAAGCGGGAAGGTTTGTTTAGGTTCAGGTCATGTCATTTTGGATTCGATTGGCCGGGGGCGTGTGTGTGGTGTGGTTCGCCATCGCGGCGGGTGGATGCACGCCGGCCGGGCAGAACCCGGTGAGCGAGGAAAAGGAGCCACATTTCGTCCTGGGCAAAAGCCGGGTCAACGCCATGGATTTTCAAGGGGCGATTGAGGCCTTCGAGCAATCACTGGAGGCGAATCCCCACTCGGCAACGGCGCATTTTGAACTCGGCTGGCTTGATGATGAAAAAGCCGCCGATCCCGCCGCGGCGATTTATCATTACCAGGAATATTTAAGGCTGGCTCCGAACGCGGACAACGCGGACGTCATCAAACAGCGCATTTACCGTTGCAAACAGCAACTGGCCGCGGATGTATTGCCGCTGCCCAGTGCGCCGGCGGCGCAACAGCAATTGGAAAAGCTCTCCGAGCAAAACCGGCAATTGCAGGATGAAGTCGGCAAGTGGCGCGCGTACTATGCCAGCCAGTTGGCGGCGGCCAAAACCAATGCGGCCCCGGCTTCAGCCGGCGACACGCCGGTGCCAACGGCAACCGCAACCCCGGATCAGCCGGGGTCGAAAGTTTTACCGGCCGGGCCAGGTCCGGGCCGTGACACCAATTCCAAACCCGCCGGCGGCGGGCGCACTCACAAGGTGGCCGCAGGTGAAACGGCAGCCGGTATCTGCCGCAAATCCGGCGTGAAGTTGAGCGCCCTGCAGGCGGCCAATCCGGGCGTGAACCTGAGCCGCATCCGCGCCGGTCAGGTCCTGAACCTTCCCCCGCCATAAGAGGCTCCGTGATCTCGCGCATTTTATTTCTGACCATTGCGATATTTTGGGTCGCAATGAACGTGTTGCTGTGGCGCGCGGAATATGGTTCGCGCGGCAGCGGCACTCCCGTGCCGGCGGATCTGGTGTGGCGAAAGGTTTTGACCGCGCCGGACGCCTCGGCCTTGACGATCTATCAGGATGGGAAAAAGAACGGGTTCGCAGAATTTTCCACCAGCGTTGAGCAGGCCATGGCCGGGCTGGATGAAGACAGGCCGCCGCCGGAAGGCATCGTCAAGCAGGCCGGTTATCAAATCCGGTTCGACGGCAACGTTGGCCTTGGCGATTTCACCAACCGGCTCACCTTCAACGGTCGCATCCAGTTTTCATCCGCCCACGACTGGCGCGAATTGTATTTGAAACTGAGTTCCCGCGCCAACGCGGTGGAAATTCGTTCCGTCGCCACCAATCAGACGGTCGGCTTGAAAGTCAACAGCGATGGCGCGGTCGTCGAGCGCGAATTCACCTTTGCCGATTTGCAAAACCCCAACCAGTTGCTGCGCTCGCTGGCCGGGGATTTTGGCGGCGATCTGGTTTCGGGGCTGGAGTTGTTCCCCGCGGGACAAAACTCCGCCACGCTGGCTGGGGGACTCCGCTGGCAGGCGCATCACGCCCGGCTGATGGTGGGTCGCGAACCGGTTTCGGCCTATCGTTTGGAAACGCAGTTCCTGGACCATCCGGTGGTCATTTACGTCAGCACCCTGGGGGAAATCCTGCGGGTTGAGCTGCCGGGCGGCATTACCGCAACGCTCGACCAACTCGGCGGTTCTTGAAACGGACGCCATGATTGAATTTGTCAAAGTCATCAAAGAATTCGGCAGCCTCGTGGCGGTCAACGATTTCACACTGACCGTGCCGCGCGGCGAGTTTTTTGCGATGCTCGGACCAAACGCCGCCGGGAAAACCACCACGCTGAAAATTCTCGCCGGCCTGATCAAACCCACCTCCGGCCGGACCCGGGTATGCGGTTTTGACGTGCAAACACAACCCCTCGAAGCGCGGCGGCGCATGGCTTATGTCCCCGATTTTCCCTTTCTCTACGACAAGTTGACCGCGTGGGAATTCTTCCGTTTCACCGGCCAGTTGTTTCAGATGGACGACGAGCGGATCAGCGTGAAGGCGCGGGAACTGGTGACGCGCTTCCACCTCGACGATGCCGCCGATCGCCCGCTCGAAGGCCTTTCGCATGGCACGCGCCAGCGGGTGGCCATCGTATCCGCGCTGTTGCATGAGCCGGAGGTGTTTGTGATTGATGAGCCGATGGTCGGTCTGGACCCGCAGCACGCGCGGATTGTGAAGGACGTGTTGAAAGAGCGCTCGCGCCAGGGCATGACCGTGCTGTTGTCCACGCACGAACTGAGCGTGGCGGAAGAAATGGCCGACCGCATCGGCATCATCCACCGCGGCCGATTGATCGCCGTGGGCAGCCGTGATGAACTCCGCCGGCAAAGTGGCGCCGCCGGCCCGCTGGAAGAAGCATTCCTGACCCTGACAGCGGATAAAAACGGGCTGTAACGCATCCTGCCGGAATGAAAACGCGCCTTCCTGCTCATGCGAGCGAGCCGGGTTGTCCAGACAAAGTTGGCTGATACTTTATTTCAAGTCACAACCAACGTCAGCCCGCTCAAACTTTTCCAAAAAAGCGAAGAGACTCAAATCCGCTGCAAACCATTCAGCTGTGCCATCGGAACACTTATGTTTAGCTTGACGAATTTTCGCCTTGTGCCAGATTGGCACTCTTATATTTTAATTTTGCCCAATGCCTGTACCCAAATCCAGTTTTCTCGACAAGGTGCTTGGCCGCATCGGCCGGCTGGACGCGGAGGGTCTGCAAACGGTTGTCCAGCGACTCGCCCGGGAACGCAGCTTTTTGGAAACGCTGTTTAACACGATTGAAGACGGGGTGCTGGTGGTGGACGAACAGGGCCGAGTCATCTATTTCAATCAGGCGGTCACCCGCCTCATCGGCCTGCAGCCGGACGTCGAAGGCCAGCCCATCGCCAGTCTGCTGCCGGAGTTGGATTTGGAAAAAATTTCCCGCGCCGACGTTGCCGGTGGCGCGCACGTCACCCGCCACGAATTCGAAGTGGCTTATCCCCGTCCCCGTTTTTTGCGGCTTTACGCCGCGCCCCTCGACGGCGAGGCGACCGGCAGTTCCGGGGTCGCTCTCATCCTCCACGACGCGACCGAGGCGCGGCAAAAGACATTCGAGGCCATTGAAAGCGAGCGGGTGCAGGCGCTCACGCTGCTCGCCGCCAGCGTCGCGCACGAAATCGGCAACCCGCTCAATGCGCTGCACATTCATTTGCAGCTCATGGAACGCGAGTTAAAAAAACTCAAACTGAACCCCGTGCCACCCAAGGCCGGCCCCTCCACGCGCGTCCGGGCCCTGTCCGCCGGAGCCGACGTGACGGAAACCACCCGCAAACTGGAACAATACCTGGACGTGGCCAAGGGCGAAATCAACCGTCTGGACTACATCATCACGCAATTTTTACAGGCGATACGTCCCACTCCCTTGCAGTTGAAAATAACCTCGCTCAACACTGTCGTGGAAAAGACGCTCGAATTGCTCCGGCCCGAGCTGGACAATCGCGGGCTGAGCGTGAAGACGAGGCTGGCGCACCAGATGCCCGCCGTGCCCATGGACCCCACACAAATGCAGCAGGTCCTCGTCAACCTCGTGAAAAACGCGATGCATGCGATGACGCGCGGCGGCTCACTCATGTTGCAGACGGGTGAAAGCACGGAAGGTGTCTGGATGAGCGTCGCGGACACCGGCGGTGGCATTCCCCAGGAACAAATCAACCGCATCTTTGAGCCGTTTTTCACAACCAAAAAGCCGGCACCGGCCTCGGTTTGATGATCGTGCAACGCATCGTGCGCGCCCACGGCGGCCGGATTGAACTCGAAAGCCATGTCGGCCGGGGAACCACCTTCCGCATCCGGCTGCCCCTGCACGAGCGCCGGCCGCGCCTGCTGGAGGAAAAAACCGCCGGGACACATCCTTGAAATCCTGTGACCGAGAAACCGACATTATTGATTGTGGATGACGAGAAGCTGACGCGCGACGGCCTCCGCGCGGCGCTGGATGACCGCTACGATGTTTACGTGGCGGAAGACGCCGGGGCGGCGATGGAGTTGCTCGAACGGGAAAAATTCGACGTCCTGCTCACGGATTTCCGCCTGCCGAGCGAAGACGGCATGAAGCTGATTGCCCGCGCCAAGTCGCTGGCCCGGCCGCCGATCTGCATTTTGATGACGGCCTATGGCTCGGAGGAACTGGCGGTGGACGCGATGAAGCGCGGGGCGGACGATTATATCGCCAAAGGCCGGCTGCAGATTGACGAGCTGGAGATGCGGATTGCGCGGGCGTTACGGCGGCAGGACCTGGAAGTGGAAAACGTTTCGCTGCGGCAACAGCTCGATTCGAAGTTCGGCCTGGAGAGCATCGTCGGCGAATCGCCCGCGATGCGGGAGATTTTTGAAATCGTGCGACAGGTCGCGCCCACCCGCGCGACGGTATTGCTCGCCGGCGAAAGCGGCACCGGCAAGGAACTGGTCGCCAAGGCCATTCATCAACTCAGTCCGCGGGCTCAACAACCGTTTGTGACGGTACATTGTGCCGCGCTCGCGCCGACGCTGCTGGAAAGCGAGCTGTTCGGCCACGAAAAAGGCGCGTTCACCGGCGCCCACGAACGGCGGATCGGCCGTTTCGAGCAGGCCCAGGGCGGCACCCTGTTCCTCGACGAAATCGGCGAAATTGACGCGACCCTTCAGGTGAAACTGCTCCGGTTTCTGGGCGAGCGCACCTTCGAACGCGTGGGCTCGAACAAGACCCTGACGGCGGACATCCGGCTGATTGCCGCTACCAACAAAATCCTGGAGGAACGGGTCAAGACCGGGGAATTCCGCGAGGACCTGTTTTTCCGGTTGCGCGTGGTGGAGATCCAACTGCCGCCGTTGCGGGAGCGGCCGGGCGATATTCCGTTGCTGGCGCACCGGTTTTTGCGTGAATTCGCCGGCGAAAACGGCAAGCCGGTGAACGAATTCACAACGGATGCGCTCGAATGGCTGATGAATTATTCCTGGCCGGGCAACGTGCGCGAACTGCGCACGGCCATCGAGCACGCCGTGGTCCTGTGCCGGGGCGAAAAAATCTCGGCGCGCGATCTGCCGCCGCCGGTGCGCGCCGGCCGGCCGGGCGGCCCTCCGGCCTCGCCGCTGGCGCGCAATGATTTGACGGTCAAGGAGGCGGAGAAACAATTGATCATTCGCGCCTTGAAAGAAACCGCCGGGAACCGCACTCTGGCGGCGGAAAAAATTGGCATGAGCCGGCGAACCTTTCATCGCAAGTTGCATCTGTACCACCTGGAAGGATTTTGACCTATGCCCTTATCGCAACTGATCCAGAAATTGATTCACATGCTTGAGATTGGCACGGTGTCGCGCTACCTGCGTTTCGTGCTGCTGGGTCTGGCCATTGTCGCGCTGGCCTTCCTCTACGATTTGCGCGCGTACCGGAATCTCGCCACGCAGGAAGCCATGGACGCGGCGCAACTCGCGCGGAACCTTGCGGAAGGCAAAGGGTACACCACGCGGTTCATCCGTCCCTTCAGCCTGTATCTGGTGCAAAGCCACAACGAGGCCAAGGCCGCCGCGGGATCGACCAGCGCCACCAATCTGGATTTCGCGCAAATCAAATATCACCCCCACCCGGACCTGGCCAACCCGCCGGTGTATCCGGTGATGCTGGCTGGGCTGATAAAAGTACGGTCGTTTCATTATCCGGTTGAACTCCACAAACCATTCTGGAGCGAGAACGGCCATTTCTGGCGTTATCAGCCGGATTTCCAGATTGCACTGTTCAACCAGATCCTGTTGCTGGCGGTGGTGGCATTGACCTTTTTTCTCTCGCGCAAGCTGTTTGATAAAAACGTGGCGTGGCTGGTGGCATTGTTGACCATCGGGTGCGAATTGCTTTGGCGGTTCAGCGTGTCGGGCCTGGCCACGATGTTGTTGATGGTGATTTTTCTGGGGCTGACCTGGAACCTGTTGCAGCTGGAGGCGGAAGCGCGGGAACCACAGCCGCGCACGAACCGGCTGCTGGCGCTGGCGTTGGCCGCCGGCGGCATGACCGGCATGGGGGCGTTGACCCGCTATGCCTTCGGCTGGACCATCATTCCCGTCGCGTTGTTTTTGTTTTTCTTCAGCGGGCAACGGCGGTTGTTGCATGTCCTCACCGCCCTGGGCGTGTTTGTGCTGGTGACGTTGCCGTGGGTGATACGCAATTATGCAGTCAGCGGCACCCCGTTCGGAACGGCTGGTTTTGCCATTGTCGAGGGGACCGCCTTTTTCCCGCAATTCCTCCTGGAACGGTCGTTCCATCCCGATTGGACGCACGTGATGTGGTTCCGGCCGTATCTGACGAAACTGGTGGGAAATCTGCACAATCTGGTCGTCAACGATCTCCCCCGGCTGGGCGGCAGCTGGGCGAGCGTGTTGTTTTGGGCCGGGTTGCTGTTGGGATTTCGCGGGGCCGCGGCGCGGCGCGGGCGCTATTTCCTGCTCATGTGCCTGGGCACGTTCATCGTGGTCCAGGCATTGGGACGAACCCAGCTTTCAGATGAATCTCCGGAGGTGAATTCCGAAAACCTGCTCGTGCTGCTGGTGCCACTGGTGTTTTGTTACGGGGTGAGCTTTTTCTTCACGTTCCTGGACCAGATGCGCCTGGCGGTGGCCCAGTTGCGTTATGTGGTCGTGGCCGCATTCGCGGTGTTGTGCTGTCTGCCGATGATTTCCACGCTCCTGTCACCCCGGACGACGCCGGTGGTTTATCCGCCGTATTTTCCGCCGGACATCCAGAAAATAGCCGGCTGGATGAAGGAAAACGAATTGATGATGAGCGACGTGCCCTGGGCCGTGGCCTGGTATGGCAATCACCAGTGCCTCTGGCTGACGCTGAACGCGCAGAAGGAATTCTTTGCCATCAATGACAATTTGAAAACGGTGCAGGCGTTTTACCTGACACCCGCCACCATGGATGGCCGGTTCATTTCCGACATCTTGCGCGACGGCGGGAACGGCTGGGGCAGTTTTGTGCTGCAGGCGGTCACGCAAAACCAGATTCCGGCGGAATTTTCCCTGCGCTTTTTCGCGCCGGATATTTCCTCCGGCATGTGTTTTGCCGATTGGCAGCGTTGGAAAAATTCACAGCCCTGACTCACGCCGCCGCGCGCCGCAACCGGTCGGCGATGCCCGACCACCCGGGTGATTCCGGCGGGGCTTCGACCACAATCCATTTCGCGCCCGCTTCGTCGCAGCGATGCAGTTCCGCGTAAATCGCCCGCGCAAAGGCTTCCGCGTCGTGCGGGATCACGCTCACCCGCGCAAAACCCACCGCCGCGGGAATGTGCGTGTGGGCAATGACAAAGCAGGTGACACGTGACACGTGACACGTGACAAGTTGCCGCTGCAAATCCGCGTCGTCGAGCCAATCGAGTACAAGCAATTTTGCCCTTGGTGAATAATGTCTGTGCAACAATCCCGGGCTGCGAAGTGGATTTTCCCCTGCCGCTTGCCGCTGGTCACCGGTCACTTCGCCGCATACGGCGGCGAGGGATTCGGCATGGATCATGCCCGGACGCAATACTCGCGGCGGAGACGCCGTCATATCGAGCACGGTTGATTCGATGCCGACCTGCGACTGGCCGCCGTCCACGATCAGGGGAATCTTATCGCCGAGCTGCTGGCGGACGTGTCCGACGTTCGTGGGGGAAACCCGGTTGGACAAATTCGCGCTGGGCGCGGCCAGGGGGAAACCACATTCACGAATCACCGCCTGGATGAAAGGATGGCCCGGCCAACGCACGCCAACCGTCGAACCGCCCGCCGTGACGATGTCGGGAATTTCCTTCGCGCGTGGCAGCACGAGTGTCAGCGGCCCGGGCCAAAACGCCCGCGCACATTTTTCCGCCGCGTCCGGCCAGGCCGTGACACAATGCCCTGCCATTTCGGCACCCACGATATGGACAATGATCGGATTATTCGCCGGCCGGCCCTTGATTTGGAAAATTTTGGCAACGGCTTTTTCATCCAGCGCGTTTGCCGCCAGCCCGTAAACCGTCTCCGTCGGCAGGGCGACAACTTCGCCGGCGCGGAGCAATCTTGCCGCGTGTTTCACGGCAGCTTCAAAAAGCGCAGGCGTGTGCGTGGACAGGACTTCAGCGGTCACGCGCTATTCATAGCGCAAGGCGTCAATGGGGTCGAGCTTCGACGCTTTCCACGCCGGGTAAAATCCGGTGATGATGCCGATAATGGCGCTGGAGATGAACGCGATGGCGATCCAGGTCACGGGGGTGATGGCGGGCATGTCTTTTGTGTAGGCGACAATTTTTG
The DNA here is from genome assembly GCA_052145735.1 of Limisphaerales bacterium. GTDB lineage: Bacteria > Verrucomicrobiota > Verrucomicrobiia > Limisphaerales > UBA11358 > UBA11358. Next base: position 39,061 of record JBKQOA010000039.1, read on the forward strand.
AAAAACCAACGCCGCCGATGATGCCGAGGGAACCGCCAATCGCGCTCAACGTGACCGCTTCAATCAAAAATTGCACAAGGATGTCCGCCGCGCGCGCGCCCACGGCCATGCGGATGCCGATTTCGCGGGTCCGTTCGGTGACGCTGACCAGCATGATGTTCATGATGCCGATGCCTCCGACAACGAGCGAAACGGCAGCCACGCCCGCGAGGAGAAAGCCCATTGAACGCGAAGCACTCGTAACCACTTGCATCAATTCCAACTGATTGCGCACGGTGAAATCCTGTTCCTTGCTCCGGTGGCGTACGAGCAACAAGTCCGTGATGTCCTTTTGCACGCTGTCGATGACCTTGTCATTGGCGGCTTCCACCAGAATGTCGTTCACAAAGGTGCGGGTGGTGATGCGGTGCATGTGGCTCGTATAAGGGACGACGACCGTGTCGTCTTGATCCTGCCCGAACAGATTAAAGCCCTTGGGAGCCAGCACGCCGACGATCAGAAAGGGGAGGTTCCGGATGCGGATGGTCTGGCCGACTGGATTTTCGTTGGGAAACAACTGGTCGGCGACGGTTTTGCCGATGACCGCGCACTTGGCGAGGCTGCGCACATCCTGGTCGGAAAACATCGCGCCGCTGGCGATGCCCCAGTTGCGGATTTGCGGATAATCGGGCGATTCACCCATCACCTGTGTGTTCCAGTTAAGGCCATTGGCGAGCACCTGTGCCCGGTCGCGCACTTCGGGACTGACGGCCACGACGTTCTTCAATCCGGCAATCGCCAGTGCGTCAGCCACCGTCAGCGTCGGCGCGCTGCCCCAGCCGCCGCGCATGGCGCCGCTGGTGAAATTGCCGGAAAAAACCGTGATCACGCTTTCGCCCAGGCTGCTGACCTGGTCCTCGACCTGTTTGGTGGCGCCGGAAGTCAGGCTCACCGAGCCGATGACGGCCCCGACACCGATGATGATGCCGAGCATCGTCAGCAGCGAGCGCATCTTGTTTCGGCGCAGCGCCCGCCCGGCGATTCTTAATGAGGCGAAGATTCTCATGACGCGAGTTTGACGGCCTGTTGGGCCGCACGAAGCTGCTGCAATTCCTTTTCCGCGAACGAGCGGTTTGGCACCGGCTCGTCGGTGACCACCTTTCCATCACGCAGGATGACCATGCGCTTGGTGAACCGCGCCACGTCCAATTCGTGGGTGACCATGACGAGGGTGATGCCCTGATCATTGAGTTTTTGGAACACCCCCATGATTTCAATGCTCGTCTGGCTGTCGAGGTTGCCCGTCGGTTCGTCGGCGAGCAACAGCGCCGGACGGTTCACCAGCGCGCGCGCGATGGCCACGCGTTGCTGCTGGCCGCCGGAAAGCTGGTTCGGATGATGATCGGCGCGCTGGCTGAGGTTGACCAGTTCCAGCGCGTGCAGGGCGCGGTCGCGTTGCTCGTGCGATTGGATGCGATGTCTGTTGTAAAGCATCGGCATCTCGACATTTTCCAGCGCCGAGGTGCGCGCAAGCAGGTTGAAACCCTGGAAGACAAAGCCGATTTTTTCGTTGCGGACATCCGCGAGCGCATCGCGATCGAGTGTGGAAACATCAATGCCATCGAGCAGATAATGGCCGCCGCTCGGACGGTCGAGCGCGCCGATTATGTTCATCAACGTGCTTTTGCCGGAACCGCTCGCGCCCATGAGCGCCACGAATTCACCGGGGAAAATTTCCAGCGAAATTCCGCGCACCGCGTGAACATCCACTTCGCCGGTGTGATACACCTTGTGGATGTCCGCGAGCTTGATGACGGGATTGGTCTGCATGGCAAATCGGGTCAACGCATTCTGGGGAAGCCGCCAGGCGGGCCCGCCGGTCTGGCAGCCTGGGTGCTGGGTGAAACCACGCCGGTCACAACCGGCGCACCCTCCTCCAGCCCCGAAAGCACCTCGGTCGAAATGCCGTCGCTGATGCCGGTCCTGATCTGCACCGCCTGCAGCTTCGCTTCCCGGCCTTCGCCTCCCAGCACATAAACAGTGTGGAAAACCGGATGTTCGCCGCGCGCGTGGCCGCTGCGATGGCCCGGCCCGCCGGACGCGCCGGCAACATTGCTGCTGTTGGTCACCGGCGCAGTTTGCGCCGCCGTCAAGTTGGTCAGCACCACGGCGTTCTCCGGCGGGCGGAATCGCAACGCCCCGTTCGGAATGGTCAACGCGTTTTCGCGTTGGGCGATGATAAAGGAGATGTTTGCGGTCATGCCGGGTTTTAACTTGTAATCGGAATTGGTCACGCTGATGACACAATCATAAGTGACGACATTGTTGGAATTGGTCGGCGCATTGCGGACTTGCACGACGGTGCCGGAAAAGGTGCGATACGGATACGCGTCCACCGTAAAGTCCACGCCCTGGCCTTCCACCACGCCGCCAACGTCGGCTTCGGCCACGCTCGAATCGATTTGCATTTTCGTCAGGTCATTCGCGATTTGAAAAAGTGTTGGCGTGTTGAAACTGGACGCCACCGTCTGGCCGAGGTCGATCGCACGCGAAATCACTATGCCATCCACCGGCGAAAGAATTTTGCAATAACCCAGGTTCACGACTGCGTTGTCGAGTGAGGCCTGCTTGATTTTCACCGTTGCCTCGGCTTCGTGCAGCGTGGCGATGGCCGTGTCGTAATCGGAACTGGAAATCAGCTTGTTGGTGAAGAGATCGCTGCTGCGTTTCGCCTCCACCTGCTGCAATTCCAGGTTCGCCTTCGCGTTGGCGAGGTCGGCACCGGCCTGCTCGACCGCCGCCTGATAAGTCGAAGGGTCAATTTCTGCAATGACTTCATTCGACTTCACGATTGAATTGAAATCCACGTACAATTTGCTGATGCGGCCGGAAACCTGGCTGCCCACCGTCACATTCACCACCGGATTCAACGTGCCCGTCGCCGTCACCAACTGCGTCAACCCCCCCCGGGTGACGGGGGTCGTCTGGTATTCCGGCGCGTCGGCGTGGCCGCGTTTAAAATACCAGCCTCCGACAACGATCACCGCCCCAACAGCAAAAACGATGATTGTCCACTTGATCCACCCGCGATCCGGTTTGTCTGCCATAAATTTAGTTGATGCGCTTGTTCCTGGTTGAGACAGCGCCAGCGCCTGACAAGTTACGCAATTTTGCCCACCTGTCCAAGCTTTCATCATGCCGGCCGGTTGTTCTCAAAACTTTCCGCTTTGAGCCGCCGGCATCCAATCTTAGAATCAATCCATGCTGGAAAGGCTCACGCAACAACTCGCCGCGGCGCACCCGCTCGCCGACGAGCAAATCCGCCAATCGGTTGAATGCCTCGTCGATGAAAAGGTTTCCGCCGCGGTCAAGGCCGATTTCCTGACCGCGCTGGCGAAAAAAGGCGAAACCCCCGGCGAAATCGCCGCCTTTGCCCGCGCGCTCCGCGACAAATCAATTTCACCGCCGCTCGATGCCGAAACCCGCGCGCGGGGAATCCTTGACGTCGTCGGTACGGGCGGCGACCGCCTGAGCACCTTTAACATCTCCACGACCGTTGCGCTCGTGGCGGCGGCGGCAGGAGTGCTGGTCGCCAAGCACGGCAATCGCGCCAATACCTCGCCCATCGGCAGCGCGGATGTCATGGAAGCGTTGGGAATTCCGTTTGATCTGTCGCCGGAGGACGCCGTCCGTTCGCTTCATTGTCACAACTTCGCTTACTTCTTCGCGCCCAGATATCATCCGGCCTTTCGGCACGTCGTGCCGGCGCGCAAACTCTGCGCGGAACGCGGCCAGGCCACCCTCTTCAACTTCCTCGGCCCGCTGCTGAACCCGGCCCGGCCCTCCGCGATGCTGGTGGGTGTGCCGCGCCCGGATTTTTGCGAACCGTTCGCCCGCGTCCTCCAGTCCCTCGGGGTACGCCGCGCCATGGTGGTTTGCGGTGCGGTGCGGGATGAATCCGGGTCCCTGCGGCATCTCGATGAACTTTCGCCGCTGGGGCCGACCACAATAGCCGAATTTTATCAGGAACACGCGCTGACCTGTTCCACACTGTCGCCCGGGATGTTTCCCCTGCAACCGGCCACGCTGGCCGATCTTCGCGGCGGCGACCGCACGGCGAACGCTGCGATCATCCGACGGATTTTGAACAACCAGGAACGCGGCCCGAAGCGGGACGCCGTTCTGCTGAATGCCGCCGCCGCCCTGTTCGTTGCCGACAAAACGAAGTCACTGATCGAAGGCTGGGAACTGGCAGTGGAGGTGATTGATTCCGGCAAGGCGGCCGCGAAAGTGGCGGAACTCGCCCGTTGACTTCAATCACGGCGATTCCGGCCCGGCGGCCTCGGCGGCCTCCGCCGTTTCCCCAGGCACCGGATCATTCAAGGAAGCGTAGTGCAAACCAAGATTATGTTGCGCGGTTTTGTCGCCCTGTCGCGCGGCCCGGATGAACCATTTCACAGCCTGCTGTTGGCTTTGCTCCACGCCCCGACCGGTCTGGTAGCAAAGGCCGAGGTTGCATTGGGCGGGCGCGCACTCCTGTTCGGCGGCGGCGCGATACCATTTCACCGCCAGCTCGAAATTCTGCGGCACGACCTGGCCCGTCTCGTAAAAGACCCCCAGATTGAATTGCGCCGCCGGATAGCCGTGTTCCGCCGATTCACGATACCATTTCACCGCCTCGACGTAGTTTTGCGACACGCCCTGGCCGGTTTCGTAAAGCATGCCGAGATTGAATTGTGCCGCCGGATCGTTTTGTTCCGCCGCCTCACGCAGCCATTTGGCCGCCTCGCCGAATTCCTGCGGCACCCCCGCGCCGTTCAAATAGCACACCCCCAGATAACATTGCGCGACGGGGTCACCTTGTTCCGCCGAACGACGGAACCATTTTACCGCCTCCTGATAGTCCTGTGCCACGCCCTGGCCGTTCTGGAAGCAGACCCCGAGATAGCACTGCGCCTGCGGATCCCCCGCCTCGGCAGCGTGCCGCATTGCCTCAAACGTTTCCCATGTGCGACGGCTTGACATGACTTGAAAACCAAAAACCTGCAACCACTTTGGGCCGGACTTAAAATAGATTGAGTTCCCATGAATTCAAGCCGCGAATTGGTTGTAGTATCGGCGCTGTGCGCCGATTCATTCGAGCCACAGGCTCGACGCTACAATTAATTGTGAAACCACCCGCGAATTCACAGCCGGTTTTCGCTTTCGTTGACCGGAACGGCCTGTTACAAAACCTTCATGGCAACTCCATTGAAAATCGGCTTTCTGGGGGCGGGCAAGATGGCCACCGCCCTGGCCAAAGGGTTCATCCGCGCTGAACTGGTTGTGCCCAAGGAAATCATCGCCAGCGACCCGCACGAGGCCGCGCGAAAATTATTTGCCGCCGAAGTCGGAGCCAAAACCGGCATGTCCAATGTCGAAGTCGTGAAATTCGCCCGGGTCGTGATGCTGGCGACGAAGCCCGACCAGGCCGCCGCCGCACTCGCGACCATCAGCCGCGCGTTCACCGAGAACCATCTCCTGATTTCCATCGCCGCCGGCGTGACGATCGCAAAGCTGGAAGCCGCGCTGCCCTCCGGCGCGCATGTCATCCGGGTGATGCCGAACACCCCGGCGCTCGTCGGTGCCGGTGCGTCGGCGTTCGCGCTTGGCAAATCCGCGACGGCAGCGGACGGCGAACTGGCGAAAAAGCTTCTTTCAGCCGTCGGCATAGCCTTTCAAGTGAAGGAATCGCTGTTAGATGCCGTGACCGGCTTGAGCGGCAGCGGGCCGGCGTACGTTTACCAATTCATCGAAGCGTTGAGCGACGGAGGTGTCGCATCAGGTTTGCCGCGTGACGTGGCCTCAAGCCTCGCCGCACAAACGGTCCTGGGCGCCGCCAAAATGGTTTTGGAGACCGGCCAGCATCCCGGTGCGCTCAAGGACCAGGTTACCAGCCCCGGCGGCACAACCATCGAGGGCTTGCACGAACTGGAAAAGGGCCGGTTGCGCGCCGTGGTGATGAGCGCCGTTCGCGCCGCGACGGAGAAGTCGAAAAAACTCGGACAGGGTTGAGTGAAACCCGGAATAATGGATCCATGAAACATGGATACATTGCACAACGTGTCATCTATTGACTGTTCGGCCCCTTATCGCATCGCGTGAAATTATCTCTGAAGATTTTAGGCCCGTTATTCGTGGTGCTCGCCTTGATTTGCTGCGGTATCAGTCTCTGGTCTGGCTGTGGAATCGGTGAAATTGTTGAATCAACGCTCATTGTTCTCATTGTAATTTTTGGTTTGATTGTTCTGCCACTCATGTGGCTGTGCCAACGCCGCCTATGGCTGCGCAACCTCCGTCGGGCACCTCCAGTTTCTGACCCACAACTCGGACAATTACGCTTTTCTTTTGGATTTACCACTTGCTTATGGCGCGGCTCGATAGCCTTATTGCCGGGCACAAGCGTTCCGCTGGCTATTGTGGGAACCTGCGATGGGCCTGACCCTGAGGCTTTGTCTACGGCCAAAGATTTGGTCGCTCAATTTCCATTGTGGCAAGCAAGCATTGAAAAAGCGCTGTTTGCCCATTACGAGCCTTATGCAAAGGCGCTGGCTTCGGGAGAGTTGAAGCGCGAGGGCGATCCACTTCCAGTGATTGCGAAACCAAGCGATGTCTGGCCTCTTATCTCTTGGATTTATGTCTCCGTTATACCACTGGCTGGCGATCTCGTGACCGAGCTCGGACTTACGGTTCCATGGGATGAGGAGCACACTTTGGGCGTGCGCTTCGAGGCAGGTAAGCTTGTCGAGCTTAATGGAAGTGTCGTCCAACCATGAAGACGGGGCCGAACACAAAGACAGGCCACAAGCCGAGCAGGCGTCAGCGCTTGGTGATCAATTCCCGCACGTCCACCGCTTCCATGCCTGCGGCACGGATGGCGGTCATACCCAGATCGGTGTCTTCGTAAGCCCGGCAAAACTTCGGGTCCACGCCAATCCGTTTCGCCGCTTCGAGAAAAATGTCCGGCGCCGGTTTCTGGTTCTTCACCATTTCACTGGTGACGATGGCCTTGAACAGGTGCCGGATGTTCAGGCGCTCCAACACCAGGATGATGATTTTTTCCGTGCCGCCAGACGCGACGGCCATCGGGATTTTACCATGATTTTTCCGGGCAATCTCCACGACAGCGTGGATGGGTTCAACCTGCGAAAGCGTCGTCAGGTAGGCCTCTTCTTTTTCGTGCGCGACGGCGATCCGGGTCTGGGATTCGACCGCGGAGATCCGCTACCTCGTCGTGCCGATGCGTCCCTCGGGAACGGAGGGCTGGAGCGAGGAGCGGCTTGCCGCGCTGGTGACCCGCGACTCGATGATCGGGACCGGCCTCCCGCTCAATCCCGTCTCGCCGGACGCGGTGCCGGCGTCATGAACGGCGCGCAGGACCTCGGCGGGATGATGGGCTTCGACCCGATCGCCCCGGAAAAGTACGAGCCCGTTTTCCACGCCGAGTGGGAAAAGCGGGCCCTCGCTGTGACGCTCGCCGCAGGCGCGCTCGGCGAGTGGTCGATCGACCGCTCCCGGTCCATGCGCGAATCCCTCCATC
>JBKQOA010000040.1:0-70545 GCA_052145735.1 Limisphaerales bacterium
ATCCGTTTCCGTTCCTTGCCACTCATTATTAATATCTCCATTTATGGCCGTTGCTCTACACCAGCAACGCCCCAATGGGGACATTTTAAGCGAGTTCATAGGGGGACATTATTAAAGAGTCGCGACAAATGTAGAAACCAGCGTTGACAGGCCGGGAGCAAAGGCTTAAAATGCGAAAAATAGCAAATCAAGCCATGTTGATTCGAATCAGTCTGATTTTAGCCATCCTTGCGGCACTAGCTGTCGGCGTGGTGAACATTGTTTTTGTAAAAGATAAAATCAATACGCTCGTCACCGACCGCAACACCCAGCGCAGCGGCCGGCTCACCGCCGAGAGCGAGCGGAACAAGGCCAAGACAGACCTGGCCAAGGCCGAAAAGGACCTGGCCCAAACCAAGCAGGATCTGGCCGATGCGAAAACGGAACGCGAAAAGGCGGTCGCCGCGGCTGCGGCCCAGGTCAAGCGGGCTGATGAATTGTCCGACAAACTCGCCAAGACCTCGCAGGAACGCGATGACGCGCAGACCAAACTGGCCGCTTATGTGGCCACAGGTGTTTCCGCCGAGCAGGTGGGCAAACTCAACAAATTGTTGAAAGACCAGGGTGAGGCGCTCGATATTGCCAACGAAGAGAAACTGGTTTTGCAGCGCACAGTGAACCGGTTGCAGGTGCGTTTGAACAAATACGAAGGAACAAACCAGGTGGTCACGCTGCGCGCCGACCTTCGCGGGAAAATTCTGGTGGTGGATCCCAAATGGGATTTCGTGGTTCTGAACATCGGCCAGGATCAGGGGGTTATTGATGATGGCGAACTACTGGTCAGCCGCGATGGAAGGCTCGTGGCCAAGGTCATAGTCCGCAGCGTGGAAAAGGACCGCAGCATCGCCAACGTCATCCCCGGTTGGAAACTGGGCGAGGTGATCGAAGGGGATGAAGTCAGTCCCGCCCATCCGGCTTCCTGACGTGAAACGCCCGGCTGCCAGATGGCTGCTGCTCCTTTTGCTGGGCGCCCTGCTCGTCGGGGTCAGCGGTTGTGAAACCACCGAGCCGGAAAATGATTCGGTCCGCCCGTGGAACACCCCGCAAAGCTGGGAAGGCAGCATGCCCATGATGAACCAGCAGCACCAATAGTCGCCCCCTTCTTCAACCTGTAATTTTTGCGCTGCGCGTCGGCGTCACCAGAAAGTCCATCCGGATGTCCGACAGCCCGGCCGGGACCGTGTCCACCACCTGTTCGTCAAAGGCGATTCCACACTTCACGCCGCGCACCTCGGCCAGCAAACGGTCGTAAAATCCCTTACCCCGGCCCAAACGGTGCCCCTGCCAGTCGAAGGCAACCCCGGGAACCAGGACCAGATCGAGGCGGTGGAACGGGATTTCCGGACAACCCGCCGCCGGTTCGCGAATGCCAAACCGTCCGGTCACAATGTCGCCGCGCAAATTTTTTACCTGCCCGGCAACGTAATTTTTGAGCGCCGGGTTGAAACGGGGCAGGGCGGCGATTTTTCCCGCGGCCAGCGCCGCCTCCAACAGCGGCCATAAATCCAGTTCATCGGGCAACGGCGCGAACAGCAGCACTGCCCGGGCATTTTTCCAGACGAACTGTTCCCTGAGCCGGTCGCAAATTTGCGCCGACCGCGTGGCGCGCATTGCCGGGGAAAAGGTTTGCAGGGCGTCTCGGATTTGTTTTCGCAACGCGGCCTTGGCCGTTCGAATATCGGATGCCATAAGGTTATTTTTTCTTCGATTGGCGGGCTTCGGCGAGCGCCGCGCGCCATTTCTCGACCCGTTCCTTGATTTTCTTTTCCACGCCCTGGTCGGTCGGCTCGTAATAGCGCCTGTCCGCACCGAGATAATCCTGCGCGACAAAATGCCCGGGATGGTCGTGCGCATATTCGTAGCCCTGGCCGTGACCCAGCCGTTCGGCCCCTTGATAATGCGTGTCCCGCAAATGTTCCGGCACCGGCAGCGTGCGGCCTGACTTCACGTCTTCCAGCGCGGCATCAATCGCCTTGTAGGCGCTGTTGCTCTTGTTTGCGGTGGCAATGTAAACCGTCGCCTCGGCCAGCGGAATCCGCGCTTCCGGCCAGCCGACAAATTCCGATGCCGACAGCGCCGCATTCGCCAGCACCAGGGCCATCGGGTCCGCCAGGCCCACGTCTTCCGCCGCGCAAATCACGATCCGCCGGGCAATGAACCGCGGGTCTTCGCCGGCATGAATCATCTTCGCCAGCCAGTAGAGCGCGGCGTCCGGGTCGCTGCCGCGCATGGATTTGATGAACGCGGAAATCGTGTCGTAATGCGCGTCCTCATCGTCATACACCACGGCTTTTTTCTGGATGCTTTGCTCCGCGGCGGCCAGGTCGATGTGGACGACGCTTTTTTTGTCCGGCGCGGTCGTGAGGGCGGCAATTTCCAGCGCGTTGAGCGCCTTGCGCGCGTCGCCGTCGGCGATTTTGGCGAGGTGACGCAACGCATCTTCCTCCGCCTTGATCTTCAGGCAGCCGAGGCCGCGTTCGGCGTCGGCCAGCGCGCGTTGCAGCAGTGAAAAAAGCTCGTCCTCGGTCAGCGGGCGCAGCTCAAAAATCTGCGAGCGCGAGACAAGCGGCGAGTTGACGAAGAAAAATGGGTTGTGCGTCGTCGCGCCAATCAGCCGGACAACGCCGCTCTCGACGTCCGGCAGCAACACGTCCTGCTGCGCCTTGTTGAACCGGTGGATTTCATCAATGAACAGGATCGTCGGCTGGCCGGTGTTTTCGAGGCGGTTGGCGGCGGCGGCGAGCACGCGGCGCATGTCGGCCACGTTGGATTCCACGCCGCTGAGGCGCTCAAATTTGCTTTTGGTCTGGCGGGCGATGATTTGCGCGAGCGAGGTTTTGCCGGTGCCGGGGGGGCCGAAAAAAATCAGCGACTGGATGCGGTCGGCCTCGATGGCGCGGCGGAGCAACTGGCCGGGGCCGAGGATGTGGGTTTGTCCGGCGAATTCATCGAGGCGGCGCGGCCGCATCCGCGCGGCGAGCGGCTGATGCCGGGCGGACTCCGCTGTAAGCGAAGCCTGCGGCTTTGATTCAGCCGGGGCTGCAAACAGGTCATCGCGCGCCATGGATGGAGATTAGCACCGGGCGGAAAATTTGCCCAAAACAAAAAGGCCCGCCGGTTGGCGGGCCTGATTCCTCATTGCTGCGTCTCCCTCGCGGGAGCAAGATAAAAAACCCCGCCGCTGCCGTGCGTAGCATGATCCTTTGAACATGTTTTACAACATGCGGTGCCCGCCGGGCTGCTTTCGACTTCCAGTGAAGGCATGTCGGCCACAGTCTCAGGTTGGCTCCATTGATCGTTTTACTACGGTTCAAGGATTTGCTGCTGATCACGAACAGAGCAGGGTAAATCAATTAAATTTTCCAAAGATCAACGCGGGGCTTTTAACTCGCGCTTGCTTGTCTGGTTTATCGCTCCAAACCGGAACTTTCTCAAGCAGATTTTTTGAAAAAATTTCAGGCGTCGCCCTTGACAAAAACAAAAGGCGGATTTCAAAAATACGGTCCCGGGCTGGCCCGAAAAACTTCCTCCTCGCCGCTGGTTCGTGAAGTTCAACCCCGGTTCAGATTTTTCCGCAGGGTTTCGGCGAGCTTGGACGGGGTGTAAGGCTTTTGAAGAAAGTTGACGCCTTCAATCAGCGCCAGGCGCTTGTCCACCACGTCACCACTGTAACCGCTCGTGAAGATGATTTTGAGCTGCGGTTTCTCCGCGTGCAATTGCCGGGCCAGATCGTATCCCGTCATGCCATCCGGCATGATGATGTCCGTCAAAACCAGTTGAATGCGGTCTTTCTGTTCCTGCCAGATCTTGAGGGCGGTCACGCCGGATTCGGCCTGCAGGGTGGTGTAACCGCAGCGTTGGAGCAGATTATTGACCATGGTGCGGACCGGCAGTTCATCCTCGACGATGAGGATGGTTTCCGAGCCGCGCGGCAGGGGTGATTTCGCGGCCGTGATTTTTTTCCGCGCGTCCGTCCCGGCTGCGGCGGGGAAGCAAAGCCGGAAGGTTGTGCCCTGGTTGACTTTGCTGTTTACGGTGATCCAGCCATGATGCTGCTGGACAATGCCATAAACCGTGGCGAGTCCGAGGCCGGTGCCCTTGCCGACGGGTTTGGTGGTAAAGAACGGTTCAAAAATGTGCGGCAGAATTTCCGGGGGAATTCCGCAACCGTTGTCCGTGACCTCCAGCCAGACATGCAACCGGGGCGGATCGTCCGGATTTTGCCCCGGGGTCTTTGCTTGCGTCATCTCCGTGCCGGTGCTGATGATCAGCCGGCCACCTTTGGGCATGGCGTCGCGGGCATTGATGGCCAGATTGAGAATGACCTGTTCAATCATGCCGGTGTCCGCGCGGATGGCGGGCAGGTTGGCGCCATAATTGGAGGTGAGCGAGATGTCCTCGCCGAGGATGCGTTGAAGCATCTTGGTTATTTGCGTCACCACCTCGTTCAGGTCCAGGTTGATGGGTTGCATGGCCTGCTTGTGGCTGAACAGGAGCAGCTGGCGGGTCAGGGTGGCGGCCCGCTCGGCGGCCTCGACGATCTGGGCGGCGCATTCCAGTTTTTCCCTGGATTCCAATTGCGTGTCGAGCAGCAAGGAGGCATTGCCGTGGATGGCGGTCAGCAGATTGTTGAAATCATGCGCGACCCCGCCGGCCAGATGGCCGATGGCCTCCATCTTCTGGGCCTGGCGCAACTGCGCTTCCAGCGCAACCTCCCGGGTCACGTCGTGCCGGACGCCGACGTAATTGACGATCTTGCCGGAGGAATCACGAATGGGGGAAATCGTGGCATCCTCCTCGAAGAGGGTGCCGTCCTTTTTTCGATTGATGATACGGCCCGACCACACTTCGCCGCAGGTCAACACATCCCACATCCGCTTATAAAAGGTGGCATCGTGCTTGCCACTCTTCAGGAGGCGCGGGTTCTGGCCGATGACTTCCTGTCGTGTGTAACCCGTGGTCGCCTCGAAGACGGGATTTACGTATTGAATTGTCCCTTGGGCATCGGTGATGAGGATGTCATCGGCAGCCTGCTCCACCGCCGTTGCCAATCGCCGGGTCAATTCCTCGGCCTGTCTGCGTTGCGTGATGTCGATCAATATTCCCTGCGTGCCAATGATCTTTCCATCCAGATCACGCACAGGTGTTTTGACCACGTGAAAATACTGCTTTTCGCCGTTGGTCAGGGTGCGTTCTTCGTCGATTTCAATCATCTGGCCGGTCTGCATGATCAACGCGTGGTGTTCACGACCCTGGGCGGCCAGTTTTCTGGTCGTGCTTTCATCCAGCTTGGGGGAACCGCCTTCCAGCACTGCGTGCTCGAATCCTTCGGGCGTTTTGCCGATGAGTTGCTCCGGTTTCCAGCCGCCGAGCTCGCAAAACGGGGCATTGACAAAGACGTAACGGCCTTCCACGTCCTTGCGAAAGACCCCGACGGGCATCTGTTCGACCAGCGAATGGTACAGCGCCTCGGACATCCGCAACGCCGCCTCCGCCTGCTTGTGTTCGGTAACGTCAATGTTGACGCCGAGCAATCTGACCGGGCGGCCGTTTTCGTCGTAAACCGCCTTGCCTCCCACCATGGCCCACCGCAAGGCCTGGTCGCCGTGCCGGTGGAACCGGTATTCGGCGTGAAACTCGCAGTGCTGGGCGATGGCGCTTTTCGTAAGCTGCTGGATGCGCCCCCGGTCTTCCGGATGAATCAGTTGCCAGAAAGTCTTGGAGTTATGGTCGTAGGTTCCCGGGGCAAAACCATAAATGGCCTCTTCCTCTTCCGTCCAGGTGGCATGGTCGCGGGTGAGGTCCACATCAAAAATGCCGATCTTTGCCGCCGCCTGGGCCAGCCGCAGCCGTTCTTCACTGCGGCGCAGGGCCGCATCGGTTCGCCGGTATTCGGCCTGGGCGCGCAAGGCGGTGATGCCAAAAGCCAGGTCGCCAGCCAGTTCATACAGCAGGCTGGCTTCGTCTTCGTCAAAAGCATCCTCTTGAGTTGAATAAATGCTAAGGGCTCCAAAAACTTTGCCGTTGGCGGCCAGGGGAAGACTGATGACGGATTGATATCCATAACGTTGCGCTTCCTCCCGCCACGGTGCAAATTCAGGTTTCTCGTTCAGGTCGCGAAAGATGCTCATCTGACCCGTGCGGATGGCCGTACCGACGGGGCCACGGCCGCACGGTTCGTCCGCCCAGGTAACCTGGCAGGTCTTTAGATAGGCGATTCCTGTGCCGGCTTGGGCTGCGGAGCGGATGGATTTGGCTTCGTCGTCCCCGGCATATCCCACCCACGCCATCGCATAACCGCCCTCCTCAGCCACGAGCCGGCAGATGTTGGTCAACAAGTCGGCTTCGTTTGTGGCGCGAATGAGGGCCTGATTGCAGTCCGAAATCATGCGGAGCGCGCGATTGTTTTTTCGCAATGTCTTCTCGGCATTCTTCAAAGTGGAAATGTCGGTGGTGATGCCAAAAACCCGCCAGCGGTTCCCGGCCAGTTTTTCAACCGTCATATACTGTTGCATCCAATGTTCAATGCCATGCTTGTCGGTGCAGCGGAATTCATTCCGGTAAAACGGCGCGTTGTGAAGGAAGGCATAGCCCGAGTTTCGGTTCATTTGGGCCTGGTCCTCGGGGTGAAAACTGCGGCTCCAGGCATGCTGATACCGTTCGTCTGGCAGCAGTTCGAGCGGGAACACTTCCTGCGCGGTGGTTTCGTTTTCAACCTGTAGATTCCAGTGAAAAGGCGAATCCGGACTCAACGCCCTTTCCTGCCAGCCTTCCGGTCCCGTCACTTCGCCGAGCTTCAGGATGCAGCGGGTTTGCGTGATGATCTGGCGCAGTCGCTCCTCACTCTGGCGCAACGCCGTTTCGGCCTGATCGTGTTCAGTGATGTCGCGCCCGATGCCGACCAGGCCGCAGATTTGTCCCTGGCTGTTCCGGAATGGCACCTTGGTGGTCAACAACGTGCGCTTCTGGCCGTTGGGAAAAAGAACAATTTCCTCCTTTTTGTTGATGATTTCGCCGGCAAAGACCTTCTCCTCGTCGGCGCGGAAAACCGCTGCTATTTCCGGCGGAAAGAAATCCTTGTCGGACAGGCCCAGGACCTGGGCCGGGTTGTCCTTGCCAAAGCGCCGGGCCAGGGTTTCGTTGGCCATCAGAAAGCGGCTGTCCAGGTCTTTGATGTAAATCCCGTCCGGCAGCAAATCCAGCAGCCGGCGATGCAGCTGGTGTTCATAGGCAATCGTTTCCACCGTCTGCTGGCCGCGCTGGCTGTCGTCGGTTTCTTGTTCCCAACGCCGCATCGGGCGGCGCAACCCCCAATACAACAACCCCGCCGTTACGATGACAAACGCCCCCCTTGTGTATGTTTCCAGATTGGCCGCGGCGACCGGGTCGGAGACGAGGGCCGGCAGCAACTTTTCGGAAAGCAGGATCCATAAAACCGCGCTTCCGGCGTAAAGCAGGCTGAGATGGAAAGCTGATTTTGTAAAGCGACTGCGCATTGGATTAGTATCAGCAAAAATCGCGCCTTTATTGAAATGTTGCCCGTCCGGCGATGCCTGGGGATCCCCGACTTTGGTTCAATGGCTGGATTAAACCGATGGGTACCATTGACATGAACATAACCTCTGACGCCAGTTTATCATCCAGCATTTTTTGGCATTTTTAAAGCCATTTATGGTTCATAATTTGGGATAATGGACAGTCAAAAACTTCCACCTCGCCTTGACCGACGGTTTGGGGCTAATCTTCACCCCTGATTTTGCTGTACCGGCGGTCTATGACCGTCGCAAAGGTAGGGCGGGCTGTCCCCGCCCGCCGCGGCGCGATGAGGACATCGCGCCCTGCCTGAGTTTGTTTTTGCCATGATGACATCGGCCCAAATCCGCCAGTCGTTTCTCGACTTCTTCAAGTCGAAGCAGCACACCATTGTGCCGTCTTCGAGCCTCATGCCCAACAGTCCCAACCTGCTGTTCACCAACGCCGGCATGAACCAGTTCGTGCCCATCTTTCTCGGCCAGGTCAAATGTCCCTACACGCCCGGCCGCGCCGCCGACACCCAGAAATGCATCCGCGCCGGCGGCAAACACAACGACCTCGAGGACGTCGGCCTCGACACCTACCATCACACGTTCTTCGAGATGCTGGGCAACTGGAGTTTCGGCGATTATTTCAAGAAAGAATCGCTCGAATGGGGTTGGGAACTGCTGACCCAGGTCTGGAAATTTCCCGCCAGCCGCCTGTACGCCACCGTTTATAAGCCCGGCCCCGGCGAACCCTCTGAATTCGACCAGGAAGCCTACGACATCTGGACCGAAATTTTTCGCAAGGATGGACTTGATCCCAAAACGCACATCATCTTCGGAAATAAAAAGGACAATTTCTGGATGATGGGCGAGACCGGCCCGTGCGGCCCGTGCAGCGAAATCCACGTTGACCTCACCCCGGCCGGTGATACCCAGGGCAGCCTCGTCAATAAAGGCGATGCCCGTTGCATTGAAATCTGGAACCACGTCTTCATCCAGTTCAACGCGAACCCCGATGGCACGTTTTCGCCGCTGCCCGCGAAGCATGTGGACACCGGCATGGGCTTCGAGCGGGTCACGAGCATCATCCAGGGCACGAAAGGCTTCAAAGATTTTGCGAACGCAAAAATCTCGAATTACGAAACCGACATCTTCCGCCCCATTTTCGATTTGTTGGAAAAGTTGAGCGGCAAGAAGTACGGCTCGACGCTCCCAGGGAGCGCTGGCGTCTCGACGGCGGGTTCTAATCAGGGCGACTCAGAAACATGCCGCCGGGACGGCGGCGCTCCCAGGGAACAAATCCAGGTCGATATCGCCTTCCGCGTCATCGCCGACCATATCCGCACGCTGGGCTTTGCAATTGCCGACGGCATCCAGCCCGGCAACAACGACCGCAATTATGTCCTGCGCCGCATCCTGCGCCGCGCGGTGCGCTACGGCCGCACGCTCGGTTTCAAGGAGCCGTTCTTTTACAAACTCGTGGACGTGCTCACCGACACGATGGGCGACGTCTTCCCCGAAATCCGCGCCCGGAAAAAACACGTGCAGGAAGTCATCCGCACCGAGGAAGAGTCGTTTAACAAGACACTTGATGGAGGGTTGGATATTTTTAATCGGATTCTTGATTTGTTCAAACAGAGCGATTCATTATTGAGTCGAACAATCATTTTTGCAGAATCACTCGGTAGTATCGATGAAAAGGGTCTTTGGCCTAAAACCGTCCAAGTGGAAGTTAGATCCTTGCTCAGAGAATTTGTGACTCTTGACTTTGATCTCTGGAAAAAAGCCAGCCCTCAGTCTTTTAGCGAGATACGACAATTCGTAAACGCGCTTGAGATGTTTGAGTCTAGTTCCGACGTGAATTTGAAAGCTCAGGCGTGGCATGAAATGATGAACTTAGTGTCCTCTCTAAAGGTGATGGCCAAAAATACTCCTTATTGTCTGAAGCGCATTCCAGGAACGGTGGCATTCCTGCTTTATGACACATACGGCTTTCCTGTTGATCTGACAGAGGTGATGGCCCGCGAAATAGGCTGGGCAGTGAATATTCACGCTTTTGAGATTCTTATGGACGAGCAACGCGCCCGCGCCCGGGCGGCGCAGAAGAAGGAAGTCATTTCGCTTTCGCAAATCGAGACCACCACGCCCACCAAATTCGTGGGTTACGACAATCTTGAAGTCCAGGCCAAGGTTTTGGAAGTCGTTGGGCTGAAGGACAAAACCGCCGTCATCCTCGACGCCAGCGCCTGTTACGCCGAGATGGGCGGCCAGGTCGGAGATACCGGTGAAATTCTTGTAGCCGCGAATGTTAATTCGCGGTCTTCCGCGCTTTCACAAGCGCGGCTACAAATCGCGAACACCCAAAAATCCGGCAACACGTGGCTGCATTTCGTGGCGGGCGAGGAACTTCCCGCGGTCGGTGATAAAGTCGTTCTTCAAGTTGACCGTCCCCGGCGGGATGCCATCCAACGCCACCACACCGTCACGCATCTGTTGCACTGGGCGTTGCACGAAGTCGTCAGCAAGGAAGCCTCACAAAAAGGCTCGTTCGTCGGGCCGGACAAACTCACGTTTGACTTTAATTCCCAGCCGCTGACACCGCAGCAGGTCGCCGACATCGAAAAGCTCGTCAACGAACGCATCCTCGAAAACGCCGGCGTGAGCTGGATGGAAGTGCCTTACGCCGACGTGAAGCCGCGCAAGGACGTGATGCAATTCTTCGGCGACAAATACGGCGACACCGTCCGCGTCGTCCAGATCGGCGGTCATGTGGCGAAGCTGGACGGTTACTCGATGGAACTCTGCGGCGGCACGCACACGCGCGCGACGGGTGAGATTGGTTTGTTCCGCATTGTGGGGGAGAACGCCATTGCCGCCGGCGTGCGGCGCATCGAAGCGGTGGCCGGGCTCGAAGCCTATCGCAAAGCCACGGACGAATTGCAGCTCATCAAATCGCTGGCAGGCAAGGTCAATTCGCCGGTGCATGAGCTGGAAAAGAAAATCGAGTCGCTGCTGGAACACCAGAAGGAGATGGAGAAGCAGATCAAGGCGGCGCAGCAACGCGAAGCCTCGAATGCCGCCAGTCTCCTGCTTGAGGAAATCAAAACCGTGAATGGCATCCCGGCCATCATTCACAACCTCGGCGGCGTGGACGGCGATTTTCTCCAGGCGGTGGCCGACTCGTTGAAGAGCCGCTTCAAGGGCGTCATCGTGCTGGGTGGCGGCCCGCACCGTGGCAGTGTGGCGCTGGTCGCCGCGGTTACGCCCGAATTTACCACGAAGATCCAGGCCGGCAAAATCATCCAGCAAATTGCGCCGATTGTGGGCGGGAAGGGTGGCGGCAAGCCGGACAACGCCCGCGGCGGTGGCAAGGACGCGGACAAGCTGGACGAGGCGCTGGCGAAGGCAAAAACGCTGCTGGGTTGAATTTCTCCCGGTTTCGACCGAATGGACAATGCATTCCGGCCAATAAAAAGGGCCGACAACGTGTCGGCCCTTCCAAAAGCTTTTTTGATTTGATTCGCTATGGATGGCCCGGGGGCATGCCTATGCCGCCACCTGCGCTGCCGCCCATGCGTTTCATGACTTGCTGTTGCATGAGGGTCTGCACGTTGTCGTATTTTGTGTAGCTGGATGGCGCTTCGAAGCTGCTGGCAGCGGGTTTGGTTAGCGAGACGTTCTTGAACAACATGATCACTTCGTCGCCGCTGTCGGCGGTTTGAATTTTGAGCGGGAATTGTTTCAAATCCGTCGCGTTCCAGACCGTGGACTCATGTTTGACGCCGTCCTTGCCGGTGACGATGACCTTGTTTTCCACGCACGGATGGCCGTCGATGGTCTCCCTGGCGATTTCGGTGGCTTCCATCTTGTAGTCGCTGTTGGTCGGGGCACTGTTGGCATTGGGCATGGGCATCTCAACGTAGCTTTGCAGTCCCGGGTAAATAAGGTAAACGGTCCCTTTGTCCGGGAGCGCGATCGTCACCAATTCGTCCAGCCCCATGGATTTCATCTGGGCGGCGGCGCTGGGAGGCATGTTGCCGCCCTTGATGTCGGTCAGGTTCAGTTCAAAACGCGACTGGCCTGTGTCATAGGCGATTTTGCCCGGCAGGTTGATGGGTTTGCCGTCCTTGTTGGTGACTTGCATTTCCATCCCGGCGGAAAAAGCCTGGTTGGCGCCGAACAATTTGCTGATGGGGCCGGCCAAAGACGGTCCGCCCGGAGGGCCGCCCGCCGGTCCGGGTTGCGAATACGCCGGAAGCAGCCCCAGGCAGATGATGGCGGCAGCCAGAATGGAGGAATATTTTTTCATGGTTGGTGAATCAGTTGTTGCCAGATTCAATTCCAAATTGACTGAAATGCAAGTTTTATCCGAGCCGCTGGCGCAAGCCGGCCAACTGGTCGTTCAACGCGGGCGGCACGCGGTGGCCGAACCTGGCGTAATTCGCCGCCACGTCGTCGGCCTCCTTTTTCCAGCCCGCCAGGTCCACTTCGAGTAATTCTTTGAGGTTGTCGGCGGGCAGGTCCAGACCGGACAAATCAAGCGCGTCGGCGGCCGGCAGATTTCCGATGGGCGTTTTCTGCGACTGGCCCCTGCCCTCGGCGCGCTCGCAGATCCATTTGAGCACCCGGCTGTTTTCACCGAAACCAGGCCAGAGAAACCGGCTGTCGCCGTGCTTGCGGAACCAGTTGACGAAGTAAACCTTCGGCAGTTTGGCGCGATCGGTGCGCTGGGCAAACGCCAGCCAGTGCGCGAAATAATCGCCCATGTGATAGCCGCAGAAGGGCAGCATGGCGAACGGGTCGCGGCGCAACACCCCGGCCTGGCCCAGCGCGGCGGCGGTGGTTTCGGAGCCGCAGGCCGACCCCATGAACACGCCGTGCTCCCAGTCAAACGCCTCGTTCACCAGCGGAATCGTGCCGGGCCGGCGTCCGCCGAAAAGAATTGCCGACAGCGGCACGCCTTCGGGATTCTGCCAGTCGGGATCGATCACCGGGCATTGCGACGCCGGCGCGGTGAAACGCGAGTTCGGGTGCGCCCCTTTGCGCCCCGAGTCCGGCGTCCATTCCTTGCCCTCCCAATCCAGCGCCTTTGCCGGCGCGGGCACGCCCATGTCCTCCCACCAGACGTCGCCGTCCGGCGTCAGCGCCACGTTGGTGAAAATGGTGTTCCGGGCGATGGCCAGCATGGCATTGGGATTCGACTTCATCGAGGTGCCCGGCGCAACGCCGAAGAAGCCGCTCTCCGGGTTCATCGCGTACAACCGCCCGTCCTTGCCGACGCGAATCCAGGCAATGTCGTCGCCGAGCGTCGTGACTTTCCAGCCGGGCAGCGTGGGCTGCATCATGGCCAGATTGGTTTTGCCGCAGGCGCTGGGAAAGGCGGCGGCCAGGTAATGCTTTTTGCCCTGGGGCGACGTGAGGCAAAGAATGAGCATGTGCTCCGCCATCCAGCCCTCTTTTCTGGCGATGGTGGAGGCGATGCGCAACGCGAGACATTTTTTGCCGAGCAGCGCGTTGCCGCCGTACCCGGAACCATAGGACCAGATCAAGGGCTCCTCGGGGAAATGAACGATGTATTTGTTTTTCGGGTCCGGCTCGCATGGCCAGGCCGCGTCCGCCTGGCCGGGCTGGAGCGGGGCGCCCACGGAATGCAGGCAGGGAATGAACGGGCCGTTTGCACCCAGTTTGTCGAGCACCACCTTGCCCATCCGCGTCATGATGCGCATGTTGACGACGACGTAGGGCGAGTCGGTGATTTCAACGCCGATTTTGCAGAGGGGCGAATCCAGCGGTCCCATGGCGAACGGAATCACATACATCGTCCGTCCCCGCATGCTTCCCTGGAACAGGCCGAGCAGCTTCTGCTTCATCTCCGCCGGGTCGGCCCAGTTGTTCGTCGGCCCGGCTTCGTCCTTCGTTTTCGAGCAGATGTAGGTCCGGTCTTCCACGCGCGCCACGTCGCTGGGATGCGAGCGGGCCAGGTAACAGCCCGGGCGTTTCTTCGGGTCGAGTTTGATCAATGTGCCGCTCTTCACCATCAGGTCGCAGAGCGTTTGGTTTTCCGCCGCCGAACCGTCGCACCAGTGGATGCGCTCCGGCTGGCAGAGGTCGGCCGATTCTTTTACCCAGGCAAGAAGTTTTTGGTTTTGCGTCGGTGCGTTGTCCATGGTGCTCCTCATACTGTGCGTTGTTTATGCCAAATAATGGCTGAACAAACTGCCAGAAAGCCCGCGGCTTGAACAGCCCAAATTCGCTTTTTTGGCGCCTTTTGCGTCGCGCGGTTCTCATGAAAGTGCTCGATTGCGTCAATTCGCAAACAGCCAAAATCAACGCGGAAATTCAGGATGTAAACTGAAGAAGCAGGATTTTCTATTGTCTTTAAGCAAAAGATTATCTAAAGCACAATGTATTACAGATAAAATGAATTACTTCATGAATGCCATCAGAACAACCGGAACCATTCTCGCAGCAGGGTTGCTGTTTGCCTCGGCTGTACAATCCCAAGCAATTACCAACACTGTCATTGCCGTTTCGGGAACGAACATCGTTCTTTCGTGGCCGAGTTTCGGCTATGAAAATTATCTCGTTCAATACCGCCAGACCCTTAATCCTGATGATTCGTGGGCGTGCCTTACCAACGCTTTCCACGCGAACAGTACGAATCGCACGACGTTGACGCTTTATGGTTTGGCGGCAGGGTCGGGTGGAAACGGCGGTTCATTCTCCGTAAAGACCAAAGGCGTGAACATGAATGCGTTAATGTCATCGGGACCGCTGGCAGTGCCTCTTAGTGGCTCGGGCGGCGGAGCACCGGTGTCGATTTATCCGCCTGGCTTCGATTTTTCCAATTTTAACATTTTTGATCCGCTCAGCGGAGACACGGTAAGCGGGGTGGATTACGTGCGCAGCGCACCAATTCAGCAAACAATGGCTGCGCAGGATGTTCCCTTGCCGGAGGGTGGTCCGCAACCGAACGGCGGCGGTTCGCCTGCTCCGACAACCGGGTTTTTCCGGGTCTTTCACATTCCCAATTTTCTCATCAATTTTACAAACTATACCTTCAGCGGATTGTGGTTCATCCCCATCGACTACGCCGCACCCGATGCGGACGTCAATTACGTTGAACACACGACCGTTCTTATTGGAGGCCAGCCCACTGATGAAGCTCAATTCATGCCGTATGATATAGGTGGTGTGACCTATTGGGGGGTTGGTATTAATTTCGCGCGATTTCCGAATGGAACCAACACAATTCAACTGGTTACGACCGTGCGTCAATCCAACGTGATTGGCGACGATACACCTGAAATGGTTTTCTCGAACGCGCCGGCAGCGATCAACATCCAGAACCTGATCAGCTATACAAACTGGAGCGATCTCATCATTAATGGCAGCTATACCTTTAATTTGCAGTGCGTTCCAAATGTGGATTGGGAAATCGACATTATCGATTAGAACGGACAATGGGTCAACGGAAGCACCGGGCATTCAAGCGACGGAAATATTTCATGGACATGGAACCTATTTGATTGGCAGGGTTATTCGCGCGGCAATTTTGATTCCGATCCCGCGTTTTTTCCGTATATCACGATAACCGGGAATCTGGGAAGCTCGGCCCAGAACGGTGGAGCTCAGCCAAATGGCAGTAGCAGTGCCAGCACGTGGGCCGATCCTTTTGGAAATCAATACCCCAGCATCGGCGGATGGTACTTTGCATATATGGATCGTTTCTATTTGGATGGAACCCCGGATTACACTGCCGATGGGATAATGCATAGTGGACTTAATAATCTTGCCGGCGGCCCCGCCATGTGGGGCGAGCCGTCGTGGCAATATCCATTGAAATTTGGTTATCCCCCTTATTATTCCCAATCGGATCGTGACAGCAGTTGGACCAACTTTGCGAACGACCTATACTTTTCTGGCGTTCGCAACCTCTACTATTTTGGTCATGGGAATCCAAACTCAATCGGTGGTGATTGGGACGTGACCGATCCTTACGGCAGGAGGACCGGGGCATACTTGCCACCCGGATCAAAGGCCGAATTGACCGCGGACTACATTCGGAAAAATATCACACACAACACCAGTTGGGGTGGCCGTCGATACCGATTCGTCTTTCTCGACTGCTGCTACAGCGCGGCGGCGAATAGTTCCATGCCCTGGGCATTCGATATTCCAATGCAGCAGGAGCCGCTCTATTATTACCATACGGGGAATAATAAGAGCCGCGGTCGCCCCTCGGCTTTCGTTGGCTGGGACACCGCCATGTCCACTGGCGGTTCACAGTGGGGGAATGTAGTCAGTGCATGGAGTTGCCGACAGTATTGGATGGCGCTATGGTCCGGTACATTTCAGGAACACTTGGATGATGCCATCTACGACGCCAACACCTATTCAGGATGGATTGCGCCGTCGCAGTATTACGGCCACATTCGGATTTGGGGGTATAATGTGATGATGTTTGACGAATACAATTACGGCGGTGATTGGACGTTTTGAAAGCAGAAATAAAAAAAACGCTATTAGCCGCGGTCTGGCTGCTGCTGTCCCTGTGTGAGGTCATGGGGGCACAGGATTTTATTGACCTGCAAAGCGTGATCGGGTTGACATGCCGCACAAATTCCGATGACGTTGTGTTGATGTGGCCGAGCACTCGAAGGGAGCAGTTTGTGGTGCTTTGGCGGGCGGATGTTTCCCTCCAGGCGCGATGGGTTATCCTCACAAACCACTTGGCCACTTCAAATCGGCGCAAAACGAGTTTCCGCGACATCGGGGCGCTGGATCGTTCACCCGCAATGAAGACCAACGCGAATCTTGCGAGGTTCTACTGCTTTTTGCGATTCCCGATTTTTCTTTTGATATGGAGGGCGTGACCTTGAGTGGCGGGCCGAAAAATCCTGAGAAAGACTTCCTACCTATCCGCTACGATACGAATTGGACCGGTGTTTTCGAACCTCAAATCATCCTCCTCGTGGACGGCAGCAATGACCGATGCGACAGTTCGGGAACGGAGCGGGTGAATTTCGGCACAATGAAGAAACCGCTCTGGAAGGATACGCCAGGTGTTTGGTTTTGGCACTATCTTGTGCCCAAAGGTGAACACACGCTGCAACTCCTATCGTCCCTTTCAATGAACAATATCATCGGCGAACCGAGCCAGATTATCGATATTTCCGGCGAGCCTGTCCGTGTAAGAGTGAATCAAACGACCGATTCCAAAGGGCGAACAGTCGATACGTGGTGGGATAAACGCCTAGGCAGGGAATTCGTACAGCGGCCGCCTCCCTTTCCGACTTTTTCGCCCATGCTTCAAACGAATTTAGACGTCAAGAGTCCGGCCAGTTCATCAGCAAAAATGCCTGATGAAACGACCGTAACAAATCAATCGATGAAACTGGATTTGGGTGACAAGAGCCGCTTTATCCAAGTTACGGCGGATTATTCAAAGGCCGTGCTGGCGTCGCTGTTGCCGGTTTTCTCCGACGCTGCCCAAAAGCTTGACTTACCCGTCCCGCAGCCGATCACGCAAAATGACGTGGCTGGCTTTCATGTTCTACCATTCGGTGAATTGACAGCGTCAATGCGTTTGAAAGACGGATGGATATTCAATTATGGTTCCGGATGCGTGCAGGACTTTTCCAGCCCGAATTCATACTTCAATATTCAAGACCCGGACCAAATTCCAAAATATTTCGGACACGTGAATCTGAGACCTGACGAGGCTGTCGAGTTGGCGAGGAACACGCTGCGAAAATTGGGCATCCCATTGGAAGACGTTTTTGCAGACCAGGGGCCGAAACTGACACCACCGATCAAAGTCGATTCCAATACCGTGCCACGATATGAGGTGATTTGGATTGATCCATTCGGGACGAAGTCCGCGGAGTTTGAAGTCAATGCTGAAACCAAACGGGTCGAGCGAATGCATCTGCATAGCCGGAACCTCAATCGTCCGCCTCCAAAAATCAGTCAATCGGCTGTGATGACTCCTTCTGAGTGGCCGGCGGTGAATCCTGAGTATGCACGACAGCTTATTCCAATGATGTTCCAAGCGATTGGCACGTATGCGAAAAAGCTGTCATTGCCCGTCCCACTTCCGCTTGCGACCAACAACGTGGCCTTGGTTGAAATACATGACAATGGAGGCTGGTCCCATGCCGAAATCACCTTAACAAACGGATGGCGTTTCATTTATCGGCACACGATGGTAAACGGCTTTTACGCGCCCGACGCATTTGTCACCAGCGTTGGACGCCCAGTTCACGTGAAGGAATTCGAAGGCAAATGGAACCTGACAACGAATCAGGCCATTGACCTGGTGAGGCGCACCCTGGCAAAGCTTGATTTCCCGACGAATAATATCCACATGGATTTCGCTCCGAACATCATCTTTCCATCCGGGGAGTTTCGAGCAAAAATCCCTCGCTATTTTTTTGAGTGGTACTACGAAAATGCGACACATGACGATCTGCAATCCAAGGTGGAAGCCGAAGTCAACGCCGACAGCGGCAAGCTGGAATCCCTCTATTATGATGACAAGGCCTATTGGGAAAGCCGTCCGCCCATTGACGTGCCGATTTCGATCAAAAACTAGAATTTCCCTGCAACCTGAAACCCGAGATTACCCTTGCCTCGATTCGGCAGACATGCGGTCTGAAATTTGTCCCAGCCTCATGCCGGGGACGGGTTTTGGTAGCCAATGTGCCAGAGCCCGTCCTTATTCAATTGACCCGATTGATTGCCACCTTTTGCGTCGCACCGCGCCGGTGGATGTGCTAAAAATGAACCAGGATGAATCCATCGCTGGAAAAGGTTCCTGGACCCGGCGGCGGGGCCGGGCAATGCCTCGCGCGGTCCGTCGTGGACACGCTCGCCGAGGAACCGGCGCTCGAAGCGGTGACGATTGATCGTGCGCACCACAAAATCTCCGTTGCCACGCTGGGCCGCGCGGATGTCGGCAAACTGACCGAGCGCATCACGACCAAGTTCCAGGCGGCCGAGGCCGTGGACCCCGGCCAGGCATGCTCGTTGTTGGACGGCCGGGGTGATTGCTTCTCCTGCGGCACGCCGTTGTCCGAAATCGAACGCCGGAAAATCACCATCCAAAGCGACGGCCCGACGACCACCATCGCCCGGGTCACCTGCCCGACCGCGCCGAAATTCTGGCGCTGGCGCGACATGCCGTTTCCCAAGGTCGTCCCGCGCGACGTCGAATTTCTGGAAAGCGCCGAACACATTGAGGAGCACATCAATGAATGGAAGTGGCAACTGGCCGCGGCGGGCTTTTGCGGCGGGCTCGGTCTGGCGGCGCATTTTCTCCTGAGCGGCGGCTGGTCCCTGGCCGCCTATGTCCTGAGTTTCGTCGCGGGCGGGTTTTTCCCGGCGGAGGAAGTCTGGGAACGGCTGCAAAAAAAGACCATTGATGTGCATTTTCTCATGCTTGCCGTCGCCGTCGGCAGCGCGAGCATCGGCGCGTGGGGCGAAGGCGCCACACTGCTGTTCCTGTTTTCATTCTCCGGCGCGCTGGAACATTACGCGCTGGGCCGGACGCAAAAGGAAATCCGCTCGCTTTTCCGCGATGCGCCCAAGGTTGCCACCGTGCTGGGCCCCGGCGGGCATGAGCGCGAGGTCAAGGTCGAACAACTCCGGCCGGGGATGCGCCTGCTCATCAAACCCGGCGCGCAGTTTCCCGTCGATGGCGAAATCGCCAAAGGCAGTACCGCCGCGGATGAATCCAACCTCACCGGCGAGGCCACACCGGTCGAAAAAAACGTCGGCGACGCCACGCTGGCCGGCACCATCAATCTCTGGGGCGCGGTCGAGGTGGTCGTCACGCGGCCCGCGGCGGAGAGTTCGCTGCAAAAAATCGTCACCCTCATCAAGGAAGCGCAACAGCGCAAGGCCCCCGCGCAGCAATTCACCGACCGTTTCAGCACGTTTTACACCTACGCCGTGCTGGGGATTTCCTTTGCCATGTTTTTTGTATGGTGGCTTGGCTTTGGGCTGGCGCCGTTCGCGTCCGCCATCGAATCACATAGCGCGTTTTACCGCACCATGACCCTGCTCGTGGTTGCGTCGCCGTGCGCGCTGGTGCTTTCCATCCCCTCCGCCGTGCTCGCGTCCATCGCCTGGGGCGCGCGCCACGGCATCCTGTTCCGCGGCGGGGCGGCGGTGGAGAAGCTCGCCGAGGTCAACGTTGTTGCCCTCGACAAGACCGGCACGCTCACCACCGGCGAATTGCGCGTCGAAAAAGTCGAAAGCTTCCCGCCCGGTCGCGAAAATGAAATCGCCCGGCTGGCGTATTCGCTGGAAAAACTTTCCACCCATCCGCTGGCCCGCGCCATCACCCGTCACGGCAAACAGCAACAACTGGAGCCCATTGTTTTCGAGCAGTTTGAGTCGGTCACCGGCCAGGGGCTAAAGGCGAAGCAAGACGGTCAGGAGGTTTTCCTGGGCAAACGCGAATGGGCTGTGGCGGCAGGCGTTCCGCCTGGCGGACCAACCGTGAACAGTTTCAAGCTCGCGACCAGTTCGGGTGTATATCCGGGCGGCGAGACGCCGCCCTCTCCGTCAGGCGGGACGCCCGACGCTACAAGCGCCGGCCTCTCCGAAGTCTGGGTCGCCCACGGCGATCTGCTGGGCCGCGTTGTTTTGCGCGATGACATCCGCCCGCAGGCGGCATTGGTCGTGGAAGAATTGCGCGGGGAAGGCTTGCGGATGGTGGTGCTGACCGGCGATCGACGGGCGACGGCCGAGCATTTGCGCACGGAGCTGAAACTTGACGATGTGCGCGCCGAGTTGAAGCCGGAGCAAAAAGTGGCGGCCATCGTCGAACTGAGCGGGCAGGGGAGGAAGGTCGCCATGGTGGGCGACGGAGTGAACGACGCGCCGAGCCTGGCCGCCGCATACATTGGTGTGGCGATGGGGGCGCGCGGGGCGGACGCGGCGCTCGAGCAGGCGGACGTGGTGCTGATGAACGACCGGCTGGAAAATTTCCTCGCGGCGTTTCGTTTGAGCCAGCGCGCCCGCACCATCATCCGGTGGAATCTGGTCATTTCCCTGGGGACCGTCGGGGTGCTGGTGACCTTTGCGATACTGGGCAAAATTCCGTTGACGATCGGAGTCGTCGGCCACGAAGGCAGCACGGTGGTGGTGGTGATGAACAGTTTGCGATTGCTTTTCGGCGGCCGGAAGAAGGATGCTTGATTCACGGATGAAACCTCGAACCAACCCGATTCGAAAATTTGTTTCCGAATACGCCCGGCTTTTCCATCAGGGAAAAAAATTGCCGCCGGGCAGTCCCCCAAAATCGAAGCGCCGGCCGAAGGCCGCGGATGACGCTCCGAAAGCGCTGGTTTTCTCGCCGCACCCGGATGACGAGTGCATCGTCGGCGGACTGGCGTTGCGGTTGTTGCGGGAGGCAAAATGGAACGTCATCAACGTTGCCGTCACGCTCGGCAGCCGGCCGGAGCGGCGGGCGGCGCGTCTGCGCGAATTGAAAAACGCGTGCGATTATCTCGGCTTTGACCTGGCAGCGGCAAATCGGGTGGACATCCTCCCGGGGGCGCAACTAAAAAACGGGGTCGGCTGGCAGAAAGCGGTCAAAAACATCGCCCGACTCCTGGCCCGGTCCCGTCCGCGGGTGGTTTTCATTCCCCATGAAGGCGACGGCCATCCCACGCACGCGGGCACGCACTTGCTGGTTCTGGATGCACTCAAAAACCTGCCGGCGTCCTTTCGGTGTCACGTCGTGGAAACGGAATTTTGGGCTCCCCTGACGGAACCCAACCTGCTGGTTGAATCCAGCGTCGCGGACGTGGCCGATCTGGTAGCGGCGCTGGCGTGTCACGTCGGCGAGGTCCGGCGCAATCCTTATCACGCGCGGTTGCCGGCCTGGCTGATGGACAATGTTCGTCGCGGGGCGGAGCTGGTGGGCGGGCAGGGCGGAACCGCGCCGGACTTCACCTTTGCGACGATCTACCGGCACCGCCAATGGTCGCGCGGCCGGCTGGTGGAGGGGTTGAAAGGCGGGAAATTCCTGTCCTCCGCAAAAAATGCCGCCGGACTTTTTCGATGAAAACAACATTCATGCGCGAAGCCATCCGGCTCTCGCTCCAAAAAATGCGTGGCAACCACGGCGGCCCGTTCGGCGCGGTGGTCGTCCGGCGCGGCAAAATCGTCGGCCGCGGCTGGAACCGGGTCACTTCCGCGAACGACCCGACGGCGCACGCGGAGGTCGTCGCCATCCGCGAAGCGTGCCGCCGGCTGAAAACGTTCCGGCTGGACGATTGCGAGCTATATGCCAGTTGCGAGCCGTGTCCGATGTGTCTGGCGGCGGGCTATTGGGCGCGGCTGCGGAGAATTTATTACGCCAACACGCGGCGCGACGCGGCGGCCATTGGTTTCGATGACAATTTTCTCTACCAGGAGGTCGCCCGACCGCCTGGCCGGCGCAAAATGCCGATGAAGCAACTCCTGCGCAAAGAGGCGCGCCGGGTTTTTGCGGAGTGGAAAAACAAGCCGGATAAAATCCGGTATTGATGCAATCGGTTGCCGCCTGCCGTTGCTGACCGTGTGGTAATGTTCTTTTCCCCGATCAGCTCGACAGGGCGCCTTGGGCGGCGGCCGTTTGATTGAACACCAGCTTGTCCTTGTCGGCGGTGACCGTGATGGGCTCGCCTTGGTGCAGGCTGCCCTTGAGGATTTCCTCGGCCAGCGGGTCTTCCAGAAAACGCTCAACCGCCCGGCGCATCGGACGCGCGCCGTATTGCGGGTCGTAACCCTTCTCCACGAGGAAGTCCTTCGCTTTGTCGTCCAGTGCCAGCTTGATGTTCTTGTGGCGCAGCCTTTCCAAAACCTTGCTGACTTCCAGATCGAGGATCTGGATGAGGTCGGGCTTGGTGAACGAACGGAACACAATCACGTCGTCCAGCCGGTTCAGGAATTCAGGGCGGAACATCTTTTTGGCCTCGTCCATGATGCGTTCGCGCATCTTTTCGTAGGTGGCCTCATCGTTGATGGGCGAGAAACCGAGTGTGGACGTGCGTTTGATCACGTCCGAGCCGACGTTGGAGGTCATCAGGATGATGCAGTTGCGGAAATTGACGACGCGGCCGATGTTGTCCGTCAATTTGCCTTCCTCCAGAATTTGCAACAAAATGTTCCACACGTCCGGGTGCGCCTTGTCAATTTCGTCGAACAGGACGACGGAGTAGGGGTTGCGACGCACCTTTTCGGTGAGCTGGCCGCCTTCCTCATAGCCGACATAACCCGGCGGCGAGCCGATGAGGCGCGAGACGTTGAATTTCTCCATGTATTCGCTCATGTCGAGCGCGACGAGCGCTTTCGAGTCGCCGAACATCTGCTCGGCCATGGTTTTGGCGAGCAGGGTCTTGCCCACGCCGGTGGGGCCGAGCAGCAAGAACGTGCCGATGGGCCGGCGCGGGTCCTTCAAATCCGCCCGTGACCGGCGCAACGCCTTGCAAATCGCGGAAACGGCTTCGCGCTGACCCACGACCACTTTTTCCATCTCGGTTTCGATGGCGAGGAGCCGTTGGGTTTCGTCCTGACCCATGCGTTTGATGGGGATGCCGGTCCATTTGGCCACCACGTGGAAAATGTCGTCTTCGTCCACCACCACGCGCTTTTCCTCGCGGCTGGCGCGCCACGCGGCCAGCGTGGATTCCAGATGCTCCTTCGCCTGCTTTTCCTTGTCGCGCATGGCGGCGGCGCCCTCGAAGTCCTGGTTCTTGATGGCCTTTTCCTTCTGGGTCTTGATTTCCTCGATTTCGCCCTCGAGCACCTTGGTCTCCGGCGGCCGCGTCATCGTGCTGATGCGCGCGCGCGAGCCGGATTCGTCCATCACGTCAATCGCCTTGTCCGGCAAAAACCGGTCGGTGATGTAACGGTCGGACAATTTGACGGCGGCCTCGACGGCCTTGTCGGTGAATTCCACCTTGTGGTGCGCCTCGTATTTGTGGCGCAGGCCCTTTAAAATCAAAACCGCCTCGTCAATCGAAGGCGCCTCCACCTTGACCGACTGGAAGCGGCGTTCAAGCGCGGCGTCTTTCTCAATGTATTTGCGGTATTCATTCAGCGTTGTGGCGCCCACGCATTGCATCTCGCCGCGGCTCAACGCGGGCTTGATGATGTTCGAGGCGTCCATCGTGCCTTCCGCCGAACCGGCGCCCACGATGGTGTGCAGTTCGTCAATGAACAAAATGACGTTCTTCGCGCGGCGGATTTCGTCCATGACCGCCTTGATGCGTTCCTCGAACTGGCCGCGGTACTTGGTGCCAGCGACCATGAGGGCGAGGTCGAGGGTCACCACGCGTTTGTCGCGCAAAATTTCCGGCACGTTGCCGGTGGCGATTTCCTGCGCCAGGCCTTCCACGATGGCGGTCTTGCCCACGCCGGCTTCGCCGAGCAGCACCGGGTTGTTCTTGGTGCGGCGGCAGAGAATCTGGATGACGCGCTCGATTTCGTTTTTGCGTCCGATCACCGGGTCCAGGTCGCCCTTGCGCGCCAGTTCGGTGAGGTCGCGGCCAAACGCCTTGAGCGCGGGCGTCTTGACTTCGCCCTTTTTCTCCGGGCCTGCGCCCGGGGCCGGGGCCTTCTCGCCGGATTCGGGAATGGACGATTCCTCGCCGGCGAAGTTCGGGTCCAGCTCCTTCAAAATCTCCTGCCGCGTCTGCTCGATGTCCACGTCCAGATCCTTCAAGACCTGCGCCGCAATGCCGTCGCCTTCGCGGAGCAGCCCGAGCAAAATGTGTTCCGTGCCGACGTAGGTGTGGTTGAGCGCCTTGGCTTCCTTGGACGCGAGGGCCAGCACTTTTTTCACGCGCGGCGTGTAAGGGATGTTGCCGATGACCTTCTGGTCGGGGCCGGTGCCGGTCTTTTTTTCCACCGCCATGCGGACGGTTTCCAGGTCAAGGCCCATTTTCTGGAGCACATTGACGGCGACGCCCTGGCCGAGTTTGATGAGGCCGAGCAAAAGGTGTTCGGTGCCGATCACGTTGTGGTTGAAACGGTCGGCTTCCTTCCGCGCCAGGGCGAGCACCTGTTGGGCCCGCGGCGTGAAATTGCTCATGGCTTCATCGCTCATACTTCACTTTATTCTGCTATCAATTGGCCGATTTGTCCAATCCTGTTCCCGGCGCGCCGTAATGGCGGATGACCGGCCGGCTCACGTTCTTCAAACGGTCGCGCATCATGTCGGCGCGGACCAGATCACGTTCCTCGGGTGACAGCTTGTCCGAGAGCTGCCGCTGCAGGTGCGCCGGCTGCGTCAGGATGAACAGCTCATCCACGAGGGCGCGTTCCATGCCGGGAAACAGCCCCAGGTCCACCCCCAACCGCATGAGCGACAGCAGGTTCATGGTTTCCTTGGAGGAAATGCTGTGCGCGTTGGCCAGGATGCCGTAAGCGCGGCCAATGTGGTTGTAAACCACCTTTGGCTTCTTTTCCATCAGCGTCTGCCGCGCGTTTTCCTCGTGCTCGATGATCTGCGACAACACCTTGTCCAGCCGCTCGACGATGGTGATTTCGTTTTCGCCGAGGGTCATCTGGTTCGACACCTGGAAAACGTTGCCCAACGCCTCCGTGCCCTCGCCGTAAAGTCCGCGCACGGCCAGTCCGAGCTTGTTGACGGACTGGATGATGGGGTTGATCTGCTCGGCCAGGACGAGTCCCGGCAGATGCAGCATGGCGCTGACCCGGATGCCGGTGCCGAGGTTCGTCGGGCAGGCCGTCAGGTAACCCAGGTCGTTGTTGAAGGCGTAAGGCAGGATTTTTTCCAGCTCGGAATCCAGGCGGTCGATCGCGCCCCACGCCTGCCGCAATTGCAGGCCGGGCCGCAGCGCCTGCATCCGCAGATGGTCCTCCTCGTTGATCATCACGCAAAACGTCTCGTCGCGGTTCAACACCAGGCCACTGCCGGAGCTTTTCGCGGCGTGTTCGCGGCTGATGAGGTGCCGCTCGACCAGGATCTGCTTGTCCAGGGCGTTGAGATTGTCCATCGCCTCGGAAAAAGCATCCGCCATTTCCGGCAGGCCTTCCACCGCCGGCCGGACCAGGTCATACACGCGGATGCGCTCCGGCTTTTTCGCCCAGCCCGGAAACGCCGCGTCCTTCAGATTGCGTGCCAAGCGGACGCGGCTGGACATGACAATCCGGTCGTGCGGGCCGCGCCGTTGCGCGGTCTCCGCCGGGGAACTGAGAAATTTGTGAATGTCCATGGGTTACCTTCAGGCCCGGCCCGCGCGGTCCATGTGCTTGATTTCGTCGCGCAGGGACGCGGCCTGTTCGAAATTTTCGTCATCGATGGCCTTGGCCAGTTTCTTTTGCAGCAGTTTGAGCCGGTCGGACTGTTCGCGGGATTCCCGCAGCGCTTCCGGCACCTTGCCCATGTGTCGCGTGCCCTTGTGCATGGTCTTGAGCAGGCCTTCCAGCCCCTCGGCAAAGGTCTTGTAACATTCCGGGCAGCCGAGCCGGCCTGACTTCTTGAAATCCGCCTGGGTGAAACCGCAACGCGGGCATTTTGTTTCCGTGCCGGTGGTCTGCTCGATTTCCTGCGACGCTCCGAGGCCGAACAAAACGTCGGCGTCCGCCAGCGAAAAGGAGTTCGGGTCATTGACGCCCTTGGTCTTGGCGCAGTCCTCGCACAAATCCAGCTTCTGCATCTTGTCACCCACGATCTGGGTGAGATGCACCGTGGCCGGTTTTTCCTTGCAGACGCTGCACAACATAAAATCAGGCGGCAACCGCCGGGTTGGGTGTTTCGCAAATAATCCGGCACTTTTCCCTGGTTTGGTCCGGATCAACCATCAGTCCCAGACCAGCATCCGAGGTGCCAAACCCCGGCCCAAACCGCCCGGCCGGCGGGCGGGTGACAAACAGTTTAAAGCGTTTTCGCATCTTCCACTACTCGTATATCGGCTCACCGGACACTTTCGTCAAGGCGTGGTATTCATCCTCCAGTTGGCGGGTGACCGGGCCGGGTTTGCCCCCGCCAATGACCCGGCCGTCAATCTTCACCACCGGCACGATTTCCGCGCCCGTGCCCGTCAGGAAACACTCGTCGGCGCAGAACAAATCGTAACGCGTGAGGTTGGGTTCCGACACCTTCAATCCCGCCTCTTCCGCCAGATCCATCACCGTCTGGCGGGTGATGCCGTAGAGGGCGCCGGCCGAGAGCGGCGGCGTGAACAGAGCGCCGTTCTTCACGATAAATATGTTGTCGCCCGTGCATTCGGCCACGAACCCTTCCGCGTTCAACATCACCGCCTCCTCGCAGCCGCCGTTGTTGGCCTCGATCTTGGCGAGGATGTTGTTGAGATAATTCAGCGACTTGATGGCCGGGTTGAGCGCGCTGTGCAGGTTGCGCGTCGTGGGTACGGTAATGATGTTCAGGCCGCGCTGGTAAACGGCCGGCGGATAAAGCTGGATTTTGTCGGCGATGACAATGACCGACGGCCGTTTGCAACTCTTTGGATTCAGTCCCAGCGTGCCTACGCCGCGCGTGACCACCAGGCGGATGTAACCGTCGCGAATCTTGTTTTTCCGGCACGCCTCGAGCACGGCGCGCATGATTTGGGCCGGCGACATCGGGATGTCCAGCAGGATGGCCTTGGCCGAATAAAAGAGGCGGTCGATGTGTTCCCGGAGTTTGAACACGCGGCCGTGATAGGCGCGGATGCCCTCAAAAATCCCGTCGCCGTAAAGCAGTCCGTGGTCGAAGACCGAGATCTTCGCGTCGCGTTCGTTGTAATACCTGCCGTCAATGAAAATTTTCATTTCAGAATCAATGCAGCCTATTGGAAAGACCAGGTGTAAGCAAACGATTTTGGGTCGGAGCGGCGCTCGCTGTCGTTTTCAGGGTCGTCGGCGTCAGGAGGCGGATTTCCAGCCAGGCACCGTGCCTCAATGACCGCCTCCTTGCGTCGGCAGCCGCTCATGCTCTGGCAGGATCTAAACCTGATTCAGGCAATTTATCGGGTGAATTTGCGTGACACGGCGGCGGCGGCGGCTATATTGGCGCCCCTTTCGACGACCCTATGGTCTAGCGGTTAGGACACCACCCTTTCACGGTGGTAGCCCGGGTTCGATTCCCGGTAGGGTCGCCATTCGTCAATTTCTACAATAGAATCAATACTTCTGTGAGTTTTTAGAGTTTCAAAAATGAGCTAGTGCTAAAGTCTAGTGCTAAAAAGTCCAGCTATGTTTGCGGATGTCAGAACGTGATTTTTAAGGGTTTCCAACGCGGGGCGCGGTAAAAGTGTCAACGTCCTGATTCCAGCGCGGCAGGCGGGCGTATAGGCTCGCGGGCAGCATGATTTTCGGCACTGGCTTCGCATCGCTCGATGAACGCGAAGATGCTGGCGAGATGAAAAAGCCGGACGCCCTTGATGCGGCCCGGTTCACGGATGGACACGGAACGGATAAAACCTTTTGCCGCCCATTCGTAGAGCTTCGGGCGTGAACAGCCGGTATAAAACTCATGGCCGCGTTTTGGCGCACGCACCCACACCGGCAGATTGCCTTCCCGTTCGCTGGCAAGTTGTGTAGCGCGGGACGGTGCTGGCGTGACACTCAAAAAATCTTTCTGTTCACCATTCATACACCGCAGACTTTGGGCTAATCAGTTACCGGGCGGGTGTGTCACGCACGCAGGATTTCAAATGCACCTGACACGTTGCCGGAATGGAAAGTGTCCTCGCAATCTGTCCAGTCGCATCCGGGAAGCAGGCGAATCGGTTCACAGTTGATCCGAAGTCGAATGGCATCCGCACGGGTGCAACCTACCGGTTTTGGATGGGGCAAGCCTTACTCCTCGTGAAAACGAGGTTTTTGCGTCCGTGCAATGGACGCAGTGAATCCGCAGTCTGACCGGCCAAATGGCCGCGCCGATGTCCGCAACCACGGCCAGTCCGTGTCCGATCCGGGGCCGTGGCCAGTCCGCAACCGGGCGTGTCCGCGTCCAGTCCGTGCCCGCGTCCGCGTCCGCAAGCTGTCCGTGGGCTGTCCATGTCCGTGACCATGACCGCGCCGCGAATGTCCGCGAACTGGCCGTAGGCCGTCCATGAACCAACCATGTCCCGATACTTGGACTGGACAGAAAATGTCCGTGTCACGGTTTCGCATTTTCTGTGTGATGTCCCAGCCAACGGCTGCGACACTTCCCGCGTGAATCCTTAATCGCCGTCTGACTTCCGGCGAAGCGAGCATCGTCATAGGTGGAAGTCGCCGGGCATTACGGCGAAACTACCTTGACGACGCGCAGCGAGCCACACAATCGAAGGGCGATTCACGCGGAGCCGAAGGCATACCTAGCGCGGATGCGCGATGTTGAATTGCGTTGAACCTGTCAACACCGTTCAACACGCTGGCCGATGCGTGGCCAGTGCGTGGACAAAGAAACATTGGTTCAGCCAAGGAGTAAGGCGTCCGTGTGATAAAAGCCTTCGGCTGAAGGCGGCAAATGGTGGCAAATGTGAGGTGGCAAAAGGCGACAAATTGCGACAAATCCGTTGCCGCATTTTGCCGCAATTTGACACTGGTGCGGATGCGGCTGATTTCGTTGGCCGAATGGTTAAGGGGATGGTGTCTTCCGAAAATTGCCCGCAGTTAAGGGCAAGACAAACGCGAGAAATTCGCCTGAATGGGATGTTGGCGGATGCTCCGCTACCGTCACCGGGGCCGTGCGCGTGAATCAGAGGCGTGATGGTGTGTCGCCGGTCGTCGCGTCAATCTATTGCTCGCCTCATCCGGCTGCGCTCCAAATTGACACGCCGCCCGGCTCCGGGAATTTTGCCTCTATGATTCCGCGCCCGGAGAATTGCTTTACGAAAATGATGGCGACTTGCCTTGCATTGCGGCGTTTGCTTCAATCGTCAGCGTCAGTAAAAATAAAGACCAGAAAAACACAACAAACCAATTTGCGGCTTCGGCTGCTGTCTGAATCTAAACTGGTAATTTCATTGGAAGGGCAGCGTTTGAAGCACGCCCGTAACTGGGCGTGCAGAAAGCGTTCCTTCCAAGGCATACCAGTGCCTGATTCGGGGCGTGAGTAAGTGCGCCCTCTTTTATTGGCAGCGGCAAAGACGCCGCAGGCGGGCCAACATGCACTCAAAATCGGGTAAAAACCTATTCATCTTCATCGGCGGTTCAGACGAACAGAATGGGGATTATTCGATGGTTCACCGACTGGCACGGCGCGGAGGCACGGCGCAATGGGCGAGCACGAAAACCGCCCGTCCCGGCGACCGCGTGCTGATTTACATCCGGCAACCGCACAGTGCCTTGATAGCAGAGGCAGAAGTTCTGGCCGACCCCGTCAGGGGCGAGCCAGGAGATTACGACTACCGGGCCAAGACCGGGAATTTTCAACTGTTGCCACAAAGATTCACGATCAGTGACCTAAAGCGGGAGTTTCCGCGCTGGGGTTTTCTTCGTTATCCGCGTGGAAAGGCGCAAGTTCCAGAGATTTTTGCAAGCCGCCTCTGGAAACTGGTTCACGAAAAGCAGTCCCGCGTTCAAATTACGATCTCGAATTCACGTCACGGGCAACAGTTGTTGGAAAAAATGGCGTTGTCAGGACGAGCGGCGTATTGGTCTATGCCGAAACTGACCACAGCCGGAGACACCGTTTTATTTTACGTCGAGCATCCTGTGAGTGCGATTACTGCGACTGGAAAGACGCTGACCGGGACGCGAGCAACGGAAAGGAAATGGTTCGAGGCAAAAGTCGGCGAGATTCAAACGCTCAAATCACCGATTACGCTCGCCGAACTGCGCAAGATGTTTCCTGATTGGGCGTGGACCAGGTTTATGAACATGTTCTGCTATGTTTCACCAGACCGCGCCAGGGCTTTGCTGGAAAGGTGCAGGCGTGAGGTATCGGAGACAAACATCCGAGCCGGCGGGGCCGGCTTTGGCGATGCCAAAACAAATCGTTTGGTCGAGCAAGCCGCCGTGAGCAAAGTAAAGCGGTGGCTACGGCAACGCGGTTTTACTGTGATCTCTCGTGAAAGCGAGCGCATCGGCTACGACCTGGATGCACGCAAAGGCCGGTCTGAAATTCATGTTGAAGTGAAAGGCACGTCAGGCACGGGGATTCAGTTCCCAATAACGGCAGCGGAAGTCAAAAGGTCGCAAGCCGACCCAGCTTTTCGCCTGATGCTCGTAACCAACGCCAGAACCCGGCAAGTGCGTGTGCATCAGTTCAGCGGCAAACAAGTCCGGCGTCGGTTTTGCTTCACCCCAATTAGCTTCATGGCCATCGCCACCGGCGAAACCAATCCACCATCCATGCCCAACATCAATTCGGTTCAAAAATTATTTCCGTGAAAAAAATCATCCTGCTCGCCATCACCGCGTTATCCGCCTTCGGCGCGGACACCAACACCATCCGTGTCTTCACCACGAATTACGTCGCTGCCGCGTCAAACTATCGTGATGTTGACGGGCAGCTTTACAACGTAGATTTCAGCGTCAAGTGGGAGACGAAGCGGTGTTATTTCAACGAGCTATTGGAGCAGGGCGCGCTCATGGCGGAAATCACAAAGGTTGTGGATCATATCGGGCGAAGTGCCATAGACGCCCCCGGTATGCCAGCCTACCAGCCGTTTTACAAACAAGTGCCCGGTCAGAAATTTCTCGTTAAAGATTTCACACCGCCGCAGGGAATGATTTCTGGCGACACAGCCGAATTGCGCGTGCTGCGAATTGGGCAGACCAACTTCAACGGAGAAATCCTGCCGCTTTACGATTTCGGCACGCCGCACATGATTCCGGTCGTGACTTCAAAGGCACAGTTAGAAGCAGACCAGGAAAAAGCAACCGCAACTAAAAAACACGCCGCTGACGTGGCTTTGAAGTCCAACCAAGACGCAGCCGCCAAAGGCGATGCCTACGGCTTGCTACGAATGGGTGAACGCTACCGCGACGGTGACGGCGTGGAAAAGGACTTGGCGAAGGCGCGGGAGTATCTTCAAAAATCCGCAGATGCCGGATCGCCGACAGCGGCAGAAGAACTTTCAAAACTAAAGCCCTGAAAAATTATCGCTGGTTGTGCCGGTTTTCAATCTCGGCAATCTCGGCAAGTGCGGCTTCAAGATCAAAATTGATTCGAGTTGCGGCGGCGCGGATGCGGGCAGGAAAAAGATCGTTGTCCTCTGGGCAGGCGTTCGGGTCGTATTCAACCGGCGTCAGCGGCGAGTCCGGGCATCCATGTTTCATTGCTACCCGGTGAACGCTGAAGGCTCCACAAAGCCAGATTCCAATTGCGGCGCGGTCACGTTGCGCCGGGGTAGTCACCACGCCAGCGGATTCAAGCGCGGCTTCCAGGAATTTGCCGATGTCGTCACAACCATAACCAAATCCGGCAA
The DNA here is from genome assembly GCA_052145735.1 of Limisphaerales bacterium. Taxonomy (GTDB): domain Bacteria; phylum Verrucomicrobiota; class Verrucomicrobiia; order Limisphaerales; family UBA11358; genus UBA11358. Next base: position 31,949 of record JBKQOA010000040.1, read on the forward strand.
GCAAGCCGTCGCCAAAAATCTCCGCGTAATTGCCACGCCGAATTGCCGCCGATGATTCAACGCGATCAATCGTCCCGCCCTTGCCGTGCGTCAGCAGATAATCGCGCCACGCCGAAACGGAAAAACTTTTCGGCGCATCGGCGCGGCCTCTGTGCCATGCGATGATTTGACGCGAGACGCCAAGCCGTCGCGCCAGCGCGGAAACGCCCGCTGCCGTGTCAGAGCCGCCCGCGCCGGTGTCTGGTGCGCTGTCTTGGTTGTAACGCTCTACAAAAGCCATTTGGCTGGCGGTTAATGGCCGTCCGCTGGCGAGCCGTTTTTTCAGCGCGGCGAACTGGCTTTGCTCAATCTTCGTTATTTTTTTCATGTCAAAGTTGAAATTTGGTTTCCGACACACGCTTGACGCTATGACTAATGACCTGCTCTTTGGCGGAAGGACGAAAAAGATTCCTTAACCCGCCCCGGTGCGGGTGGCGGCCTTTTGCAACTGCTCTTTGAAACACCCCACGCAATACGCCGTCGGATTATCAGCGAGTTGATCCACGGTTGCGCCGTGAGCGCGTGTCACGGATTCCTGCCAACATTCGTAAATCGTTTTCTCCGTCAGCTTGTCGGCGTATGGCCGCAAAACTTTTTTGAGGCTGGCGGCAACGATTTTTTCCGGCTTCACTTTGCAATTGTCATAGCTCCACCCGTGTTTGTTGCTGGCGATGTTCCGTGCAACACGTTCCATCGAAGCCGCGCTTGCCGTCAATTTAGTTAAATCAGTTTCGGGCGTGTGATTGACCAAATTGACGTTGTGTGTGGAATTCTGGTCAAGTCTATCTTGTCTTGTCTGGTCGGTTTGCTTCCGGGATTCCGGCTGTAACCGTCCGGTTTCCGCCGGTTCACTTTCGGTTTTCGGCTTTGCCGGGCGTCCGCCTTTTTTTCCACAGTTCCATTTCTGAATGAGTTGTGCGTTGACTTCGTGCCAGGCGTGCGCGGCGAATCCCTTTTTGAGCCGGTCAACGAAACGGGCTTTCACTAGCGCGACGTGGCAGACTGGCTTGCGATTTGCCCAGCGGCAAATGGCAGCGAGTTGCGCGGGCGTCATATCGGGGAATTCCCAGCGGCGCGAAGTCTGGCAAAACGCCCAAAGCCGCAACACGGCGAGCGGCGCGGATTCGTCTTTGGTGATCTCCACCAGTCGGCGCGTTTTCCAATGTTCCAAAAATTCCGGCTGCACAATCATAACGCCCCCTGTGGTGCATCCGCCGTGGCGCGGTGGGCGCGGCGGCGGAAATGTCCCCGGCGCATGATGATTTCCACGCGACGTTTCGTGCTGCCGCTGGCCTTGCTCCACCGCAACGCGGATTTAGCCATGTTGCACCGTCGCTTTCACCACCGCGCCAGCCTCGCATGATTCAATGAAGGAAAAAATTGAGGCGAGCGAAAACAACCGCGTGCCCTTTACTTGCCCGGCTGCGCGGATGCTGACGGATTTGATCTTGCCCGCGCCTGCCAACTCGTAAAGTTTGGCGCGTGACAAGCCAGTGTAAAATTCCGTGCCGAATTTTGGCGAACGAATCCACACTGGCAGATTGCCAGCGCGGTCTTGAAGTAGTTCCCGCGCTTGCGGCGCGAGTCTCGTTTTGCTGGCGGGCGTGCCGCCGGTCATGGTGTCAGTAAGTTTCACGGAATGAAACTGACACGAGCAACCTTGCCCCGTCACGCGCCCCAAGTGGGGCAAGCCGAATTGAATTAGAACGTGTTCCGGGCGAAAGCCATGAAGCGCGATTTCAATTTGCGAAGAATATCTTCGTCCAATCTGCCGGGGCTTTTCTGCCGTCCGCTGCTTATCGCTGGCGTCAAATTTTTCAGCTCATCAACCGCGTGTGGCTTGGGATAAGAAAACAGCAAAACCTCTTTGGCAACTTTCCACCAGTCCGGCGCGCTGTCGTCGCAAAAATCCGCTGGTAACTCTTTTTTGGCAAACCTGCCAAATTCGCCGTAGTTGAAAAATGAATCAGTAGAACTTGCACGGGAGTTACGGACATAGCGTAAGAGTTCGTAAGCAATAATCCCTGAATCGTCTAGCTTCCATCGTGCAGTCTGCGGGTCAAGTTCAATGAAATCATCCGCGCCAAGCTGAATCTTGGCGAACAGTTCCTTTTCATCGTCACTCAATTTCGCGTTTTTCTTTTTCATCACCGGCCATGCGCGGTTGGCTCTAGCAACTTCTCTCACCAATTCAGGCTTGGCCTGGCAAATCTCTGTGAGCTTCACAGTTGCCGTCCATGCAATCCGCGCCAGTTCCAAAGCGGCTTCTCCGTTTCCGTCTTTGGCTTTCTCTGTGAGAATACCGATGCTGGCATAGCTCCAAAACCAAAGGTCGTGCGGCTTCCAAGTTTTGTCTGGACGATTCGCTCCGCTTGGGTAGCTGTATCGTCCGCCTTGTTTCCAATCTGCCCAAGTTTTGTCACGAACCAAAACCGCGTCTTTCTCACGGCGGATTACAACTTCCGGCCTGTCGTGTTTCGATCCGGGTTTCACCCACTCCGGCGGGAGCCATGAATGATTCGGCAACCGATAAATTTGAACATCGCCGGATTGCTTTTGCTTTGGTTTCACTTGGCATTGAGCGGCGGGATATTTTCCACTACGGCGCGCGGCTGGCGTTACGGTTTGCAAAATCAGAGTCCAACTTCGCGGAATTGCTGTTGGGCGCGTTGCGCGTGCCGGATGTCGCGCACGGTTTTCTTGTCCGCCCAGCCCTGCTTCCACGGCTTGCACAAGCCGCACGCGGACGCTTTTTGCGCCTTGATCCGCCGTTGTGTGAGATTCGTTTTCACGGGTTGCCCGCCATTGATTTACGCCATCGCCAGTTCCAACGCGGCCAGCGGTTCCACGTCGCGTTCAATGACGCGAGCCTTTTCGTGACGGGCCAGCCGCAAATCGTAATCGGCCTGCAAGCCCGTCCACATTTCCGCGCTCGTGCCAAAGAAACGCGCCAGCCGCAACGCCGTGTCCGCCGTGATACCGCGCTTTTCGAGGACAATTTCATTGATCCGGCGCGGCGGGACGTTTAACGCCCGCGCCAGCGCGTTTTGCGACAGGCCACGGGGTAGCATAAATTCTTCGCGGAGAATTTCCCCCGGATGAATCGGCGGCAGTTTGTTCGTTTTCATATTTTTCAATGGTAGTCCACAATTTCCACGTCCAACGCATCTTGACCATGCCAGCGGAAGCAAATCCGCCATTGATCGTTCACGCGGATGCTGTGTTGCCCCTTGCGGTCGTCTTTCAACGCCTCCAGGTGGTTGCCATACGGCACACGCAAATCATTCAGGCTCCGGGCCTGATGCAACACCAGCAATTTTCGCCGCGCCACGCGCTGAATCTGCCCCGGCAACCGGCGCGAAGATTCATCGTTAAACAGCTTTTCAGTTTCGTGACAGGCAAAGCTGCGTATCATGTGGGGAGACTATAACGCCGGGCGTCATGGTTGTCAACGGTGTTTGATAATGTCCGGCGGGCAAACATCAAATTCAGCCAAGGGACGGAATTTTTTTGACGGCGGCGCGGAGCGGTTCAAGTTCGTGGTGCGTGTAGCCTCGGTTCACAGATTCCGTTTTGTGGCCGGTGAGTTTCATCCGCACTTCCTGCGAAACGCCCGCGTTCGCCATCGCACTGTTGAACGAATGCCGCAAGGCGTGGAACGTGCGGCGGGACAACTGGCGCAAGCCCGCCTTTTTCACCTTGCCCGCGTCCAAGCCCGCGTCCCGCATGATGCGTTTGAAGGTTTCGGAAAGCCCCTTCCGTCCGCCTGATTTGAGATTGGCCGTGTGCGGCATCAGGAAAACTTCCGGTTTGTCTGTCCCCGCCAGCTTGTTCAAATGCGCCAGCAAGTCCGTGTGAATCGGCATGGTGACTTTTTCCCCCGTCTTGGCTTGCGTGTAGGTGAGCGTGGCCGCGCCCAAGTCCACGTCCGCCCATGCCATCCGGCAGCAATCGCTCATGCGCGCCCCGGTGAAGTAGGCGAGCAAAATCAGCGTCTTCCATTCGCCTTTCGCCGTGTCCACGAGCATCTTGACTTCCGCCGGAGTGAACGTGCCGCGCTCCATGCTTTTGCCTTTGGGTAGTTCCACCGCTTCCGCCGGATTTGTGGTGATGATGCCTTGCCGCCGCGCATGGTTCAAAGCCGCGCCGATGATCTTGATGTCCAAGACAAGGGTTTGCGGCGCGAGTCCCTTGTCCGTGCGATAATTCAGGAAACGCTCCACGTCGCCCGTTGTCAGGCTGGTAAGCGGCTTGGCAGTGCGATTGCCGAGCGAAGCCAGAAAGTCCGTCACGGCCACGCCGTAGCGCGTGGAAGTGCCTTTGGATTTACGCGCAACCTTGTTGGTAAGCCACTGATTCAAGAAATCATTCACGGACGGGGCGCGAAGCGTTTCTTCCCCGCCTGCCCGCGCCATGATGTCCGCCACGACTTTCCGCGCCTGTGCTTCCACCAGATTGCCCGCCCGTCCAAGTTTCGCGGCTCGCTCAAATTCAAGGGCAACGGACAACGCCTTGGTGCGGTCTTCGCATTTTGTGGAGCGCAAAGTCCAGCGGCCATCCGGGGCGAGAAACGAGGCGTGCCAGTAAGGTGAGCGAGGTCTTTGATGAATGCTTGCCATAACAGTGCTAAAATAGTGCTAAAGTCTGCCCATGTCAAGCGTGTTCAGATATGTTGATAATAAAGGGTTTTGTAGGTGTCAGCCTTGCGGAATGGTAGCCCGGGTTCGATTCCCGGTAGGGTCGCCAACATCTATTCCATCCAATGTTTACAATGACTTGGGCAAACACTCTTTTTGATAATCAATCCAACCACGATTGGATTTTGTCCTGCGCCACTGAATATGCCCGGCCTTAGGGAAAATGCCGGATGGATGGAGAGTGTCCGGTCACAGCAAAAAACTCAGTGCGTGACCTGCATTGCGATGGTCTGAAGATAAAGGGTCTCGGCGGAGTTCAGATTGCCGTGGTAGCGGACGTTCAGGTTTGGCGGATGATAGATGGTGCCGTAAATCACGAGGGCCGCGAGGTAGGAGCCGTTGAAGGCGGGGTGCGAATTGTCGCCGACATGGAGGCGGATGGCGTTGGGGTTCTTGTAATTCAATTCCCACGCATCGCCGACGGGTGCGATGAGGAAGCCGCTTTTCTGCGCGGCAGCGTTTTGATGCCATTTACGGATGCGCGCCTGCATATCGGCGGGATTGTTGCCGATGCGTTGGTCGGCTTTGGGATCGTTCCAGTAATCAGCGTGACGCGCCCAGGTTTGGTAAAAGATGATTTTGGCGTGCGGGCTGCCGGCCTTGATGCGGTCGTAAAGGCCGGCTGCGCCTTTGAGAAAATGGTCACGCATGTTCGGGAATTGCTCGGACATGGCGGCTTCCTGACTTTGTGCCTGCAGGACGACAATGTCCCAATTGCCTTCGTCAATGAGCTTCAACGTGTCGGGAGAATTGAAGTGTTGATACAAGGTCGCCCCGCCGGGTGTGACGGCCTTGATTTCGGACGGCGCGTGTCCCATGCAGGCGGCAACATCATGGAAAATCTGCGGGAGGTTGTTGACGCTGGTGTAGCTGTTGCCAATGAACAGCACGCGAGGCGAAGAAGAATCAGGCGTGTCGGCGGACGTCGGCGCGGAACGGTCTTCGTTGGACGGCAGCAGCGCCGGGTGACTGACGAGATCGGCAGCAGGGTATTGGGCGTTGGCCTCAATTTGTTTTTTCTCCACCGCCATCGCGTTGGTCCCGTTGTAGTGAAAATGCTTTTGCAACTCGGGGCCGAGTTTCTTCAATTTGGCATTGGCCATCCCGCCGGGGTAAGTGAAGTAAATGTCCGTGGGCGTAACTGCGGTGACGGTCACATTGCTGAAAACCTCGTCCCCCACCTTGAGCGCTGGCAATTTTTCATCCGCGCAAACCTTCTGCGCGATGAGCAACAGCCCCAGTGCAAGGTATGTCCCCAAACGCATGTTCCGTCTATGCTTCCTGAATAAATATTTGTCAAGCGCCGCTGCAGAAGCCGTTCTGACCTGGCAAAATCACCATCCGGTTGAAGGTGCCGGTCGGTCTTTTGTATGCGGCTGAGGCGCCACATATTGCATATAAGGTTTAAGATCGGGGCGAAAGTCGTGCGCCATTGCCGGAAGATCGTCTTCCAGATGGCAGAGCCGAAAGAATTGTACCGGGCCATTCTGGAAGGGATTGGGCGGCTGAGATTGGCCGCAGCGGCATCCGGATGAGGAAAAAGTGAGAGGACTCGCATGAAAACAATGGCAGCCACGGAAGTGGTGTCTTCGCATTGTGTGGAAAAGCGTTTGAAAAGTCACAAAGGTCAACGGAGCGCGCCCTTTGTCCGAAAAAAACTGAGGGCGGATTGGAAAAAGAACTTGCAAATTCATGGAGCAGGAGCGAAGTCACAAAAAAGGCCCCACGCTGGTCGTGGGCCAGAATCCAAATGGGAAATCCCGAATCGAGTATCCGGGGAGAAGTTGAGTCCATGAACGGCAAGCAAATCATTCGAGCCGTGCTTCAGGGCCAGGCGCCCGAACGCGTTCCGTGGGTGCCGTGTATTGATCCCTACACCCGGTCTGGGCTTCCGGAACCGCTTGGCAGCATGGACATCTTCGAGCTGCAGCGCTACTTCGGATCGGACCTGTACCGAGGCGGCTGGGCCATCAGCGAAAGGTTCGACAGCGCAATCCGCCACACTCATTCCGAACCGGGCAACGGTGTCATAGTGGACGCATACGAAACCCCGAAGGGATCGATCCGGGAAGCGCACACTTTTGTCCCGGAGTCACCTTACATTCCTTATCCGACAGAATACCTGATTAAGAGCTGGGCGGATCTGGACGCCTACCTTTGCCTGCTGGAGCACACCATCGTTGAACCGGACCATCAGCGCCTCGGCGAACTCATTAATGCCTATCCGCAGGCGATGATTACGACCGCAGTGACCGACACGCCACTGCCGGCGCTCATGACGAAGCTCATCGGCACTGAAAATTTCGTATTCATGCACAGCGAGGACAAGGCCCGGATCCGGCGCGCCATGGACGCGATGCAGGCGCTGCACCGTCGGCGTGTCGAAGCTGCGGCGCAAGGGCCGGCGGAGGTGTGCATCTGCTATGAAAACACCAACACCAGTTCGTTTGGAGTCCGCTGGATCGAGGAATACGAACTGCCCTGGCTGAACGAGTATGCCGAAATCCTGCACGCCGCCGGAAAGAAGCTCCTGGTCCACATGTGCGGTCACCTCCGGCTGGTGATCGAACAGATTGCCGCAGCCCGATTCGACGGCATTATCGATGTGGCCCCGCCTCCGACCGGAGATTGCGACGTTGCGGCAGCGTCAGCTGTGCTCAATGAACACGGCAAGACTCTGGGAGGAGGGATCGGTTGCACTACTTTTATTCTGCAGGATGCCGACCAGTTTGAGCGCGAGGTCCGCGAACTCATGGAGAACGTCGCCGCGAATCCCCGGTTCATGCTCGGCAGCGGCGACGCCGTACCCCAGGGTGCGACCGGAGAAAACCTCCTGCGCGCGGGCGCGATAGCAAGGGCTTGGCGCAAGCAATAGACTGTGTTGGAAGAGGGAGCGTCCATTTCGAAGCTTCAAAATCACGCTTCTATTTGTTCCATTCGGTATAAACCGACTAACCACTCACCAGAACCAGCGCCGGTGGCACATCCAGTTCCACAGCCACGTGCTTACCATCAAAGTTCTGGCGCATAGCTCCGATGTGACACCGGCTTGACCTGAACGGCACCCCTGGTTTAACCTCGCCAACTATGACACATCTATCTGCCAGTCAGGCCAATTAGGGTGATGAATTTGTCGCACCCGGCTGTGTCGTAACACGCAGACTGGTCTGGCCCAGAAGTTTAAAGGTGGGAGTTTAATTTTGACCGGCTGCCAACCTGTTCAAGCTGCCTTGCCGTCTTAACCGGCGATTGCAGTCGGTCGGCATGGTTTGCTCGTTGAGTTTGTCGAGTTGCCGCTGGCAGGTTTCGCGGTCAAACGCTGTTTCGTGGATGAAAGTGTCTTCGGGCCGTTCCTTGCGCCGGCGCAATTCTTCAATGTGGTGAAACGATTGACTTTCTTTGCGAACCAGCGCACGAAGGTCAAATGACGACAAAGAAGGCAGTGTAACGCCGGCGGTTTTATTCTTGTGCCTCCAGCCCGATGCGGCATAGCTTTGAAGCGTTAAGAATCATTACGAAATGTTCATCTTCGAAAGCATTGATAAACTGATTACCGAGCACAGCTCGGACGCGATATTCTGTCAGTGGCTTGCCTTTGCCAAGGACCAGTTTGCCGATTTGGAACGAAAGGTGGCAAACCTACAGATTCAGGTTGGCCGCGTTGAGGCGCAGCTTGAGCGTGAGCGCCTTGACCACAAACAGGCACGCGACGAGTTGCTGCGTCTCAAAGACGAATTACAACGTCTCAAAGACAAGCACGCGGAGGATATTCGTATTCATCGAGGCATTGAGTTTCGTCGCGGCAAGAGGACGGGCGACAAGTGGCAGCCATTTTGTCCGAAGTGCCACATGCCAGCAATGGCCAACGAGGATTTCAACGCAGGTTGCACCGCCCAATGCGGCTGGTATTGCGACGTATCACAGCAAGAATTGGTTCGCATACTCGCACAGTTATGACCGGGATGCCTCCCATGAGGGCGTTGTACCCCACAGCCGGTGTCCCCGTCCGCTTAATGTCTTTTGGTTCATTCATGTTTTCCTTGCCGCCACACCACTGCCGCCACTGGCTGTGGATGACCTGTATTGATCCGTTAGAAAAATGATGTGAACCGCCCGGAAAATATTTCAAACCTTCAACACCAAAACCCGATGATCAAAATTCGTTCCCGCAACTTCCGAGTCCGGCGCCTCGTCACCGGCTGGCTCCTGTTCAACGCCGCCCTCGCACTTCGGGTGGCCGTGGCGGAGGATTTTTCCGGCGCAAAATATATGAATCCTTCGCTGCCGGTTGAAACCCGCATAGACGATCTACTGCCGCGGCTGACGCTGCCGGAAAAGATCGCGATGCTCGGCGGCGACGAAACGGGTTTCAACGGCAGCGGCGTCGAGCGCCTCGGCATCCCGCCCATCCGCATGACCGACGGGCCGGTGGGGGTTCGCACCGGCGCGTCCACCGCGTGGCCCGTTTCCATCAACATGGCGGGTTCATGGGATACCAATTTGATTCACCGCTACGGCGTTGCGCTCGCTGAAGAAGTGAAGGCCAAGGGCAAAAACTGCATTCTCGGCCCGTGCGTGGGCATTCATCGCTTTCCGCTCAACGGACGGAATTTTGAGAGTTTCGGAGAAGACCCGTTTCTTTCCGGGCGCATGGCGGCGAGCTATATCCAGGGGGTTCAGAGCCAGAACGTCATCGCCACCGTCAAGCATTTCGCCTGCAACGACCAGGAATGGGAACGTAACCGCGTTGATTCGCTGGTGGACGAGCGGGCGTTGCGCGAAATCCATCTGCCCGCGTTTGAAGCGGCCGTGACCGAAGGCAAAGTCCGCGCCGTCATGTCCGCCTACAACATTGTCAACGGCCAGCATTGCAGCGAAAACAAACATTTGCTCACCGACATTTTGAAAGGCGACTGGGGCTTCCAAGGCATCGTCATGTCCGACTGGGTGTCGGTTTACAGCGCCGTGGCGGCGGCGAACAACGGCCTCGATCTCGAAATGCCGCATCCCATCTGGTTCAGCGACCGGCTGCTGGCCGCCGTCCAATCCGGCCAGGTGTCGGAGCAGACCATTGACGACAAAATCCGCCGCCTGCTGCGCGTGCGGTTCGAGAGCGGCCTGTTTGAGAATCCCTCCCCGAAGCCCGACGAGAGTGTGGTGCGCAGCGCCGCCCATCGCGAGCTCGCGCTGGAGATGGCGCAAAAGAGCATCGTGCTCCTGAAGAACGACGGCCTGCTCCCGCTGTCCAAGGACAAGTTGAAAACCATCGCGTTCATCGGGCCGGCGGCCAATATCGCCCGCACCGGCGGCGGCGGCAGTTCGATCATCCGGCCGTGGGAAAAAGTCAGCCCGGTGGAGGGGATGAAAAAGCTTCTCGGCGACCGCGTGAAGGTTGAGTTTGCCGCGGGCGTGAACATTGAGCCCGTGCAAGCCCTGACGGTGCCTTCGGAATTTCTCCTGGCGCCGGACGGTACGAATCACGGTCTGCTCGGCGAGTATTTTGACAATCACGAGTTCAAGGGCGAACCGCGCTTTACCCGCCTTGACCCCCGGATTGATTTTGAATGGATCGACAACGCCAGCCCTGATCCGCGACTCAAACCGGACGAGTTTTCCATCCGCTGGACGGGCAAACTCGTGCCGCTGCAGACGGAGAAATATGTTCTTTCCATCACCAGCGACGACGGTTCGCGGCTTTATCTGGACGGCAAATTGGTCGTGGACAACTGGGGACAGCACGGCATGTCGCCGAAATCCTGCGCCCTGGATCTCGAAGCCGGCAAGGCGTACGACGTTCGCATCGAGTATTACCAGGACGGCGGTGATGCCGGCATGCGCCTCGGCTGGCGCGATCCCAACGATCACACGCCCGATCCCACCATCGCCGAGGCCGTGGCGACGGCGCGCGGCGCGGATGCGGTGGTGCTCTGCGTGGGGAACACGGCGGACACGGAAGGCGAAGGCAACGATGTGGCGGATTTCAAAATGTTCGGGGGACAGGACGAACTGGTCCGGGCCGTCCTCCAGGCGAATTCCAACACCGTCGTCGTCGTCTGGGGCGGGGTGCCGGTGCTGATGAAAGACTGGCTGCCGGAGGCGAAGGCGGTGGTGGCCGCGCTCTATCCCGGACAGGAAGGCGGGACGGCGCTGGCGCAGATCCTCACCGGCGAAATCAATCCGTCCGGCAAGCTGCCCTTTTCCTACATCCAGGAGCGCAGCGAGGCGCCCGAGTTCGCCGGCTACAAGGATCCCGGCCTGAAGGTGAATTATTCCGAGGGTGTTTTTGTCGGCTACCGGTATTACGACCAGAACGGAATCAAACCGCTGTTTCCCTTTGGCCACGGTCTTTCCTACACCACGTTCAAGTACGAAAATCTGCGAATCAATAAAACCGGCCCGGCAACGTGCGAGGTGATGTTCGACGTGAAAAACACCGGCCCGGTCGCGGGCGCGGAAGCCGCCCAGCTCTACGTTGGGCCGCAGCATCCGCCCGTGCCGCGTCCGGTGCGCGAACTCAAGGGCTTCGCCAAGGTTCAACTCGCCCCCGGCGAAACCCGGACCGTCACCATCCCGCTCGGCCAACGCGCCTTTGAATTTTTTGATCCCAAGAAAAATCAATGGACCATCGCACCGGGAATGTTCGATGTGTTCATCGGCGCCTCTTCCCGCGATCTGCGTTTGTCGCAGGCCGTGAAAATTCAAGCCGACTAGATACGACCGAGGAGGCCGACCAACCTGAGTCACCGGCGGGTGTCGCTCACTTTTGCTCCACGTGGTCAGGCTATCGTATCCGCCGCGTCTGGTTTCGGGAGTCAGTTCAGTATGATATTATTGACCCGTTTTCGGCATCTGCGGGGAACAAGGATGAGTTCGGCGCCCAGTGCCGCGTGGTAATATCCTTCCGCATCCGGTTTGAGGGGGACGCCTTTGGCTTTTTCCATCACCGACCAGCGGCCGGGATCGGCGGAAAAGGCGATGGTTGAGCCGGCAAAATTGCCGGCCGGATCCGAAAAACCGAATTCCACTCTGGCGCTCTGGTTGATCGGCTGGTTGTCGGCCGAGGTCATTCGCAGCAGCGGGAAAACCGATTTGACCGTCTGGACGCGGAAAAGACTCTTCCCGCTCTCGAAGTCAAAGATCTCCCGAAGATGTCCGTTGATGGCGCGGTCACGCTCGGGGTTCAATCTCATTGGGGAATATCGTATCGGCTCTGCCAGGGCCATCAATTTTTTTTGCCGTTCCGCGGCTGCATTCCCGCGGGAGATGGCCTCGGTCCTCGATCGCGTTCAGCCGATCCTTCCTGGGACGGTTGGACCCGGTCTTCACCGCTTTCCCGGCAGGCCAATCCTGAGCGGTACGGGCAACGGCTACTGGTCGGAACCCAGGTGCTCGAGAAATTCATAGCGGCCCCGGTGCCGGTCGGGAGTGGAGCCGGGGCTGGGCCCGAGATGCATCACCGGGTATCCGTTCTGGCGGTTGTAGGCCGGCCATGGTGGCAGGCCGGGCCCGTTCGGATCTCCCGTTTTCGCGAAGTTGGTCCAATAGGAAGCCATGAGCTCCGACACCTCGCGGTCTTCCGGGCGCCAGGGCAGATGCTTCGAGGAGAGCATCCGGAATACGAACTCGATTTCACAGGCGTGTGGCGCCGTCGGCTCCGTGCCGGGCCGGGCGTTCGCGGGCAACGGAAGCGTCTGATCGAACTCATATCGGAACACCGGCGATTCGCCGGTCTCGAGCTGCAGTTCGAGCCACTTCCAGGTGGAGTATCCGGTGAACCGGTCCCCGGCGAAATCCTGCGCCGCCCGCTTTGCCTCGGCATCCGTGGCCGCCGCATAGACATTTAGAAACGCTTCCGCGTTGGTGCCGAACCGGGCCTTTGCGCGATGGACATAGTTATTGACGGTCGGCGCGTCGTTCGTAAAGTACGACTTGAAGCTCCCTTCGTCCCGGTTCCATCCGGCCAGAAGCGGCACGTGGCTTTGCCCGCCGCCGCCGTAGATTGAAAGACAGTTTGTCGGCAGGAAATAGCCATCAATGATGGGCCGGAAACTTTCCTGCGGCTGCTTCAGCGCCGCCTTGAGGATTTCCCCGGCGGGCAGGGCTCGCAGCGCTTCGAGGGAGGTTGTTTTCAGCCCGGACTCCGCGAATTTCACGCCGGCTTGCTCGGCTTCGACGCGCGACTTCATCGGCCGGCCGGTGCCAACCATCGCGCCGCTCTCGCCGATGGCGCGCTGGAACAGACCGCGCGCCAGGGGCGACGCCATCAGCGCACTGACCGAAGACGAACCGGCTGATTCCCCAAAGATCGTGACGTTGTCGGGATCGCCGCCGAACTTGGCGATGTTCTCCTTGACCCATTTTAGTGCGGCGACCTGGTCCAGCAGCCCGTAATTGCCCGACGCATCGTGCCCCGACTCCTTGGTGAGCTCAGGATGCGCGAAGAACCCAAATACCCCCAGCCGGTAGTTGAGGCTGACCACTAGCACACCCTTCTTCGACAGGTTCCCGGCGTCCTGGCGCGGCTCGGAAGAGGACCCCGCGATGAAGCCGCCGCCGTGGATCCAGACCATTACCGGCAGATTCGTCGGTGGAGGATTTTCCGGCATCCACAGGTTCAGATACAGGCAGTCTTCGCTCGGCCCGTCGTCGTGGAAGACCATGTCATCGTAGATGTGCCCCTGCATGGCGCGCGGCCCGTAGTCAACGGCGCGGCGGACACCGGTCCAGGGCGGGGCCGGCTGCGGCGCCTTCCAGCGCAACGGGCCGACCGGCGGCGCGGCGTAAGGAATCCCCTTGAACGTGCGTACCTTGCCGTCGGGGCTGACCACGCCTTCCAGCACGCCATTGGCGGTGCTGACCTGCACGGTGCGCAATTGCTGCGCGTGCAGGGCCTGCATTCCGAGCAGCAGTCCGAACAACAGGGTCCATATCTGGCGATGAAGCTTCATAATTTTTACGCCGGGAACTGACTACGCCGGAACGAGGATGTCAACCGCAAATGCGGAGCTGGCCATGTCAACCGGCGTTGTCCGCAAACGAAGAAACCGCCGCAACGATGCCCACAAGCATCATTATCAAAGCAAACGGCGATGGATTTTCCTAACCGGTGGCGGTCAGTCCTGAAGCGGCAAGCGCAGCGGCTATTGGCAGCCCACCGGCGAATATCCGCCAAGCTATTCCCGCGCATCATGTGCGGTGGCTATAGTGAATCACAACAATTTTGGCGCAGAGGAACTGGCAGGGCCGAGCTGCCGCTCGGCCTTCCCGAGGCGGCGCGGCAGCGCCGCCCTACCACGTTGCACCTGGTTTGATGAATCCTTCGTGTGCCAATGTTACGATGATTCGCTATATTTCGCCGCCAGCACCTTGTCCGAACTGGCAAGGCTGATTGATTTCATTTGCCGCACACTGTTCTTTGTCCGCGTTACAATATCGCCCCGCGCCCGGTCTTCACTCACGGCGGGAGCGGCCGGCCTTTGGTTTCGGGAGCGAAGGGCAGAATCAGCAGTCCGACGAGATAAATCGCGCCCACGGCGCTGGCGGCGCGGCCAAAACTGCCCAGCGCGGTGACCAGATAGCCGGTCACAAACGGACCCGTGGAAGCCAGCACCCGGCCGATGTTGAAGCAAAATCCCGCGCCGGTCGCGCGAATGCGCGTGGGATACAACTCCGGCAGGTAAATCGGAAAGCCGCTGAAAATGCCGTTGTTGAAAAACCCCAGCAGCGGCAGCAGCCACAGTACCTGGGCGTAGGTTCGCGGGGTCAGGAACGTGACCGGCAGCATCACCAGGCTGCCCGCGCACATCAGGGCAAAGACCCAACGCCGGCCCGCGCGATCCGCCAGCGGACTGAAACTGAGGTAACCCGCCAGCGCCCCGACATTCAGCAGCATGGTGGCGTAGCTGACGCGGCTCGTGAGTTCGGAGGCGTTCAGGCCCTGCAATTCCGGCAACGCGCGGATGAGCGTTGGCGTCCAGTTGGTCGCCCCCCACAAACCGAACACGGCCACAAACGCCAGCCCGGAGCCGACCAGCGTGGCGCGCAACAACCCCGGCGCAAACAGTTCCGCCAGTTTCAACGGGTGCGCGCCGCCGGCCTGCCGTTCCGCAGCCCGGGCCTTGACCCATCGTTCCGGTTCCTTGACCCACCAGAAGACGAAGAGCGCGACCAGCGCCGGCGCCACCCCGACCACGAAGATCGGCCGCCAGCCGCAGTTGCGCAGGAGCAGGTTGATGATCGCCGCCACCAAAAATCCCGCGGCCCACGCCGATTGCAACAGCCCCGCCGCCCGGGTGCGCTTGTCCTCCGGCCACACCTCCGCCACCAGCGCCGCGCCCGCCGCCCATTCGCCGCCGATGCCCAGCGCCGTGAGGAAGCGGAACAGGGCCAGTTGCCACCAGGTCTGCGACAGGGCGGCCATGCCGGTGAACACAGCGTAAATCAGGATGCTGAAAACCAGCGCCTTCGTCCGTCCGAAATGGTCCGCCAGCACGCCGAACAGGACGCCGCCGATGGCCCAGCCGATCAAAAAAATCGAGAAAATGATGCCGCCATACCAGCCGATGACCTCGGCGGAGGCAGGTCCGCCGCCGGGTGCGCGCAGGAGGTCATGCAGCGCCGGTTGCAGGACCAGCGCGTAGATGGTGGAGTCCATCGAATCGAACACCCAGGCCAGCCACGCGACGAAGAGCACCAGCCATTGGTAGCGCGTGACGCCGTGACGCCATGAAGCCGGGTTCACAGAACAAACTTGTAACGAAACCTTTCAGCCAAGGAAAGCGTCAATGTGAGCCGCCCAAGATACGGCCTATGCGAAGGTATCAACTGTAACACACTCCGGCATTTGCCGCGGTTGTATTCGGCAACAAGAAGGGCGCTGGTGTTGAAGCGTCACCAGCGCCGGGGCCAATCATCGGCAGGAATGTTACTGACTTGCACCTTCAGCAAACCACGCCACTCCATTTTCGTCAAAGGCGGCACGGAAACAAACCGGTGACATTTGGAAAACAACGAAACGGGTCGCAGGTTGAACGCCGGAGGCGAGGGTTCAACCCCAATCCCCAGACGCCAGAGCCCATCAGACCCGGGTCGGGTGATTACTTTGCGGCGAGGGCGGCCTCGATGGCCTGCGTCACTTCCGGCGATTCCGGCGTGGCCTTCGAATCAAAGCGCTTCAGGATTTTACCGTCCTTGCCGATGAGGAACTTGTTGAAGTTCCACGTGATGTTGCCGGGGAACGGCGAGTCCGGACCCGCCAGCAGGACGTAGAGCGGATGGCGGTTCGCGCCGTTCACCTCGATTTTGTCGAACAGGGGGAAGGTGACATCGTATTTGCTGGTGCAGAATTGTTTGATGTCGCCGTCACTGCCCGGTTCCTGCCCGCCGAATTGATTGCAGGGAAAGCCGAGGATGACGAAGCCCTGGTCCTGGTATTTCTGGTAGAGGGCTTCGAGTCCCTTGTACTGCGGCGTGTAACCGCAATGGGAGGCGACATTGACAATGAGAAGCACCTTGCCCTTGTAGCCGGCCAGGGTGGTGTCCTTGCCGTCGATGTCCTTGACGGGAATGTCGTAAAGGGAGCCGGCGCGGGCGGCCAGCATTTGCAAGAGGCTAATGGTGACGATGATGGCAACTGTTTTCATGGGCGGAGTATCGGCCGGAACGGATGATTTGTCAAAGCGGAGGAATTCAAGGCAACGCCCTGATTTGAAGTTGATTTCCGTCTTTCCAATACCCGTGAAGAACGGGAATAATGGCAGCAACAATATGGCAACCATGGTCCAGCCGCCTGGATTGAAGGTAAAACATCCTGCCCGCAACGGCAAAGGCGGTCGAGACGAACGTTTCGTCACAGCAATGGAAATCCCGCCCGTTGTATCCGCTGAAACTGCCGTGCGTGTCTCAGTGGTTGCCGACACCGAAAATTACAAGTGAGTTTTTATGAGAAAGGCGCATTTTTCACGTGACACTGGAAAAGAACGCTTTTGGATTAATGTGGCAGCCATGTTGATAATAACCGCCATTCTGCTATGTGCGGCAATTGCCTGGATTTTATTTCAAGCGAAAGTTCAGATATCCGAAGACATTTCAAGGCAACAGACGAATTCTGCGGCTGCACCGGCGCAGGCCGGAAACAGCCTTGATTTCCTGACCACATTGAACGCGGGAAATGGCACCTCGACAAACATTCTGGTGCCGTTGCCCCCGCCTTTTGTTTCCGTTACCAATACCAATTAAGACACCGCCGGATTTTTGACCGTGGAACTGGAACCATGAATGCGGCCCGACCTTGGGCCGGCCGGGCGGAGATTAAAATCCAGAACCGGAGGTGGCCAAGGCGGTTCAACTTTCGCCGGCCCGGTCAGGCCACCGACTTGATGACGGTGTGCACCCCGGCAATGAGATCTTCGATTTGCTCCGGCGTCGGGTCGTGGTTTCTTTGGTGCGAACAGAGATGGTATAAATCGCCGAGTTGCTGGATCCTTCGCCAGTCGGCAAAGTCATAGATCTTGCCCAGCTTCAACGGGTCGTTCAGGTCGCGAATGGTGGTTTCCTCCTTGGGAATGGTTATGGCGTGATTTAGCGCCACCTTCCGCAAATGACGTTCGAGAACAATGCCGGCGAGCGTTCCGGCCGCCCGCAGGCTGATGGGCTTCAAGGCTTTCGCCGCCTCCAGTTCCTTGTCCAGCAAATCGGCGAACAGATGGTTCTCGATGTCGGCCAGGACGGATTCAATCCGGTAGGACAGCTCATCCAGAATCTGGAGTTGATTGAGAAACCGCATCCGGGCCAGCTCCTGCGGATCAAAGGGCAGTTCCTCGGTGTAGGCGTCCCCGGCCTGTCCCGTCGCCCGGACATAATCCTGGATGCTGTTGTCCAGCAGCTTCCGGTTCGGATTGGATTGGAAAAAATCGACGAACCGGGCGAATTTATCCGGGGCGAGGGTCTGAACGATCTTCAACGACTGGGTGTCCCAGCGCTGGTAAACGGTGCGGAACTCGATGAGGTCGTTGATGTCTTCCAGCAGCTTGTGAATCTGTTTTTGCTGGTCGAGGAGCCGGGTGAGTTCCTCAACGATTTGGGGCTGGGCATCGGGCATAAACGTTCATTCGAGTGACCCGGCCATCCAACCGGGTCATGGCCGGGCTGGACGCCGATTACACATCTGCGACGAGGCAGAGAATGTTTTCCTGCTGATGGGAGCGACTTTACTCCGGCCCGTTCTCCTGTCCAGCAAAGGTTATCCACAACCTGGTGGGGTGGCAGATGACACGTGACGGGTGACAGGAAAGAAAATATTGGCCACAAATTCTGCCGCATTGCCGGATGGAACCCTGCGGTGCTAGGCTCTGATTCATGGTGTGCGGACGACTCATCATCGCTTGCTGGATCAGCTTTGTGCTGTATTGGGCCATCAACGCCCGGTCGGTGAAGGCCGCCGCGGAACGCCAAAGCTGGACCGGCATGCTGGCGCACCGGCTTCCGATTCTGGCGGGAGGCGTCCTGCTCTTCTGGCCAGCATTTCCCGGCCGGTTGGGCCGGGAGTTGATACCGCATGCGGTCCTCCTCCAGGCGCCGGGGGTTCTGATTTGTGTTCTCGGACTGTGCGCGGCGGTCTGGTCGCGCAAAGTGCTCGCCGACAATTGGAGCAGCCTGGTCGTGTTCAAGGAGAAACATGTGCTGGTGGAACGCGGGCCCTACCGATTCGTGCGCCATCCGATTTACACGAGCATACTGGTCATGTGTCTGGGAACCGCCCTGGTGTCCAACCGGGTGGCCGCGCTGCCTGCGCTGGTCTTTTACTTCGCCGGCTTTTGGATCAAGCTGAAGCAGGAGGAAAAGCTCCTGCTGCGGCATTTTCCCGATGCCTATCCCGCCTACCAAGCCCGGGTGAAAGCGCTGGTGCCGTGCGTTTTTTAAAGGAATGACAATTCAGCCTCCCGTTGCGTCTTCCCGGAATGGCCTGAAGAATTTGATTGCTGATTTGGCGCGCTCGGATTCCAATGCATGCATGAAAACAATCCTGGCAATCATCACAACTTTGACCCTGACGGCCGGCTGGGCCCTGGCTGGCGAAACCAACAGCGCCGCTCCCGTAAAAATCGGGACTGCCGATGCCGATAAACATTACGACCAGGAAATGATTGTGACCGGTAAAGTCGCCCAGATCACCTTCCGGCCGACGATTGTGTTTCTCAACCTGGACCGGCCGCATCCGGACGCACCCTTTTCGGCCGTCATCCATTCGGACAAGACGAATCAATTTGGCGACCTGAAATCGTTGCAGGGCAAACCGGTTGAAATTGATGGAAAAATAAAAAAATACCACGACAAGCCCGAAATCGTGCTGGAAAGCTCAAGCCAATTGACCGTGGTGGGTGCAAGCGCCTCAACAAATGCCCCGGCGACAAAATGACGCCGCTTGGTGCCGGCGTCTGCCTTGATCCGGCATTTGCGCAGCGGTCTTTGATAATTCCCGAACCGCGCCGGGTACAACTCAACCGTCTGTTCCCCCGCCTGCACCGACAAATCGCGTGCCCGGTTGCCGGCGCGGAGCCAGCGCAACGCGCCGCAAACAAATCGCAAACGGGCGACAGCGCAAATCCGCGTTGGCGGACATAATCCCGGGCATGGGAAAAATCTGGCGGACGGCGTTTACACGCGTTTCCGCGACCCGGGATTCTTCATCGTGCGGCGCGGGGCAAATCTGTTCGCGCTTTCGGCCGTCTGCACGCACCGGAAGTGCAGGCTGGACGCCGGGCCGGACGAAACTTTCCACTGCCCCTGCCACGGCTCGACGTTCGATCCGGACGGCAAGGTCACCAAAGGCCCGGCGCGGCGCAATTTGCCGCTGCTGGCGGTCATGACGAATGAAAAAGGCGATTTGCTGGTGAAGCTCGGCGCCACATAGAATCAGCCGTTTTTCTGCGTAGGCGTTTTAAGTGGATACAGCCCGGGGCAGCAGCCGAACGTTTCATGAAACGCCGCGCTGAAATGGCTCAGGCTGTTGTAGCCCACCTCCAGCGCGGCTTCGGTCACGTTGAGTTCGCCGGATCGCAGCAGTTCCGCCGCCTTTTCCATGCGCAGCTGACGCAGATATTGCGTGATGGTCTGGCCGGTCTGCGCGGAAAAAATGCGGCTCAGGTAAAAATGGCTGCACCCGACCTTCCGGCCCAATTCCTCCAACGCCGGCGGTTCGGCGAGGTTTTGTTTCAACAAAAGGATGACCTGCTCCACGCGCTCCCGCGCGAGCCGTTGCTGGCGGGTGCAGAACAGCTCCTGCTCCGGCGGCGGCTGGAGCAGGAATGTCACCGCCAGTTCCAGCGCCTTGCACTGGTACCAGAGCGGCTGGGCGGCGGCATACACCGGCGGGCGCCGCAACAGGGCGATGAGTTGCTGCTGATCGGCGGTAAGCCGCACCGTCGCGCCGGTCGCGTGTTCGCACGGACAGTTTTTGATGGCCGCGCCGACGATGGGATGCGCCGTTGCCTTCAAGCCCGCGAAATGTTTCGCCAGAAAGGGACACGAATATTCCACCGTGAGAAACTGGTGCTGCTCGCCCGCCTCCCGCTTTGCCGTGAGCGGCTTGTCCTTGTGGTGATAGAAGCCCGCCGTTTTTGGAGCGAACTCCGCGCGCGCGCCGGGTCCCGCCACAAAACCGTGACCGTCGAGGTTCAGGCACAATTCCACGCAATCCGGATGAAAACTGGCCGCCCAGTCGAACTCGCGCCGCGCAAAAAAGTCATGCCACTCGATGCTGTAACCCGCGCCGCGAAAGCTCCCGAACAGCGGCTGCCAGCCGCCGCCCACGCCGCCCCAGGCGCCGGCCTCAGTGAAGGGCAGGGCGGGGCCGCCGGATTGTTTGGTTGTGGAATCAGCACTCATCCTTGTCGCAAATCAACGCTGGCATTTTCGGTGGGATTCGCGTGAATAGCAAGCTGGCAAATGCCGGGGAAGGCGCCAGGCGACGCGTGGCAGGTGGCGGGTGACGGGCAGGACGAACCCGACCGCCCCGACTCCCATTTCCCACGTGTTTTGAAATCAGTCGAATTCAGGAGGCGATGAAAAATTTTCATGACAAACCGCGAATTTTGGCGGAGAGTAGAAACCGGTTGAAAGTGATGGGCGCGCGGGCAACAATGGATGTTCCGAAGAAAGGCAGGGCAATATGAAAGACGACATGAATCATCTCAACGGATTGACCCGCCGGGAATTCATCCGGGTGGGAGCCGCCGGCGCCACGGGCGTCGCGCTGGCCGGCCTCGGTGGACTGACCGCCAACGCACAGACCGCCACCGCCGCCACCGGCAAATTGGCCCGCCGCCGTTACGGGCGGACCGGCCTTGAAATCAGCGCGTTGGTCGGCGCCTCCGACTGGAGCGCGGCCGTCATTCCGCTGGCGGTGGAGCAGGGCGTGAATTACTGGCACAAGGCCCATCGCTGGACTGCCGAGACCATGCCGGCGGCCATCAAAAGCCAGCCGCGCGAATCCTATTACCTCGAAGTGGTGGTGGACCGCGTGGGCGGCGACCACATGAAAGGGCACATTGACGAGGAACAGCATTACCAGTTCGTCAAACAATGCGTCGCCCGGTCGGGCGTCGGCTATTACGACGTGTTCAAATTCCATTTCGGTTACCACTCGGTGGAAGAGGCGAAGACGGAACCGGGCGTGGTCCGCGCCTACGAACGGCTGAAAAAGGAGGGGCTCGTCAAGCACCTGGCGCTCTCCCAGCATCATTACAACAACATCGGCGGTGACATGGCCTACGACATCATCAGCTACCTCATTGACAACTCACCCTACGAGGCGGCGCAGTTTTTCTACACCTACGGCGACAAGAAGGAGATTGGGGACGTGATCGCGCTGGCCGGGAAGAAGGACTTCGGCGTGATTGCGATGAAGACCATGGGCGGCGTGGGCCGCGCGGCCGAGGACAAAAAATTCCAGGCGCTGCTGGCCGAACCGCGTTTCAAAGGCAGCACCCCCGCCGCGGCGATGGTGAAATGGCTGATGTCCAATCCGAACCTGACGGCGGCCGTCATTGCCACAAGCAATTTCAACCAGTTGCAGGAAAACGTCGGCGCCGCCCGGCAGGGTGCCGTCAGTGCCGGCGACCATGAGACGCTGGGCCTGCTGGCGGCCTACAACAAGGGGCTCACCTGCCTGTTGTGCGCCGACTGCGTGTCGCATTGCCCGGAGCACATCGCTGTTGCCGACATCCTGCGCTACGAACGGTACGCCATGGACTATCACGATCTCCATCGCGCCCGGGCGGAATACCGGACCCTGACGAAGAACGGCACCGCCTGCATTGCCTGCGGCGACTGCCTGCCCGGCTGCCCGGCGGACATCAACATCGTGTCCAAACTGAAGCAGGTCCACGCCTTGCTGGGATAGCACAATTGGCACGTGACGGGTGACTGGAAAAGCTGGACGGTCAGTGCGTGGTAATCGCGATTTACGCTTCGTCCCCGGATACCTTGATCCCGCATCGGCCGCCAATTGGCCGGGTCAGCAGCGGGGTCGCATGACCGAAGTCGCAACTGGTGATGACCGGCATGCGGACCTAACCGTCCGTGCGCAGTTTTTGGGTGCGACACGGAGAGCGGGCCTTGTTGTTTTGAGCGGCGGGTTCCTTTTCTGCGGCTGTTTACTCATACTCCTTCAGCCTTTTTTCTTCTGCCGCGCGTATTTGGCGTGAGCACCGGCAAACTCGCCGGAAGCGAGGGCGCCCATGATGGAGATTTCGCCGGCGAGGATCGTGGCCGCGCAAATCTCGGCGAACTTGCGGGCCGTCCCTTCGCCCACACAACCCAGCATGGCCAGACATTCGCGGGCCGTGGGCAAATGCGTTCCGCCGCCTACCGTCCCGACAATGACGTTCGGCAACGTGACCGAGGCGTAAAGGTCGCCCTGCCCGGTCACATCCATGTCGGTCAAACCCGTGGAAGCTTCCGAAACACAGGCGGCGTCCTGACCGCAGGCGATAAACATGGCCGCCAGTGCATTGGCATAATGACCCTGAACGCCGATGGATCCGCTCTGGGTTCCGCCCAGCATGGCTGCGTGGCCGTATTGTATCATCTGGAACGGCGTCACGTGGATGATCTTCTTCAGGAGCGCCGCCGGGATGACCACCTCGGCAATCACCTTCTTCCCGCGGGCGGACAGGAAGGAAAGCATCGTGGCCTTTTTGTCGCCGGACAGGTTGCCCTCGACATACCATTGCACCGGCTTCACCGGGGCTTTTTCGACGAGGAACCGGCAGAGAGCGTCGGTGGCGATGGTGACCATGTTTTGCCCGGACGCATCGCCGGTCTGGTAGTCAAACCCAAGGAAAAGATTCCGGCCGGCCAGCGCGCTCCGGAGTTCGATGAACGTGCAATGACCCGATGTTTTGGAGATGCGTTCCTGGAAGGTTGCCGATTCCTGCATGGCGAATTCCAGGAAGAGACAGGCATCAAAAGTGGACTTGAAGACGAAACAAGGAGCCCGGGAAATGGTTTCCGTCAGGCACATGGCCGCCGCACCGCCCGAATGACTGATGACATAGGCGCCCCGATGATAGGACGCCACGAGGGCGCCTTCACTGGTCGCCATGGGAACAAAAAAGTCGCCGTGGGCCTCAACGCCGTTGATTCGCAGCGGGCCAATCACGGCCACCGGCACCTGGGCAAACCCGACGAGGTTCTCGATGTTGTTGGCGAGCGTTTCCGGCGCCGGCTGACCGGCTTCGCCGGCCAGACAGTCCACGGCAATCCCCACTTGTTTGAGAAAGCCCTGACGATTCTCGAGTCCCGCGGCAGTATGGTCATTGCACAGCGGCAATCGGTCAGGAAGCGGTTCAGCGGCGGGCAGGCGGGGGGACAGCCGCTTTCGCAGCCCATCCGGATATGACTTTTTGAGCAGCCGCTCCCGGATGTTTTGCGCTGTGCGTTGGGATACGCTCACGGCGGGTATTTAAGCAAATTGAGCAACGGAATGCGAAAATAATCGCATGGCCGTCGGAACACATCTGGATTCAGTGTTTCACCGGGCAGTTGAAAACCGGCCCATCTGAGGTGGGAATTTCCGACAGCGGGTCTTTACGGCAGGAATTTTTCAACTTGTCGAAACGGCTTCGGAACGACAACACTGCAACCCTATGATCCTCAAATTCAAGCGCCCCGCTCTTCGGGCGGCAAAGCCTGTGGTTTCCGCAGCTGCTGGTTTTGCCCTGGCCCTGTTCTCCAGTATCGGTCTGTTGGCCGCTGACGAGGCCGCGCCGCCGGTTCTCACAGACAAACCGGACATGGCCTGGTTCACCGACGCCCGCCTGGGAATTTTCATTCATTGGGGCATCTACTCCGCCGGCAACGGCAGCGAGTCGTGGGCTTTCCACAACGGGGACACGCCTTATGAAACCTACATGGCGCAGGCCAAAACTTTTACCGCCGCAAATTACAATCCCGAACAGTGGGCCGAACTGTTCAAAGCCGCCGGCGCCCGTTATGCGGTCCTGACGTCCAAACACCACGATGGGTTTGCCCTGTGGGACACGGCGCAGAGCAAACTCAACGCCAAGGACGGTTCGCCTGCCGGTCGCGACCTGGTGGGCCCTTATTGCGAGGCCCTGCGCAAGAACGGTCTGAAGGTGGGTTTGTATTTCTCGCATTTGGACTGGTCCCACCCGGATTACGCCAGCGTGCTCAATCAGGGCGGCACTTCCGCACAGGACCGGACCAACCGGTTTTCCTATCCGCAGGGGCCCGAAAATCCGGAAGCTTGGAACCGGTTTCTGGCCTTCCACGACGCCCAGCTCCGGGAAATTTGCGAGCGATTCCATCCGGATCTGCTCTGGTTTGACGGCGACTGGGAACGCACGGCGGGGCAATGGAAAATGGCCGAATTGCGCCGGCAGCTCAAGGAATGGGACCCCGGGGTGATCCTGAACAGCCGCATGCAGGGTTACGGAGATTATCAAACTCCGGAACAGGCGCTTCCGGTGATCGCGCCGAAAGGTCCATGGGAACTTTGCATGACCATCAACGATTCCTGGGGCTACCAGCAACGGGACCATAATTTCAAATCGGTGCGGCAGATTGTCCGGCTGCTCACCGAATGCGCCTCGCAGGGTGGCAACCTGCTGCTCGATGTCGGCCCGAGGAGCGATGGCACCATCACGCCGGAACAGGAAAAAGTCCTCCTCGGCCTCGGACGCTGGACCCACAAGCATGCCGAAGCTCTGTACGGCACCATTGCCGGCATTCCCAAGGATTATTATTACGGCCCCAGCCTGCTGAGCAAGGATCGCACCGTGCTCTACCTGATCTGCTACGACCATCCTGCGGACGGCGTGTATGTCAAGGGCATCCGCAACGCCATCAAACGCGTCAGCGTCGTCGGTGGTGGCGAGCTGAAATATCGCCGTTTCATGAAGGCGCTCTGGGCCGATCAACCCGGCATCCTCATTGTTGATCTCCCGCAGGAGGCGATGGATCCCGATGCCACCGTGATCAAGATCGAACTCGAGGGGCCGCTCAATCTGGTTGGGCACAAGGAATAGCACCGGATCTGGGTTTTTTGAGCAGGCGTTGCCGGATGTTTTTGCGCTGTGCGTTGTAATGCGCTCACAGCGGTTATTCAAGCAAAGGAACCTGTCCAGAAGGTTGCCCCGGAAATCCGTTGTTCACTTGTTTCTGAAATTCTGCCATTTTAACTCCTGATGGACAACGACCCGGTATTAACGCCCGCAATCATCTTTTCAGACCCTGCGATTCGTGACCCCGTGACTGGCTAACTTACGCTGGCGGGCATTTTTCAACGCTTCCAATCGCTCAAAATCCCGCTCACGTCTCCGCCGTTTTTTGCGACGGTTTTTGTGACCAATATCGGGGGAGCAATCGAATCCCTGCCCGTGACCATGACCATCGAAGATTCGGGCGGCCGGATCATTTCGACCGCCACCGGGCATATCAGCGCGGGTTCACAGGGTGAACGCATTCATGTTCCTGAAATTGCTTTTCCGCTGCCGCCAACGACGTTCAAGGTCGCCGGACAATACAAAGCGGTTGTGCTGGTTGCCGGCAAGCGGCTGGGTCATCGTGTGCTTAACGTCACCACACCTTATTAAGGCACCAGCAATTTAAGGGCAACATTCCGGTTAAGTCCCTGAGCAAATTGAGCACGGGAAGGCGAAAATATCAGGCGCCTTGTCGAGGATGCGCCGGGCCAGATTCAGCGGCCCGCCACGCTTTGTGGACAATAACGGGTCTGCCGTTCAAATTCCGTGGCCGTTGGGCGGATGCACATCTTTTTTGGGCCCAAAGACGCAGGCCAATCAAGCCCCGGTAAATCCGTAAAAAAACCTTGTCCATGTACCGGCGGGGTTTACTGTCTGGCCGTATGGGCTTTTCCAGTCGCATCCACGCCGTTTTGCCGGTGGTGTTGGGATTTGGTCTGGCGGCTGCCTCCGCCGGCTTCGCCCAACTGCCGGCCATTCCTGCCACCCCGCGCGAGCCGGTCACCAATGTCTATCATGGCGTCGCAGTCGTGGATAATTACCAATGGCTGGAGAACGGCACCAACCCCGCCGTGCGCGACTGGACCCGCCGGCAAAACGAGCGCACCCGCGCCTTCTTTGACACGCTGAAGTTCCATGATGGATTGGAGCAGGAACTTTCGGAATTGATCGCGGACGAATCGGCCAGCTACGGCCTGGTTGATTGCCGGGGCGGAGTCATCTTTGCCACGCGCTTCAAGCCGCCGGCGCAGCAGCCGGTGCTCGTCCGGCTGAAATCGGTTTTTCCGCCCGCCCTGCGCCAGGTCGTGTTCGATCCCAATGCCTGGAACACCAACGGCACGACCGCAATGGACTGGTTGACGCCGTCCACGGACGGACGCCTTGTGGCCATCTGTCTCTCCGACAACGGCAGTGAAAACGGCAGGCTGCATTTTTTCGAGACGGACACGGGCCGCGCGCTGCCGGATGTCATTCCGGGCGTTCAGTATCCGACGGGCGGCGGCAGCGCCGCGTGGAATACCGACGGCACGGGCATTTTTTACACGCGCTATCCGCACGCGGGCGAGCGGCCGGAGGGCGACCTGCATTTTTACCAGCAAATCTGGTTTCACAAACTGGGCACCACGGTCAGCACCGACACGTATGAGCTGGGCCGCGATTTTCCGCGCATCGCGGAGATTGAACTCACCGCGAGCGAGGACGGCCAATGGCTCCTGGCCACGGTGGCCAACGGCGACGGCGGCGACTTCGCCCATTACCTGCGCGACGCCTCCGGGTCGTGGCATCAGCTCGCGCGGTTCGAAGACGGCGTCAAGGTGGTCCAGTTCGGCAAGGATGCGGCGTTGTATCTGCTCTCCAAAAAAAATGCCCCGCGCGGAAAAATCCTGCGCCTGCCGCTGACCGGCCTTGACCTGACGAACGCCACCGTGGTCGTGCCGGAAGGGCAGGGCGTGGTGGGCGATTATGCGCCGTCCGCCAGCGGGCTTTACGTCGCGATGATGGAAGGCGGGCCGTCGCTCCTCTGGTTTTACCCCCAAGCCGGCGGTCCACCCATCCAGGTGCCGATCCTGCCGGTTTCATCGGTGGGCGGACTCCACTGCTGGCACGGCGACGCACTCCTGTTTTCGAACACCAGTTTCCTTGTCCCGCCCGGATGGTATGAATGGGAGCCGGGAATGGTGAAGGCGCATCCGACGGCGTTGCGAATGACCTCGCCGGCAAATTTCGACGACATCGAGGTGGTCCGTGAATACGCCACTTCCAAGGACGGGACAAAAATTCCGATCAGCATCCTGCGAAAAAAAGGCATCCAGCTTGACGGCCGGACACCGACCCTGCTCACGGGTTATGGCGGCTATGGCATCTGTCTCACGCCCGCGTTCAGCTCCACGCGGCGCATCTGGTTCGATGCCGGCGGCGTTTATGCGGTGGCCAATCTGCGCGGCGGCGGCGAGTTCGGCGAGGACTGGCATCTCGCCGGCAACCTGACGCACAAGCAGCATGTCTTCGACGATTTCATCGCCTGCGCCGAACACCTCATCAAACGCCGATACACCAGCCCGGGCAAGCTGGCGGTGATGGGCAGCAGCAACGGCGGCCTGCTGATGGGCGCGTTCCTGACGCAACGGCCGGCCCTGGCCCGCGCCGTCGTTTCCCGCGTTGGCATCTACGACATGCTGCGCGTGGAACTGGACCCCAACGGCGCGTTCAACACCACGGAATTTGGTTCGGTCAAAAATGCGGACCAATTCAAGGCGCTTTACGCCTATTCGCCATATCAGCACGTCAAGGACGGCACGGCCTATCCCGCCGTGCTGTTTCCCTGCGGCGAAAATGACGGGCGGGTGAACCCGGCGCATTCGCGGAAGATGACCGCCCGGCTGCAGGCGGCGACGACTTCGGGATTGCCGGTTTTATTGCGCACCACGGCCACCGCGGGCCACGGCATGGGTTCCTCGCTGAAAGACCGCGTGGCGGAACAGGCCGACATCTACGCCTTTCTCGTTCAGGAACTCGGAGTGGACACCTCGCCGTGGACGTTCAAGTGATGAACTTCCCACAAATTCGCGCCGCGTAAAAGGCCTTCGGCCTCACGCGACGGGCGGGGCTATTCATGATTTGCGGGGAGGGAAAAATTTTCTTACGAAAAAGAGGTATCCCAGGAACGGCAGCATGGAAAACGACATCATCCAGATCATGCGGTGCCCCGCCAGCAAGCCGATCTTTTGTATCTGTTCGATTTGCGCCTCGGGATAACCCATCAGGCGATACATCTCCATCATGTCATGCTGCGCAAACGTCACCAGGCCGGACATCGTGAACACACACAGGGCAATCAAGATCAGCCACCATCCCCGCACATCCAGTTTATACAACCGCCACGCGGCATAGCCCCAGAGGGCGGCAATGGCCAGACAAAGCAGCGCGCCCGGCAGGCCCGTGAGCAACATGCCAAAAAATGGCATCACGCAATGACCCGCCAACGGCATGACCAGCATCATCGGCACGGAAGACACCAGCCACAAACAAAGACCCAGCACCGGCAGCGGACAGGCATCGGTCCAGCGTGTTATGGGATCGCGCGTTTCACACGTGGCCTTCACATGCCGGCTGCTATAGAAAAATGTCCAGACCACCGGCAGAATGACAAAGAAGACGCCGTAAAACAGGAACATGCCGATCATCATCCCGACGAACATCGATGCAGCAGGCAGCTCCGGGTGGTTGGCCGTCATGTTGGACGACGCGTTTGCCAGAATTTTCGGCATCAGGAACGCCATAAGAATCATAATCAACAGTCCCAGGATGAGCCAGCTCCAGGAAAAGATGAGCAACAACGCTCTGGCCCAGCGTCGGGCCATGATGGAACCAATACCCAGCCATATCAACGCCACCGCCATGGCGCCGTAGAGCGATAGGACGGGCAGGATGGTCGAAAAGGGGGCGGGCGCACCGGTGTTTTTGGCTGCCATCGCCTGCCCGGCCACCATCAAGAGAATTAGCAGCCCGCACAAACAGCCCAGCAATATCGTCAGGATGCCGAAGACGATCAAACTTGCCGAACGATCCTTGTGAGGCACGGGTGACGGAGTTGATTCAACCGGCACGGTTCCTGAGTTTTGTTCATTCATAGGCTGGGAATTGATTACCTTTGATGATGCCAGACGCCCCCGGCTTGTCCATGCTGGAAGTTGGAAGATAAAACGGGATCGGTCGCGTAAAGCTGCGCTACACGGCAAATCGTGTCAACTGGTCGCGCCGAAAACGGACTTGTCCCGGCAAAGCAGCGCGAAAATGGATGAAGCCGGAACCCGCCAGCATGACGCGCTGTTGGAGAAAGTCGGAGAAATTTACAAATTATGAATTGTGAACAACGGCTCGCGGAGACGCTCGCCCCACCTGTCCAGAAGTTGGGGGCGGACAAATCTGGGAATTGTTTTACCCGATGAGCCCCCTGAACAACTCCCGGCTATCGTAGCGGCGGGTCGGCAGACCGCCGCAATTGCGCAAGGAACAAAATTGTCCGGCTTTCTGCCGAAAGCCGCTACGCCCGTTTGCGGCGGTCTCCCAATGTTTAGTACCAGCGGCGACCGGCATGGTAATGACCATAGACGACATGAGCCGGACGGCAACACCAGGCGCCGGGCACCCAAACCCGGCCGGTCGTGCAATACGACCAATAACCCGGCACCCAGACATAATCCACGCCCGGACCGGGCGGGACGGTTTGAATGACTGTCACCGGTGCGGGTACGACTGGCGTTGTGCAAACCACCGGGGTCGAGACGATAACCGGCAGCGGCAGCCCGATGGAGAGGCTGAAGCGGACTCCGGCGTTGGCCGACATGGCAGCCGCGCCGATCAGCGCGGCCAGGAGGAGCATTTTGGTTTTCATGGTTTTTTCGAGGCGTTGTTGCCTTACATAAATCCAGACGAATAAGTAACCGTTTGGTTACATTCTGGGCGGATTTATATTTTGCCTTGTATCAGGGACTTGCCGCCAATCAGCGGGGATTCAATCCGCCGCGTCATGCGCGGGTTTCCGCGGCTTGACCGGCCGCGACCCCAAAAACCGTCCGGATTTCGCCGGGAATGGCGCGTGGATGCCCGGTGGCTGCATCCACAAATACCCAGTCGGTCTCCGCCTCGGCCAGGACGGTTTGATCGGCGGCCCGGAGGAACCGGTACCGGCGCAGTGACCGCACCTTGCGGAAGTTGGCCACCCAGGTTTCCACGGTGATGGCATCGCCGGCAAACGCCGGGCTGAGATATTCAATCCGGTGCGTCCGGATCACCCAGGTTGCGCCCAGGGCCTGGGCCAGCCGGGTGGCGCCGCAGATGGCGGAGTGCTGGATGGCCGCCTCCTGCATCCAGTGCAAATAAGCGATGTTGTTCGCGTGGCGGTTTTCATCCATCACCTCCGCGGGCACCGTGAGATTGAAACGATGGACCGGTTCCATGGGTTTCTTTTTAATGGCTGAAGGTTCGGGGAAGCAATCCCAAACCGCGGCGCCGGGCCCGGCTCCGGCACGCCGGGAATGGTTTTGGAAAGGAGGTGGTAGCCGGCAAAACACCGGCCACGCGGCGCGAACACGATTACGGACACCGGCGAATTTTGTAATTGTTGCCCGGGCCGGAAAAGTTAAAGTGTAACGGTCATTATGAAAAAACTCGCGATCATTCTGTTTGTTCTGGTGGTGCTCGGCCTTTTCGTCCTGATTGCTGTCCTGATGGCGGGCGCCAGTTACAACCACCTCGTCAAATTGTCGCAGGGCGTGGACAGCCAGTGGGCGCAGGTGCAAAACGTCTATCAACGCCGGGCCGACCTCATCCCGAATCTCGTCGCCACCGTTTCCGGCGCGGCCAATTTCGAGAAATCCACGCTCACGGAAATCACCGCGGCGCGGGCGTCGGTGGGCCAGGTGAAGCTTGACCCCAACAAGGCGCCGGGCGATCCGGCCAGCCTGGCCGCGTTTGACCAGGCCCAGGGCCAGCTCTCGTCGGCCTTGTCCCGTTTGCTGGTCGTGGTGGAGCGGTATCCGGATTTGAAGGCCACGGAGAACTTCCGCGAGTTGCAAGCGCAACTGGAGGGCACGGAAAACCGCATCAGCGTCGAGCGCCGGGACTTCAACACCGCGGTCCAGGCTTATGACACCGCCATCAAATCGTTTCCGGCGGTTTTCTACGCCGGCTTTTTCGGTTTCCAGGCGAAACCTTATTTTGCCGCCACGGCCGGCGCCGAGACGCCGCCCAAGGTCCAGTTCGATTTCAACCAGCCGGCGGCGGCGACGAACCATTGAACCGTGCGACGCCTCTGCGCCATCCTGGTTTTGTTGTCCGGTTTCCGGCTCTTTGCGAGTGAAGTCATCCCGCCCCCGCCGGCGGCTTATTTCAACGATTACGCCGGCGTCATCTCCGCCGAGACGGCGGCGCAGTTGAACCGGACGCTCGAAGATTTCGAGCGCCAAAGCTCCGACCAGATCGTGGTGGCCGTTTTCCCGAAGATGCAATCGGACTCTTCCATCGAGGATTATACCGTGCGTGTATTTCGGTCGTGGCAGGTGGGGCAAAAGGACAAAAACAACGGGGCCGTGCTCTTCGTTTTTCTCCAGGACCACAAAATGTTCCTTGAGACCGGCTACGGACTGGAGGGTGTGCTGCCTGACGCGCTGTGCAAACGGATCATTGACGAGCAGATTACACCGCGGTTCAAGGCTGGCGATTTCGACGGCGGCCTGACGGCGGGCGTGCAAGCCATCCTCGCGGCGACGAAGGGCGAATACAAGGGCACCGGCACGACGGTGGCGGAACAATTGCGGCGGGTGAAACAAATCATCCCGGCACTTATCAGTGTGGCCGTGCTCGTTTTTATATTTCTTATTTTCCTGCGGGGCGGAACCTTGGGACGCGGTTATTCGGTTTGGACGATTGGCAGTATCGGGAGTTCAGGCGGATGGGGCGGTGGCGGTTATTCCGGTGGCGGTGGCTTCTCGGGCGGCGGTGGATTTTCCGGCGGTGGCGGCAGCTGCGGCGGTGGCGGCGCGGGAGGAGGATGGTAATTTATGCACCCGCGAAAATTTACAAAACATGTGCACCACGACCGGATTGTGGCGGCAATTCGTGAAGCCGAACAAAAGACTTCCGGCCAAATCCGCGTCAGCATCAGCCCCAACCACGTTGATGAGCCGGTCGTCGCCGCGCAGGTGGAATTCATGCGTCTGGGCATGAACCAGTCCCCGGAACGGAACGGGGTGCTGATTTTCGTGGCGCCGCGCTCACACAAGTTTGCCGTCATCGGCGATGAAGGTGTTCACGCGAAGTGCGGGGATGAATTCTGGCGGAAGCTGGCGGACGCCATGGCCGGCTATTTCCGCAAATCCGAATTCACGCCGGGCATCATCCACGGTGTGCAAAGGGCCGGTGAGCTGCTGGCGGAGCATTTCCCGCGTAAAAGCGGGTAACCGTCGCCAACCACGCTCACTCATTTGCCGCCAGGATGCGCACAATTGGATGTTTTCCCGCTGTCGATGGTTCGAAATGCGGGACGAACCCAGCACAAGCACATTTCACACGCATCGGAATAACCGGAGCGCGAGTTGTCTCAACTCGCGGCTTTTCCAGCCAAGGTAACCGCTGCGGATTGAGGACATTCCGCGCTCCGGGTCAAATCGGGGCGCTGCCGAAAAAGCGGTGGCGTCCCGATTTGAAATCACACCTGACAAATTCGAAGGTAGGGCCGCGCTGCCGGACGACCGGCCGGTCGTCCCTGCCGATCAAATTGACTCACTACCCGAAAAGCCATGGGCTTGACAGCCCACTCCTAGTCTGTCATCTGCAGGCTTCTGATGAAGCCTTTTATCCTCGTTCTCGGGGTTGTGTTTGCGTGTGGCGGTCTGAACGCGCAGACGAATGTCTGGCAGCCGTCGCCGGGACACGCGCAAGTGCCGATATGGCCGGGGACAGTTCCGGATCCTCAGCCGGTCCCGGGGCCGGAGTATGCCACGAACGTGTTGTCGCCTGCCGGCGTGCCTTGGATTGCGGTATGCAACGTCTCGCAGCCGACGATGACGGTCTATTCGCCAAAGGGAACGAATACGGGCGTTGCGGTCGTCGTGTTTCCCGGCGGAGGCTACAACTGTCTGGCCATCGATCTCGAAGGCACGGAGATTTGTGATTGGCTGACGTCCCGGGGCATCACTGCGGTGCTCTTGAAGTACCGCGTGCCGACCCGGGGATCGGGGGCGTATGCGGAGTCGCTGCCGGCGCTGGAAGATGCGCAAAGGACGGTGGGGCTGGTGCGCTTTCACGCCGCCGGGTGGCATATTGATTCGCACAAGATTGGCGTAATCGGATTTTCGGCCGGCGGGCATATGGTGACGGCGATGAGCACGCATTTTGACCGGCGCTCGTATCCGGCGGTGGATGCGGCCGACAAGGAAAGCTGCCGCCCGGATTTTGCGATGGCTCTTTATCCGGGACATCTGTGGAAAGACGATGGGAATTTTCAGTTGAATCCGAATGTTCCGGTCACCAGCAATACGCCGCCTACGTTTTTGGTGCAGGCGGAGAATGACCCGATCGACAACGTGAACAACTCGCTGGTTTACTACATGGCACTGAAGAACGTCGGGGTTCCCGTGGAGATGCATCTGTATGCACAGGGCGGACATGCGTTTGGACTGCGCCGCACGAAGCTTCCGATTACGGAATGGCCCCATTTGGCGGAGACCTGGCTGAGAACGACCGGAATGATTCTGGAGTGATTTAGAAAACGCCATTTAACCACGAATGGGCACGAATGAACGCGAAATTGCCTGAGACCTGAAATTGATCTTGAACAGAACCGAACAGCGGTGACGGAGAGAAAGCCCTGTCGGAAACGCTGTTGGATGTTACCGCAGATGGACGCGGATTTCTTCATTCGCCCTCAACTCTCAACATTCAATTCTCAACCATCATTACACATTCCTCGTGCCGCAGGGCCAATTCCAAAAGCATCTGCCCACGCCGGCCAATCTCGCCAAGCTGCTCCATCAACAGGATTCCCGCTGATGGGCGCTGACGTCATTTTTTGGGCCTTCCGCTGACTTCAGCCTTCAGCCTTTAGAATCCAGCCTTTTTTAGCTGCCGCCCGGCAGGAGCGAAGATGGTTCAAAATGCGAGACTGCCCCATTTCATTCACATTCATGACCCCATTACTCAAATCGCCATTGACGAAAGCTTTTGCAGAAGCAGCCTCCGGCTGAACTTGGATGAGTACCGTGAAAGTGATTGCCGGACTGGGCAGCATGGTTGCCGTGCAACTAATTTGGATTGTCATCTTGCTGAGACTGCCGGGAATGGATTTAATTCCAATTAAATGAAAACCAAATTCATTTGTTTATTGCTGCCGTTGGTGCTGCTGGGTTGTTCCAAAAAGCAGCCCCAGGTGCCAGCAAGACAAACATCGGCCGGTTCACTGCCTGAAATCACGGTGGTCGAATCACCGGAGAAGCTGGAACAAAAACAAATCGAAAAGCAGGCCCTGGCCCTGTTCAATGACAAAGATTATGAACAGTTGGAGGCTCTGGCGGCCAAATACCGCGCTTCCAAAGAGAAGTATGCGGATGGATCGTGGAAACTGGCCTGGGTTTACACCGGGCTTGAGCTTTCCGATGATGATGGCGACGCGGTCTGGCAGGATCGCGAAAAGCAGATTCGTGATTGGGTTCAGGCCAGGCCGCAATCCGTGATGGCCCGGGTGGAGTTGGGCCGATTTTTGACCGATTATGGATGGAAGGCCCGGGGTAGTGGCTGGGCCAGCACGGTAAAGGAGGAGGGGTGGCAGATCTTTGGCCAACGGCTGCAAATGGCGGCCCAAGTGCTGGCCAAAGCCGGGCAACTGGACGAAAAATGCCCGGTTTATTGGTCAGCACTGCAAAAAGTTGCGTTGGGGCTGCAACTGGATCGAACCCGTTACAACAACATTTTCAACGCAGCCATCAAGGAATTCCCAGACTATCAATATTATTACCGCAGCCGGGCTGTGTTCCTGCTGCCGCGTTGGTATGGGGATGACGGGGAAACGGAACGGGACCTGGAAAAGTCCGCTGACCGCATCGGCGGCGAGGCCGGAGATATGATTTATGCCCAAGTGGTCTGGGATCTTCATGATTATGGATGCCCGACCAATGTTTTTAAGGAGAACAGCCTGTCCTGGGAGCGGACGGACCGGGGATTTGAGGTTATTTTGAAAAACTTCCCCGATTCACTGGCGGCCAAGAACGAGGCCGCTCATCTGGCGGCGCTGGCGAGAGACCCGGCGAAGGCGCTGAAATACTTTCTCCTGACCAAGGGCCAGGTGGACGTGAGCCAGTGGGATGACAAGGACCAGTTTGTTAATTGCTATAAATGGGCGTTGGGACAATGAAACATCCAACCGCCTTTGAACTAAAAGAGGTCCGTCCCTACATTGGTATTGTTTTTGCCTTCACAGCAATCAGGAGACATCCTGGTGCATGAAGTTGATGGCGTGTTCGTAGGTCTTCAAAGATTTGGCCTTCAGAATTCAGAATTTAGCCTTCAGCCTTTCGTTCACCATGCGGGACTGAACCCTTCACAATCCTGGCAGGAGAGAAATGTCATAATTCCAGGACTGACGCTTTCGCTGCAGATGGCGGATTTCGCACCTCAGGCTGACTTGACGGGTTTTCTGCTCGACCGCAGGCCCGCTGTGGAATATATTGTATTAATTCCGTAGCTTGAGCGGCGAACGGTTGTAGTTACGCCAGTGGCGCAGGGTCGGCTTAACTTGATGCCTTAATGATTTAACAATTATGCGACTGGTGCTTTTCTTCCCGCTGTTTCTTTCTCTGTTTGCGTCCACAATGGCCTTCGGCCAGGCGAACCTGCCGATTTACACCGACAACCTGGTCAATGCCTTTCAGGACTGGGGTTGGGGTAATCGGAATTTCGCCAACCCCTCGCCGGTTCATTCCGGTGCGGATTCCATCAGTCTCAGCCCGAACACCTGGGACGCCATTTGTTTCGGGCACACGGATTTCAACATCACCCCCTATTCCAACCTGGTATTCTGGGTTCATGGAGGAACCGCCGGCGGCCAGAACCTGTACGTCTACCTGCTGTATGGAGCCACCGGAAGAGGCGCGTCGGTTTACCTGCCCGCCCTGCCCGCCGGCACCTGGACGCAATTCAGCATCCCGCTCGCTTCGCTCGGCGCCGCCAACATGACGAACGTCAATCATATCGTGATCCAGGTGAACACCGGTCCCACGGAAACCTTCTACATCGACGACGTTCAACTTACCGCCAAACCGGCGCCCGCGCTCGTGCATGTCAACCTCGATCCGACGAAAACGGTCCGCACCGCCGATTACCGCTGGTTTGGGGTCAACACCGCGATTTACGACGGTTATCTGGATACCGCGGACACGACGAATGCCTTGTGCGAACTCGGAACCTCGTTTCTCCGGTTTCCCGGCGGCTCCTTGTCCGATGAATATCATTGGGCCACGGGAACAACTCTGAATAACACCTGGACGTGGTCCATGAATTTCGGGAATTTCATGCACGTGGCCACCAATGTGGGTGCGCAAGCGATCATCACCGTCAACTACGGCACCGGCACCAGCAACGAAGCCGCGGCCTGGGTCCGGTCCGCCAACGTGACCAATCACTGCCATTTCAAGTACTGGGAGATTGGCAACGAATGCTATGGCGGCTGGGAAACCGATTACAACAACCCGGTGCACGATCCCTATACCTACGCGCTCCGCGCCGCCGGATACATCGCGATGATGAAAGCCGCTGACCCGACGATCAAGATCGGCGTTGTGGCCACCCCGGGTGAAGACAGCAGTTCCAACAACGCCGCTCATCCCGTGGTGAACCCGAGAACCGGAATCACGCATTACGGCTGGACCCCGGTCATGCTGACGTACCTGAAGAACTTCGGTGTCACCCCGGATTTCCTCGTCCACCACGTGTATCCGCAATATATCGGTCCCGAAAGCGACCCGTTGCTGCTGCAGGCCTCCGTGAACTGGGCCGCCGACGCCGCCGATCTGCGCCAGCAGCTTCAGGATTATCTGGGCCCGCAGAACACGAACGTGGAGCTCCTGTGCACCGAGAACAACAACCAGACCAGTGCGCTGGGCCGGCAATCCACGAGCGTCGTGTGCGGGCTGTATCTGGCCGACAGTTTGAGCCAGCTCATGAAAACGGAGTTCAACGGTTATGTCTGGTGGGACCTCCGCAACGCCCCCGATGCCAGCGGCAGTTTTGATCCGACCATCTACGGCTGGCGCACCAATGGCGACGAGGGACTGCTGCTCTACTCGAACATCCGGTACCCGATGTTTTATACGGACAAGCTGATGCGGTACTTCGTCCAGCCCGGCGATGCCGTGCTGAATCCCACCAGCGATTACCTGCTCCTCGCCGCCTACGGGGTGCGGAGAGCGGACGGTTTGCTCAACCTGCTGGTCATGAACAAGGACGTGACGACCAGTTTCACCGCGCAAATCAACCTGACCGGCTTCGTGCCCGGCGGGACGGCCATGGTCCGATCCTACGGCATTGCCCAAGATGAAGCCACGCGGACCAACAATCCCACGCCCGGCTCGCAGGACATCTCCACCAACTTCCTCGCCGTGGCGGCCAGCTTCACCAATACCATTCCGCCGGGAACCGTGTCGCTCATCACCTTCTTTCCGGGTCAGCCGGTCTTCACAGGAATTTCAATGGGAACCGGAACGGCGCAAATCAGGTTCGCCGGTCCCTATGGCCAGAGTTATCGGGTCCTCGCTTCGGGTGATTTGACGCTGCCGATGGACCAATGGACCGTCCTGTCCAGCGACGTATTTGGTGCTGGCGGCGTGACATACACCAGTTCGGCGCTTCAGCAGGCCCGGTTCTATCGGATTGCGTCGCCGTAGAACAGGCGGGTGGCGGGTGGATCAAGGCTGAATGCTAAACGCTAAAGGCTAAAGTGATTTAGTGCCGGTGCAGCCTTCCTTTTCCACCATAGGCCCGGCGACGGTGGAAGCCTTCAGCCTTTAGCCTTCGGCCCTTGGCATTGAATGTTGAATGTTCGATGTTGGATATTCTCCTGTTTCAGCTTTCAGCCTTTCGAATTCAGCCTTGCCTCCCCGCCCCGAAAACGGCCAATGCTTGCCGGTGTCAAAACTCTTTTAAAATGTCCCCATTAGCACTCAGGAGAAAATGTCCCCTTTTCAGTTTGTTTGTTCCTCATCAGGTTGCCGCCGTTGTAGGCGAGCCTGAGCGAAGCGAAGGATTGCCGGAAGCGGCGGCAACCTCAAGACGCACCCGTTACATCGCCGCTCCTCGAGCCTTC